>DATBEZ010000034.1:0-3462 GCA_036558745.1 Acidimicrobiia bacterium
CGCCATTCAGGCCTCCTGGTCGCGAACGCGCCCGAGAGGATCGCGCAGAACCTCGGGGAGCGCGTCGATGAGATCACCGGCAATGAGCCCAGTATGCCCGGCGGCGTCCGCAGCGCGGCCGTGTACCCACGCCCCGGCCGCGCCGGCCTCGAACATCTCGCAACCGCGTGCCGTGAAAGCGCCCGCGATCCCGGACAGCACGTCGCCGCTGCCGGCGGTCGCGAGCCAGGGCCCGCCGGTCGTGTTGAGCGCCACGCGACCGCCCGAGCCCGGCTCGGCCACGATGGTGGTGGAGCCCTTGAGGAGCACGGTCGACTGCGCGGCGTCCGCGAGCCGGCGTGCAGCGGCGATGCGGTCGGACCCGGGCGGCTCGCCCATCAGGCGGGCGAACTCGCCGTCGTGAGGCGTGAGCAGTGTGGACGCGCCGAGTGAGGCGCCGCGCTCCCGGAGCAGTGTCAGATCACCGTGGAGCGCGTTGAGACCGTCGGCATCGAGCACGAGCGGGACGCGGGCCTCGGACACGAGCCGGCGGACGGCCTGCTCCACACCGCTGCCGCCCCCCAGCCCGGGCCCCACGACGAGCGCACCGAAACGGCCGGCGTCGTCGAGCACACGGGCCGCCGCGTCGGCCGCGAGCGTGCCGTCGTCAGCGGCCGCCACGGCGACGGTGATCACCTCGGAGCCCGACGCGGCCGCTGCGGCTTCATGACCCGGCACCGCGCACCACACGATGCCCGCTCCCGCGCGCATCGCGGCGTGGCTCACCATCTGCGGCGCGCCGGTCATGCCCGTGGCGCCACCCACGACCATGACACCGCCGACCGCCCACTTGTGGGTGTCGGGTTCGCGCGGGGAAAGCCAGCGGAGCACGTCGACGCCGTCGGTGATGCCCACCGGCGACGGATCGACGCGGATGCCGATGTCGGCGACCGTGACCGCTCCCGCGTGCGCCCGGCCCGGTTGGAGGACGAGCCCGGTCTTGCGTGCTGCGAAGGTCAGCGTGTGGTCGGCGCGCACCACCTCGCCCGAGCACTCGCCCGTCGTTCCGTCGACGCCCGACGGGATGTCGACCGCGACGACTGTCGCGCTCGCACGGGTCGTCGCGTTCGCGACCTCCTCCGCGAACCCGTCGAGCGATCCGCGGAACCCGGTGCCGTACATGGCGTCGACCACGACGTCCGCGCGGTCGCAGACCTCGGCGAGCGCGTCCTTGGGCGGATCGTCCTCGAGGCGAAGCACGTCCACACCCATGCCCCAGGCGCGCAGCCGCTCGGCCGCGACCAGCCCGTCGGCACCGTTGTTGCCCTTGCCGCAGACGACGACCGCGCGCCGCCCGTACACACCACCGACGACGTGCCGGACGTGCCAGGCGACGGCGGTGCCCGCCCGATCCACGAGGGTCTCGAACGACGTGCCTTCCTCGATCGCGCGCCGGTCGGCTGCGGCCATCTCGGACGGTGTGACGACCGGCTGCATCACGCGCCCCCGAGCGCGAGAGCGATCGCCTGTGCGGTCTCGTCAGTGTGGGTCAATGTCAGCTGCCAGGCCACGACACCGCGGTCGCCGGCAAGCTCGGCGGCGCGTCGGTACAGCGCGACCTCCGGCTGCCCGCTCGCCTGCCGGACGACCTCGACGTCGCGCATCGCGAACTTCCACAGCCCGACACCGAGCGCCTTCATCACGGCTTCCTTCGTGGCGAAGCGAGCGGCCAGACGAGGTGCCGGGTCACGGAATCGGGCCGCGTACCCGCGTTCCGCGTCCGAAAAGAGACGCTCGGCGATCCGTGGCGTTCGATGCAACGCGAGCCTGAAGCGCTCGATCTCCACGAGGTCCGTGCCGATGCCCACGACACCCGGCGAGCTCATCGAGGGCTCACGCGGAGCGTCGGCGCCACCGATCGGCGAGCGTGCTGATCGGCAACACCAACAAGTCGACCACGGGGACCTCGGCCAGCACGGCGTCGTCGAACGACGGCTCGGTCTCGGTGACCGCACCCCGCAGGGCGGTATAGCGGTGGCGGTAGCCCTGCAACACGCCGCGCGCGACGTCGGGTGCGAGACGATCCTCGAGCTCGAGGTGCAGGAGCACGAGCCCGACCGTCTGATTGCTCTTCACCTCCGGCACGATCATGATGTTGCGCCCGTCGCTCCGGCCGCGCGTCACGAAGACCTCACGTTCCACCGCGACCGTCGCCTTCGTGTCCCGCAGCGACGGATTGCGGTCGGTGCGTGATTGCAGCTGCATGGCGATGCCGCCGCGGTCCACGACGCCGATCCGCGCGTCGTCGCTGTCCGGATCACCGTCGATGCGGTAGCGCGTGAACCCGGTCACCCCGAGCACTGCAGGGTCGAGGTCGACGAGCGTCCGCAGCACCCGGTAGCTCAGCCCGTCGCGCGTCGCGCCGGCGGCCAGCACCTCCTGCACCAGCGCGGCCCGCAGGAGCGTCTCGTCCGATCGCGAGATGCCGACGGTGACGGTCTTCGCCTGGTGCTTGATCGCGTCGATGGGCCGCGTCAGCTCCTCGATCCCGCGGGTCAGCGCTGCGGTCAGGTCGTCGACGACGGTCCCCGGCGTGCCGACGCGCCCGTACTCGACCTGAAAGGCGTCGAGCGGGAGCACGCTGGTCGCGTACCGGAAGAGCGAAGCGATCTGGACCGCAGTCGCGGCCTCCAGGCTGCCGTCGTAGGAACCCGCGCGCAGACCGTCGAAGAACTTCGCGGCGGGTGCCTCGAGCCGCTCCGTCAGCGCCTCCAGCACTCGTTCAGGTCCGACCTCGAGTTGCACCGCAGCATCCTCGATCGCCGCGCGCGCCTCGCGCAACGGCAGCGCGGAGGCGTCGATCGCGAGCGCGGCCTCGTAGCAGAAGAGGTGACCCGCCATCGCGGCGACGACGAACGCCAGCGGCGGGTGCACGGCAGGCACCGTGATCGTCTCGAGCGCAGCGCCGAACCGCTCCTCCCCCTCGTCGACGATCGCAATCGGCGCGGCCTTGTGCGCGCGGTAGATCGCCAGCTCCTTCGCGACGTCGTCCGCGTTCGATCCGGACATTCCCGCGGCGCAGACGACGATCATCGGCTCGGACGACAAGTCGATGTGCTTCTTGTCCTCGGTGGCATCGCAGGCGATCGACTTGTAACAAAGCTCGGAGAGCTTGATGCGGATCTCGTTCGCCGCAACGCGATTCGCTCCGTTGCCCACGACCGCCCAGTACCTGCGGCTGGGAGCCTGGCGGATCGCGATCTGCTCGATCTCGGCGCGTTTCGCCAGCACGGCCTGCATCGCATCGGGAAGATCCCGGAGGCCGCGCAGGATGCGCTGCCGCTCGTCGTCATCGGGAACGCCGAGCGAGTCCGCGAGCGCGAAGGTCAGGAGAAAGCCCGCTGCGACCTGCGCGTAGAAGGCTTTGGTGCTGGCAACGCTCATCTCGACGTCGCGGCCGTCGGACGTGTAGAGCACGCCGTC
>DATBEZ010000035.1:0-71682 GCA_036558745.1 Acidimicrobiia bacterium
TCCGCCCATGGATCTGGGTCTGGCGGGCGCGACCGCGGTCGTGCAGGGTGGCACGCAGGGGATGGGACGGGCGGCGGCCGAGTGCTTCGCCGAGGACGGCGCGCGCGTCGCGGTGCTGGCCCGGACGCCGCGCGACCTCGATGAGACGGTCGACCGGTTGCGCGCGCTGGGCAGCCCGGACGCGGTCGCGCTGCGTGCCGACATCACCGTGCCCGAGGAGGTCGACGCCGCGTTCGCGGCCGTGGCCGAGCGCTGGGGGGAGCTCAACATCCTCGTGAACGCCACCGGCCCGACCGGCATCGGCGGCTTCGAGCAGCTGACCGACGAGCAATGGCAGGAGGCGTTCGACGTCGGCGCCATGGGAATGATCCGCTGCGTGCGCGCCGCGCTGCCACTGCTGCGGGTCGCGGCATGGGCGCGCATCGTCAACGTCTCGGCCCACTCCACCAAGCGCCAGAGCGAGTCGCTCACCGCGTACACAGCGGCCAAAGCGGTGGTGACGAGCGTGACCAAGAACTTGTCATTGACCCTGGCGCCGGAGGAGATCCTCGTCAACACCGTGTCGCCGGGCAGCTTCGCGACGCCGTCATTGAAGGCATGGGCGCGCAGCGTCGGCATCGATCCCGACGACCTCTACGGGATCATGGCCGGGATCAAGGAGCACTTCGGTCACCCTGCGCACCTCCCCCGCGCGGGTGACGCGGCGGAGATCGGCCCCGTCATCGCGTTCCTGGCGTCGCGTCGCAACTCGTACATGACCGGCGCGAACGTCAACGTCGACGGCGGTTCCGACTTCACCTGAGCCGCCCGCGCGCGTTCGACGGCCACGCTCCGTCGACGTTCGAGCGCTGTCGAACGCGCATCGCGATCGGTGCCCCGGGGTCGGCGGCCGTCCAGGGCCGGAGGTCCTGAAGTGCACGCCACGGTCGACCCGTGACGAACAGGGTCGGTGGTCCCTAGGCCTGTAGTTGCGGCGCGAAGATACTCAGCAGGTCCTCGGTGTTTGCGGGGGAAACGCAAGAGAGGCACAACAGAGGAGCACGCATGAGAAGGTCCTCGTATCGACGCGCGGGAATGGCGTCCGTTGCCATCGCCGCCGCGGTTGCGCTCGCCGGATGCGGCAGCTCGTCCAGCGGGAAGTCCAAGAGCACGACGACGACCGGCGGGAGTACGAACGTCTCCATCACGGTCACGTCGTTCACGAGCGACTTCTCCGCGATGGCGAAGCTCAAGGCACTGGCGGCAAAGGGCAAGGGCAAGGTCGCGGTGCTCCTTCCCGACACGCAATCGTCGCAGCGCTACGTTCAGTACGACGCACCGTTCCTGACGCGCGCGTTCCAGGCCGTGGGCCTGAGCGCGGGCGACTTCCAGGTGCAGAACGCGCAGGGCAGCCCGAGCACGATGCAGACGCAGGCCGACGCCGCGATCACCAACGGCGCGAGCGTGCTGCTCGTCGACCCGCTCGACTCCGGAAGTGGCGCGGCGATCGAGCGTGACGCGGCGTCGAAGGGCGTCAAGACGATCGACTACGACCGCCTCACCCTCAATGGCTCGGCGTCGTACTACGTGAGCTTCGACAACGTGAACGTCGGCAAGCTCATCGGTCAGGGCTTCGTCGACTGCGTGACCGCGTGGAACGTGCAGAAGCCGCAGGTGCTGGTGATGGACGGCGACCCGACCGACAACAACGCGTCGCTGTTCTCGCAGGGCTACCACTCGGTCCTCGACCCGAAGTTCGCGGACGGCAGCTACACCAAGGTGGCGGAGCCCGCGGGGACGTGGGACAACCAGAAGGCCCTGACCATCTTCCAGCAGCAGTACGCGGCGCACAACAACATCAACGCGGTCGTCGCGCCGAACGACGGCGTCGGCAACGCGGTGATCTCGGGCCTCAAGACGCTGTCGATCCCGGCCAAGAAGGTCCCTGTGACCGGTCAGGACGCGACGACGCAGGGCCTGCAGAACATCCTGGCCAACTACCAGTGCATGACCGTCTACAAGCCGATCTACGTCGAGGCACAGGCCGCGGTCGCGCTCGCGATGTACCTCCGCGCGGGTGCGACCCCGCCGTCGGGTCTCGTGAACGGCTCATCGGACGCGAAGACCAAGCAGGTCCCGTCGTCGCTGCTGGTGCCGATCTCGGTGAACGCGTCGAACATGAACGCAACGGTCGTCAAGGACCAGTTCGTGAAGGCGTCGGATCTCTGCACCAGCGCGCTCGCGAGCGCCTGCACCGCAGCTGGGATCCAGCCGTAGCGGAAGGAACCGTCCGAGCAACCTCGTGAGCGGCGCCGGGCTGCACCCGACTACCGTCGGGTGCAGCCCGGTCGCCATCACGGGACGGACCGCACGGTCCGAGAGGTGTCGAAGGCGATGACCACCACGGGGACGACCTCAGAACGGCCGGGCGACGACACGACTGGCGAGCGCCCGACGGAGAGCGGCGCGCCGCTCCTCGAGCTGCGCAAGGTCACGAAGCGCTTCGGCCCGGTGCAAGCGCTCACGCAGGTGGACTTCACGGTGCCCGCCGGTCAGGTGACCGCGCTCGCGGGCGACAACGGGGCCGGCAAATCGGTGCTCATCAAGTGCATCGCGGGGATCCACCACCCCGACGGCGGTCAGATCTACTGGGAAGGTCGGCCCGTCCACATCCGCGCGCCGCGCGACGCCGCCGCGCTCGGGATCGAGACCGTGTACCAGGACCTCGCGCTCTGCGACAACCTCGACATCGTGCAGAACATGTTCCTCGGTCGTGAGCGGACCCGCTTCGACCTCCTCGACGAGGAGAGCATGGAGATCGCGGCGCGCGAGACGTTGCAGAGCCTCTCCGTCACGACCGTGCGCTCCATCCGCCAGCCGGTCGCGTCGCTGTCGGGTGGACAGCGCCAAGCCGTCGCGATCGCGAAGTCGGTGCTGTGGAACTCGCGGCTCGTCATCATGGACGAGCCGACCGCGGCCCTCGGTGTCGCGCAGACGCGCATGGTGCTCGATCTCGTACGGCGACTGGCCGACCGCGGCGTCGGCGTCATCATCATCTCGCACAACATGAACGACGTGTTCGAGGTCGCCGACCGCATCGCGATCCTGCACCTCGGCCGCATGGTGGTCAGCGGGCCCATCAGCGAGTTCGACCGTGAGACGGTCGTCGACTACATGACGTCGGGCCGCTCGAGCCGCACACCGCGCAAGGACACCGACGCCGCGGCCGACGGCGGATCCGCCGAGTCGTAAGGGGCCGACGATGTCGCAGCTCGACGAGGACCAGCTCGTCACCGAGGCCGAGCGTGAGGAAGGCGCCGTCGCGCCCGCATCGACGGTTCCCGTCGAGCTCGTCGCGAACTCCCTGAGCGAGTACGTCCGTGCCTGGTTCGCGCGGCTGCGCGCGGGCGAGAGCGGGATGCTCCCCGTGATCGTCGGCCTCATCATCATCTCGATCATCTTCCAGACTCTCAACGACAAGTTCCTCACCGCCGGCAACATCGTGAACCTGCTCGTGCAAGGCGCGGTCTACATGCTCCTGGCCATGGCCGAGGTGTACGTGCTCCTGCTCGGCGAGATCGACCTCTCGGCGGGCTTCGTCGGGGGCATCGGCGGCATCGTGACCGCGGAATTGGTGAAGGAGAGCGTCGGCTGGCCGTGGTGGGCCGCGATCATCGCCGCGCTCGCGGTCTGCGCTGCGATCGGCCTGTTCCAGGGCACGATCATCACCCGGCTCGGCCTGCCGTCGTTCGTCGTGACCCTCGCCGGCCTGCTCGGCTTCCAGGGCGTGATGCTGCGCATCATCGGCAACGGCGGGACGCTGCCGATCGGCGACAACGTCGTCAACGACCTGGCCAACGGCAACCTCACGCCGGCCGCCGGCTGGATCATCATGATCGTCGGCATCGGGATCTACGGGCTGCTCATCTGGTTCCGCGACGCCCGCAGGCGAAAGAGCGGTCTCGTCGCGCCGCCGGTGAGCTTCACGATCGTCAAGATCGTCGCGGCCGCGGTCGCCGGGATCGTGCTGGTCTGGATCTGCAACCGCGACCGCGGCGTGCTCGTCCCGATCCGCGGCGTGCCGTGGGTCATCCTGATCGTGCTCGGCGTGCTGATCGCGTGGAGCATCCTGCTCGGACGCACCCGGTTCGGCCGTTACGTCTACGCGATCGGCGGCAACGCGGAGGCGGCGCGGCGTGCCGGTATCCCCCTGGCGCGGATCCGCACGTACTGCTTCGGGCTCGCGTCGATGACCGCCGGCATCGCAGGCGTCATCTACGCGTCCCGCCTGCGCTCGGTGTCCACCAACCTCGACGGCGGCACGCTCGTGCTCTACGCGGTCGCAGCGGCGGTCATCGGCGGCACGAGCCTGTTCGGTGGCCGGGGCAAGCCGATGAGCGCGGTGGTGGGCGGCATCGTCATCGCGGCGATCGACAACGGCATGGGCCTGCAGGGGTTCAGCGCGGCGTCGAAGTACATCGTCACCGCGATCGTGCTCCTCGCCGCGGTGACGATCGACGCACTGGCGCGGCGCGGCACGACCACCCGGCGCTGACGCACATCGCCGCGCGCGTCAGTCGCCCGCGGGCTCGCCCGCTTCCGCGAGCGCGAGGCGCAACGCGGTGCGGAGCCGGCGCGCACCGTCGGGCGGCAGGTGCACCGCGAGCCCCTGACCCCGGCGGCCGAGCTCCTCGAGGGTGACGACGACGCGGGGCCGGGTGTCGTCGTAGTCGTCGGTCAGCGCGACGGCCCAGCTGCACTGCGTCACCTCGTCGCCCGCGTCCTCGTCACCGAGCCCCTCGTCGATCGAACGCCGCACGGTCCTCACCCTTCTCTCCACTGGTCGATTGCGCTTCGGCCACCTGGCCTCCGCCCTGGCCTCCGCTTCATCTCCCTCTCACGCGATGCGCGTCAGCAATTCTTCGGGGAGTCGGCACCTCGTTGTCGACTCCCGGAAACCCGCCCGTGACACGTCGTGACGACGCTGGTGTCGCGGGCAGGGATCGCAGACGAGCCGAGGAGTCGGTGATGGACGTGACGCCCGTTCGTGCGCTACCACCCGGGACGCCGGTCGAGGTGTGCAACCGGTTCTCCCGCACCTGGACCCGCGGGTTCGAGGTCGCGGCCGCCACCACCCACGGCGGGTACCGGCTGCTGCGGGTGTCGGACCGCTACGAGCTGCCGGCCGAGTTCCGCACCGACGAGATCAGGCTCGCGAGCTGAACCGATCAGAGGTTGGGCGCGCGCCCCGCGCCGGAGGCGGCGAGGCCGGGCGCGCTCGGGGGGATGAGCCACGCGCCCGGCCGTCGTCGCCGTCCGTGCCCGCTCCGACGCGGGCCCGGCCTCGTCGGTCACGACCGCGATTGCATCATCTCGAGCTGTCGTGCTCGTCGCGATCGCGTTACGGGACGGTCGCGGCCGTCTGCACAACACCTGTGCGACACCGTTCGGGTGATGGCCGGCGCTCACTCGCGGTGAGCGGAGCCGGGTGGCCTGATCCCGACCGTGGCGAAAAGGGTCGAGCGGCCTATTCCCGCGCGGAGGCGGTTGCCGCATCCTGGCCCGAAACGACCGGCGGCGCGCAGGGCGCGTGAGCACGGGGCAGGGAACATGCGTTGGTTCTGCCGCCCGATGCGGGCGCAACGACAGGATGGCGCGCGCCCCAACAGGGCGCGCATCTCGACCGTCACGGCGATGCTCGTCGTCGCGGCCGCGGCGGCCGGCTGCACGCCGTTCGGTGGCGGGCCGAGCTTCGGCGGGGGTGGCGGCACCGCACGCATCGCGACCTCGCGGGTCGGTTTCTCGACGTCGGGCATGTTCCTCTGGGAGTCGGACGCGCAGCTGCAGGCGGACCTGAACGCGATTGTCTCCACCGGCGCGACCTGGATCCGTCTGCCGTTCGACTGGAACTCGGTGCAGCCGAACGGGCCGGGCTCCTACAACTGGACCTACGAGGATCGCATCGTGAGTGCGGCTCGCGGCCGGGGTCTCCAGGTGCTCGGGCTGGCCGCGTACACGCCGCCCTGGGCGCGGCCGAGCAGTGCCGCCTGCCCGAGCCAGACGCAGTACTGCCCGCCCGCGAATCCGAACGCGTACGCGACCTTCGTCGCGGCCGCGGCCGCGCGCTATGCACCGCAGGGCGTGCACACCTGGGAGATCTGGAACGAACCGAACTGGGATCCGTGGTGGGCGTCGGCCGGCGGACCGGACGCGGCCGCGTACGTCGCGTTGCTCAAGCCCGCATACGTCGCGTTGCACGCGGCCGATTCACGTGCGTTCGTCGTGACCGGTGGGCTGGCGCCCCACGGCGACCTCGGCTCCAACCCGACCGACCCCCGCCACCCGGTCAACTTCCTCAAGGCCATGTACGCCGCCGGCGCGAAGGGCTACTTCGATGCAGTCGGGCACCACCCGTACCCGCCGCTGCCGTACGCGCCGACGAGCGGGACGATCGGGTGGAACGCGCTGCTCTACACCCAGACCCTCCACGCGGTGATGGCCGCGAACGGCGACGGCGCCAAGCAGATCTGGGGCACCGAGTGGGGTGCGCCGACCGGCACGAGCTCGATGTCGGTGAGCCCCACCACCCAGGCCCAGTACGTCATGTCGGAGTATCAGCAGTGGGCGACGTACCCGTACGTCGGTCCGCTGTTCGTGCACGAGATCCGCGACGAGTCGACCGACACCACGTCGTGGAGCGACAACCTGGGCCTCGAACGACTGAACGGCGCGCCCAAGCCCGCGCTCCTCGCGCTGCGCTACGTCACGAGGGCGGGCTAGGAGCGGGACGCGACCGGGTCGGTGAGGTCGAACGTCCACGAGCTCACCATCCCGATGCGACAGAGCGCGACCGGGTCGGGCTCTGTCGCGGGCGTCGCGCCCGGGTGGGGCACCACGTCGAACGCGACGCGGTCGTCGCCGACGGTCAGGGTGTCGACGGTCGCGGTCCGATCAACGCCGCGCGCGATGCCCTCGAGGCCGCGGACGTCGCCGCTCGCGAGCACGCCGCACCAGCCCGGATGCCTCGTGTCGAGCAGTCCGCGCACGACGGGCGCGAGCTCGACGTGCACCCGGTCGGATTCCACGGTCACCGTGCGTTCGAAGCCGGGCGGCAGCATCGGCGTGAGTGCGAGCACACGCGCGAGTGCCTGGGTGTCGGCGCGCTCGATGCGCAGCGCGCGCGAGAGACGCTCCGCTGCGATCCATCCCGCGCCGAGCCACGCGTCAGAGATGATGGCGCGCGCCCGATCGGCGTCGAAGTGGTCGGCCAGCGAGAGCTCGGTCGCGGCGACGAGCAGGTGCGATTGCATCTGGAACTCGCGTGCCGCGCCGACGAGGGCACCCGACGACAGGTCCGCGAGGTGGAAGCCGGTGTTCAACGGTCCGCGGTAGTCGCGCATGCCGCCCGGCTCACGGTCCGGCGGAATCTCGTTCGGCACGCTCGCGAGCGGCAGCGACGCGACCTGATCGGTCAGCGGTACGGGACCGACCGGGTCGTTGGCCTCGTCGATGATCAGCGTCCAGTGACAGTGCGGATGGCGGTCGGCCGGCGTGCGGGGCGGGCGGTGGATCGGCCGGATGCGCGCCCGTGGGTTCGTGGCGAGCGCGGTCGCGTCGAACGTCGGGTCCTCGATCGTGTGGCACATCCCGAAGACGCGTTCCTCGCCGTGGGGCTCGGCGTCGAGCAGCGCGCCGCAGTGGTTGAGCCAGAACTCGGCGTGGTGGTCGTCGGCGACCTCGTAGACCACGTCCATGTACTGGTGGACGAACCCGACGTCGAGCTGGAGCGCCTTGATGATCGTCCTGACGTCGTCGCCCTCGATGCCCATCAGCCGCTTCATGCGCGCGGTGTAGACGGGGCTCGCGCCCATCCACTCCTCGATCGCGATCTCGTTCATGAGGTCGAGGTCGCCACCGGCCATCACGACCTGCGGCAGCATCGCCCGCGTCACGATCATCCCCGAGAGCATGGCGTCGAACGCGACCGGCACCAGCTCGGAGCGGGACAGCTGGTCGAGCGCGGGCACAGCAGCCATCACGATTCCCCCTGATCGTCGACCGTGACCCGACGCACCCGACGCGCCCGGCCTCGGGCTGCATAACGTATACGAATCGGGGAAGCAGCGAAGGGGGAACCGTGGCGCTCGACATGGAGCCGGTCAGGATCGGGTGGCTCGGCGCGGCACTGGGCGGTCCGGGCGGCTGGGCCGACAAGATCCACCGCATGGCCTTCGACGAGGCCATCGAGACGGGGGTGCTCAACCGGCCCGTCGAGTTCGTCATCCATCCCGAGAACGGCCTGCCCCAGGGTTCGGCGAAGAACGCGATCGACGGGTTCCTGTCGTTGGTCGAGGAGGGCTGCATCGGCGTCGCGGGTGCGTACAGCTCCGACAACGGCATGGTCGTCGCGCCGTACGCGAACGATCTCGAGGTCCCGTTGATCAGCTGGTGTGGCACCGAGCGCTTCCACGGCGATTACTGCTTCCGTCTCGGCAACGGCGACTGTGGCGGCGACGCCGCGCTCATCGCAGGCTGGCTGAAGCGCAACGGCCACGAACGCGTCGCGGTCATCAACGAGATCTCACCCAACGGCGAGGAGTACTTCCGGTTCTTCCGTCAGGAGGCGCGCCGGCGCGGCATCACGATCGGCGCGCTGGAGACGGTCAGCCAGACGCCCGACGACCTCGCCGCGCACCTGCGCAACCTGCAACGCTCCGAGCCGGACGCGCTGGTGTACATGGGCTACGGGATGCTCGCCGCGCAGGGGCTGATGCGTGAGGCGCTCGACGCGCTGCAGTGGGACCCGCCCCGCATCATGACGACCGCGTTCATGTTCTACCTCATGGGCTTCGACAAGTTCGAGGGTTGGGTCGGCATCGACCAGTACTGCCCCGACAACCCGCTCGTCGAGCCGTTCGTGCAGCGCTACCGCGCGAGGTACGACGAGGAGGTCGCGCTCTGGCCCAATGCGATCCCGCTGCTCGCGTACGACACCGCGCGCGTCCTCGCGGAAGGGCTGCACCGCGCGCCGGTGCTGTCGGGACCCGGGCTCAAGGCCGGCCTCGAGAACCTGCGCTTCCTGCCCAGCACGACCGGCGGTCCGCACACCCACATCGCGGGCGCGCCCCACGACCACAACCTGTTCAAGGGCGACTGGCTGCTCTACGGGCGCGTGCGCAACGGCAAGCTCGAGTTCGACGGCCTCTTCGAACCCTGGGAGGACTGACACCCCCGCTCAGTTGGGACACGATCCGGCGCCATGGCGCCCGATCATGTCCCAACTGGTGGTGGGAGATGGCCGGGGCTACGCGGTGGCGTTGGCGGCGAGCTCGCTCAGGTCGGTGCCGGCGCCCCGCGGCACGCGACCCTTGTCGAACGAGCGGACCTCGACCGAGTGGCCCGCGGCCTCGGCGCGCAGCGCGCCGACGGTCGCGTCGCCCTTCGCCCGGTGCTCGAACGGGTCGAACGAGTACCAGCGCGCCGCGTTGGCCCACGTGATGAGGTCCAGCTCGTCGCGCGGCACGCCCGTCGCGCTCGCGAGCAGGTCCTCACCGGGGTAGGGCCACGACGAGTCGCTGTGCGGGTAGTCGCACTCCCACGCGATGTTCTCGATGCCGATGAGGTGACGCAGCTGCACACCGACCGGGTCGTTGATGAAGCACGTCAGGAAGTGCTCGCGGAACACGTCGCTCGGTCGACGGTCGCCGAAGTCCTGGCCGGTCCACAGGTGATGCATGTCGTACGTGCGGTCGACGCGGTCCAGGAAGTAGGGGATCCACCCGGTGCCGCCCTCGGACAGCGCGATGCGGATCGCGGGGAACTCCTTGAGCACCCGCGACCACAGCAGGTCGGCGGCGGCCTGGCAGATGTTCATCGGCTGGAGCGTGATCATCACGTCGACCGGCGCGTTGTCGGCGGTGACGACGAGCTTGCCCGACGACCCGAGGTGCACCGACACGATCACGTGCTCGTCGCAGCACGCGGTCCAGAGCGGGTCCCAGTACGGGTCGTGGAAGCTCGGGAACCCGAGCAGGGCCGGGTTCTCGGTGAAGGTGATCGAGTGACAGCCCTTCGCCGCGACGCGACGGACCTCGGCCGCGGCGAGCTCCGCGTTCCAGATCACGGGCAGCGCCATCGGTATGAAGCGGCCGGGATACGACCCGCACCACTCGTCGATGTGCCAGTCGTTGTAGGCCTGCACGATCGCGAGCGCGGCGTCCTTGTCGTCGGCGGTCGCGAAGATGCGTCCACTGAACCCGGGGAACGACGGGAAGCACATCGACGCGAGCACACCGGCCGCGTTCATGTCCTTCACCCGTTCGTGGATGTCGAAGCATCCGGGACGCATCTCGTCGAACGCGGTCGGCTCGACGCCGTACTCCTCCTTGGGCCGGCCGGCGACCGCGTTCAACCCGATGTTGGGGATCGTGATGCCGTTGAACACCCACACGTCGGAGCCGTCGTCGGCGCGGACCACCCTGGGCGCGTCGGCGGCGTAGCGGCTCGGGATGTGGCCCTCGAAAAGGGTCGGAGGCTCGACGAGATGGTCGTCGACACTGACGAGGATGAGGTCGTTGGCGTCCACGGGGCGACGGTACACCTGATATTGAATACAAAACGAGGGCGCGGCGGTGGGAGACGGATGAGCGACGAACTGGAGCACACGCGGGCGCTGGTGGTGGGCGCGTCGGCGGGGATCGGCCGGGCGATCGCGACGCAGCTCGTCGCGAGGGGCGCGGCGGTCGCCTTCTCGGCCCGTCGTGCAGACGTGCTCGCGGAGGCGGTCGGCGCGGCCGGCGGACGCAGTGTGGCGATCGCCGGCGACATCTCCGATCCGGCGGCGTGCGAGCGAATCGTCGCCGACGCGCTCGGCGCGTTGGGCGGCCTCGAGCTGGTCGTGTTCTCCGTCGGCGTCGCGCCGCTGCGACGCCTGCGCGACACGTCGGCCGACGACTGGCGGCGCGTCTTCGAGACCAACACCATCGGCGTGCAGCAGGTGGTGCGGGCCGCGATCCCAGCGCTCGGGACGACGGGAACCGTCATCGTGCTGTCGTCGGAAGCGGTCGGCCGGCCGCGTACGGGCTTGGTCGCGTACGCGTCGAGCAAGGCCGCGCTCGAGGAGTCGCTGCGGGGTTGGCGGGCCGAGCACCCGGGACTGCGCTTCGGGTGCGTCACCGTCGGCGCGACCGTGCCGACCGACTTCGGCAACGAGTTCGACCCGGATGTGATGGCGTCGGTGTTCGACGACTGGACCCGTCACGGTCTGTGGCAGGAGGAATTCATGGACACCGAGCACGTCGCCCGCGTGATCGTGGGCACGCTCGCCAGCGTCCTCGACAACCCGACGGTCGGGATCGAGCAGCTCACCCTGCGTTCTCCGTCCGCCATCATCGGCGGCCCGACGGTGGCCCAGTGAGCTCACCGGTCACGCTGAACGTTGACGACGACGGCGTCGCGCGCGTGCACCTCGACGATGCCGAGCATCGGAACGCGCTGTCGAAGGCGACGAGCGACGCGCTTGCGCACGTGATCGACGACGCGCTCGCGCGCGACGCGGGAGCGATCGTGCTCACCGCCGCGCCGCCGGGGCGCGACCGCGAGCTCGTGCGGGTGACCAAGCGGACGCTGCTGGAGAGCGCGGCCCTCACCGACGCAGACGCGGCCGCAGATGCGGGGCTCCCGGTGCAGCAGTGGTCGATGGACCGGCCCGGCTTCGCAGACGGCATCCGCGCGTTGCAGGCCCGCATCGCTCGTGCCCGCGACGAGCGCGGGGAGCCCTAGACGCCGAGCGCGTCGCGGGTGCGCTTCAGCTCGTCGGGATCAGCCGTGGTCGGGACGAGGAAGAACTCGTCGGCGCCCGCGTCACGCGCGCCGTCGATCGCGTCGCGCAGCGCTTCGGGCGTGGAGCAGGTGACGCTGTCGGCCGCCCACCGTCCGACGTCCTCACCGAAGATCCGCATGTACTCGTACGCGTAGCGACCGAGGCGGTCTTTCGCATCCGGCCCGAGCGCGTACCAGATGCTCGTCGAGAGGTGCGGTGCCTCGGTGCGGCCCGCCGCGCGCCACGCGGCGCGGATCATCTCGAACGCGGTCGTCATCGTGGCGACGTCGCCGTCGACGGTCCACGCGCCGTCGACGCCGTTCGCCCACCGCGCCGCGCGCCCGATCGCCTTCGGGCCCATCACGCCCGCGACGAGCGGCGGACCGCCCGCCTGCACCGGCGGTGGACCGACGGGGTCGGCACCCTCGAACGGCGGTTCACCCGCCCAGATACGACGCATCACCGCGACCTGCTCGTCCATGCGGGCCCATCGGCGTTCGCTCGACGCGGAGACCGCCCGGTAGTCGTGCTCCCGTCCGCCCACGCCGACGCCGACGGTGAGGCGACCGTCGGCCAGCACGTCGACCGACGCCATCTGCTTCGCGACCGCGACCGCGTCGTGCGCGGGCAGGATCACGATGGTGGTCCAGAGCCGCACACGCTCGGTCAGCGCGGCCGCGGCCGCGAGCTGCACCACGCAGTCGTGACTCGTGAACGTGATGCGCTCGGGCACCGCGAGGCTGGTCCACGGCCCCTCGTCGACGCCCCGGCACCACGCGAGCACCTCGCGCCGGCCGTGCGGCAGCATCGTCGGCAGCGTCATCGAGAGGTTCATCGCCCGCTCCCGCTCGTCACCCGCGCACCTTCGCGATCACCTCGTCGCCGTACCACTTGAGCATGTCGATCTTCTCCTGGAGGGGCTGGGTGTCGTGCGCGGTCGTGTAGGGATCGCGGAACCCGACGATGAGGTCGGTGACGCCCTGCTCCTCCAAGCGCTTCACCCCGTCGGGCGTGAAGCCCTCGAGCGAGACCGCGTGGATCTCGAAGGGCTCACGGGCGCGGCCGGCCTCCTCGCGGAACGTCGCCAGCTTCGCGAGATACCCGTCGAGCTCCGACTCGGTCGCGCCCGCCGCCATCCAGCCGTCGCCGACACGCGCCGCGCGTCGGAGCGCGACATCGCCGTGGCCTCCGATCAGGATCGGCAACGGCTCGGTCGGCACGGGACAGATCTTGATGCGGGGCACGTCGAAGATCTCGCCGTGGTACTCGAAGTACCCGCCCGCCGCGAGCCCGCGGATGATGTCGATGCACTCGTCCATCCGCTTGCCGCGACGCTCCCACGGCACGTCGCAGATCGCGTAGTCGTCGGGCCACGGGCTGGTCCCGACGCCGAAGCCGAATCGGTTGCCCGTGAGCACCGCGACGCTCGTGGCCTGCTTCGCGACGAGGACGGGATGGCGGATCGGCAGCTTCACGACGAAGGTGGTGAAGCGCAGCGTCGTCGTCACCGCTCCCAGCGCGGGAATGAGGGAGAACGGCTCGATGAACGGCTTGTCCTCGAGGAACTCGCGCGTGCCGTCGCTGTTGTAGGGATATGTGGAGTCCGACTCGGCCGGGTAGCAGATGCTGTCGGGGACGAGGAGCGTGTCGTAGCCGGCGTCCTCGGCCGCGCGCGCCAGCGGCGCGTAGAAGGTGGGGTCGGTCATCGACTCGGCGTAGGAGAAGCGCATGGGCTCATCATCGCCCACGCGACGTCTTCTCGCTCACTCCCTCGCTGCAGCGCTCCGGCCGATCCTCGACAGGCCATGTGTCGTTCGTTCGCTGGCGAGCGTCTCCGCCCGTCCCTCGCTCCGACGCCGCACTTTGGAGCGTGGCTATGACGTCGGGTAGCCCGGCAGGTTGAACGAGTTCGACGGCGTGCAGTTGAAGATGTCCTTCGTCGGCGCCGTCGCCTCCTTGTCGTAGACGAAGCCGGTCGGGGTCGCCCGCATGAACAGGAAGCACGGGTTCGCGGGCTGGCTCGCGTTGCCGGGCGTCGTCGACGCGTGCAGGCCGCCGCCGGTCCAGTCGGTGACCGCCGACGCCTTGTCGAGCACGCAGGAGCGGGTGAGCTTGGAGCCGCAGTCCTTCGCGGCCTTGGCGAACAGCAGCCACGAGGACCACGCGTTGACCCCGAGCGACTTGGGCTGGGCGTGCGCGTACTTCGAGAGGATGTCGATGTACTGCTTCGTCGCCGGGTGTGTGCTCGCGAGCTCGAACGGCACCTGGCTGGTGGCGACGAGCACGTTGCCCTTGAGCGCCGCGCCACCGTTCTTGATGAGCTTGGGGTCGTACATGTTGCCGGCGAAGATGCCGTACTTCACCGTGTAGTTGATGTCGTCGAGCGACTGGTAGAGGCGCGCGAGGTTGTCGGGCGCGTTCTCGAAGAGGAAGACCTGCACGCCCTTGCTCTGCAGGTTCTGCGCATAGGGCCGGTAGTTGTCGACGAGGATCGGCGACTCGTCGTAGTACACCTGCGTGTACCCGAGGGCCTTCAGCGCGGCGCGGTCGCGGTCTCCCGCGTCCTTCACCGACTGCAGCTGGCTGCTGATCTGCCCTGCGTGCCCGATGATGGAGGAGTCGATCTCCTTCAGGCGACGCAAGGGGCCTCCGACCGCGCTCTGATGGTCGGACGCGGGGAGGGCCTCCATCGAGTAGGGAGCACGCCCCGCCTCCTTCGACACCGTGTAGGCGGCGATCTCGGGCAGCTTGCACTTGACCCGCTGGTCGACGCCGGCGGAGTCGAACGCCTCGCCGTTGCCGACGAGGGAGAAGTCGACACCGCACGCCTGGATCATGCGTGCCGCGACCTCGGTGAGCTTGGAGTCCCACTGGTCGAGCTGCAGCTTGCGGCCGAGGATCCCGCCCGCCGCGTTGCACCAGTCGACGAACGCGGTCGCGGTGTCGAAGAGCTCCTGGTCGAGCCCGGGCTGCACCGACGCACCGGGGTCGGCCATGGTCCCGACGCGGATGGTGGTGTCGGTGACGCCCTGCTCGGTCGCGCCCTTGGCGTCCCCGGGGCCGCACACGTCGCTCAGATTGCCGAAGTCGCCCGCGCCCGCGGCGCTTCCGGACGCGCTCGTGGTGCCCGAGCTGCCCTTCGAGCTGCTGCTCGAGCGGCTGCATCCGGCCATCGCCAACGCGACCACCAGCAACGCAACGGACCAACGCGCCTTGCTCACCACAGCACCCCCAGGCATCGGCGATCAGGCATCCACGGCTCCGTGGGCGGCTCATTCTCGTGATCGCGGCACGGCACGGCAAGCAGCTTCCCCATCACCGGCTCATGGCTCGGACGCGCGACCGGGATCGGAGTCGGTGCGCGTACCGAACCAGGCCGGCGCGTCGAACGGCGGATTGGGCAACGGCATGATCCCGCGCTCGGCGAGCAACCGCGTGTACCCGTCGGCATCTGCGGGCACCGCGCGCGGATCACCCATCATGATCTCGAGGAGGAGCGCGCCGTCGGGACCCGCCTCGATCGGACCGAACACCGCGCCCTGCTCCAACACGATGTTCGTGCCGGGGCGGCACACGACGTCACCGACGGTGATCTCGCCCTCGAGCACGTAGACGATGTGGTCGCTGCGATGTCCATGCCGCTCGGTGACGTAGCCGGGCTCGTAGCGCGCGTAGAGGACCATCAGCTCCGGGGTCCACTCGAGGTACTTCTCCCAGATCGAGACCCGCCGGTCGCCGTGCTGCTGGGCCTTCACCTCCTGCCACGGCATGTCGTCGATGTGGGTGATCTTCAGCTCGGGCATCGGCACCTCGCTCGGCTCCACGGCAAGACCCTAGATATCGGCGACGCCGCCGCGCGGGTCGCCCTCGAGGAATTAGCGTCACCGCGATCGGAGAGGAAGCGGAGGCCCGGGTGGCCGAAGCGAACTCGACCGCGACATGAAATCGGGCGCGACGGGGGATGGCGAGAGTGCGCATCGGTCTGTTCGTGGTGAGCGTGAACCCGCTCGCGTCGCCCGAGTACCTCACCGCGCTCGGGACCGCGGCCGAGGAGCGGGGGTTCGCGGAGCTGTGGCTGGGGGAGCACGTCGTGCTCTTCGACGAGTACGACCCGCGCTACCCGTACTCGAGCGACGGCACCCTGAGCCTGCCCGCGGCCACGACCGGCATGCTGGAACCGTTCACGACGCTCGCGTTCCTCGCGAACTGCACGCGCGAGATCCGGCTCGGCACCGCGGTGTGCCTGGTGCCGCAGCGAAATCCCGTCTACACGGCCAAGGAGGTCGCGACGGTCGACTGGCTGTCGGGCGGCCGGGTCGACCTCGGCGTCGGCATCGGGTGGCAGCGAGAGGAGTTCGAAGCCCTCGACGCGCCGTTCCCCGAACGTGCCGCGCGCACGCGGGAGTACCTCGAGGTGATGCGCGCGCTCTGGGAGGACGACCTGTCGCAGCACTCGGGTCCCTGCTACGAGCTCGCGCCGTGCCGGATGTTCCCGAAGCCGGTGCAGTCGCGGCTGCCGGTGTACTTCGGCGGCGAGAGCGAGCCCGCGCTCCGGCGCGTCGCCGACGTCGGCGAGGGATGGCACGGCTTCAGCCTCACGCCGGAACGGGCCAAGGAGCGCGTCGCGCGCCTCCACGAGCTGCTCGACGAGCGCGATCGCGCGCACGAGGATGTCGACGTCGTCGTGTGCCCGTACCTGGAGCCGGTCGGGCCCGCGGACCTGGAGCCGTACCGCGCCGCCGGCGTCGACCAGCTCGTGTTGATCTGCGCCGCGGCGAACCCCGACCAGCTGCCGGGGGTGCTCGACCGCATGGTGACCGACTACGTGGAGCCGGCACGCGCGCTCTGACGCGCGCGGAGGAGGGGATATGTCAGAGCGGGTGTTGGGGGACGTGGCCACGAAGGTGCTGTTCGAGAACGAGAAGGTGCGGGTGTGGGAGATGCGCCTCGCGCCGGGCGAGGACAGCGCGGTGCACCGTCACGACCTCGACTACCTGCTGGTGCAGATCGACGGCGACAAGATCACCGGCATCCCCGAGCCCGACACGCAGGGCGCGTACACCGAGACCATCGAGGGTTCGGTCGCGCCCGGGCTCACCGTGTTCGTGCGCAAGGGCGGGATCGAGACCGCCCGCAACACCGGCGGGCGCCCGTACCACGAGATCCTCATCGAATTGAAGGAGTGAAGGAGAAGGCGGACTGCGGTGCTGGTCACGGGGCGTGAACGCCCCTTGGCAGCCGTCGAGGAACCTGTCACGATCCCCCGCACGACGAGCCGGCCGCCGTCGTACATGGGCAGCTCGCTCCCGGTGGGGGTCGACGGTGGACGGACGGCGGTCGTGGGTCGAGGTTCGCAACGGTGACGGCGCGATCGACGCCGCGAGCGGGAGCGTCCGGGCCGACGTCGTGATCGACGTGCGCGGCGACCTCGACGTCGAGCACGCGTCGTCGGTCGTCGAGTGCGTGCGCCGGGCGCTGGCCGACCCCGCCACGGCGACGATCACGATCGACATGGGCGAGGCCGCCTTCGTCGACGAGGCCGCGGTCGACGGGCTGGTGCGGGCCAAGCGCCTCTCGCTCGAGCGGGCCGTGCCCCTTCGGGTTCGGGCCGTCTCGACGCGCGGCCGCCGCCTCCTCGAGCTGCTCCAGCTCGACGGGGATCTGCTCGACGGCTGAGTGCGGACGGAGTGGAGCTCCGCCGTGGCGTAGCCCTCCGAGCGGGAACGGAGGGAGCCATGGGAGCTCATTCCCCGGGCGATCTGTCCCGATCGCGGTGTGCGGTGCGCCCGGCGTCCCGCCACGTGGCTGTGACGAAGGTCCCCGACGTCGCGCCGGCGGCCATCCGACCCTCAAGTCGGCGTCCCCGGTGACGACGAAGGTTGGTGCACGGACGGCCCCGCGGCCGTCTCCGACCGTTGTCACCGCCTCCGCACGCCGTCGTGTGCGGCGACCCCGACCCCAAGCGAGGGATCCATGGACGAGGAGATGCGCGAGGTCATCGAGGAGTTCCTCGTCGAGAGCCACGAGAACCTGGACCAGCTGGACCAGGACTTCGTCGCCCTCGAGCGGGATCCCGACGACCGCGACGTCCTGGCCAGCGTGTTCCGCACGATCCACACGATCAAGGGCACGTCCGGGTTCCTCGGGTTCACGAAGCTCGAAGCGCTGACCCACGTCGGCGAGAGCCTCTTGAGCCGCCTCCGCGACGGCGACCTGCGCCTCACCGCGGAGAGCACCACGGCGCTGCTCGCGATGGTCGACGCGGTCCGGGCCATGCTCGCCAGCATCGAGGCCGAGGGCCACGACGGCGAGTTCCAGTACGACGCGATCATCGACCTGCTGACCGACCTGAACGCGGCCGAGGCGGTCGAGCGCGCGCTGGAGCCCGAGCCCGAGCCGGAGCCGGAGCCGGAGCCCGAGACCCCGATGCTGGGCGAGGTGCTCGTCGAGTCGGGTCAGGTCACGGAGGAAGAGGTCGCCGAGGCGGTCAGCGAGCAGGCCGAGGGCGACCCGCGCCACGTCGGCGAGATCCTGGTCGAGAAGGGCACGGTCGAGCCCGCGCAGGTGCTCGAGGCACTGCACGCGCAGGCGGAGAAGGCCGGTCCCGGTGTCGCCGACTCGAGCATCCGCGTCGACGTCGGTCTGCTCGACAAGCTCATGAACCTCGTCGGTGAGCTCGTGCTGTCGCGCAACCAGGTGCTGCAGTACGCGACGAACCTCAACGACGCCGCGTTCGTCGCGAACTCGCAGCGGCTGAACCTCATCACGACCGAGCTGCAAGAGGGCGTCATGAAGACGCGCATGCAGCCGATCGGCAACGTCTGGAACAAGCTCCCGCGCGTCGTGCGCGACCTCGCGCAGGCGTGCGGCAAGCACGTCGCGCTCGAGATGGAGGGTCGCGACACCGAGCTCGACAAGACGGTGCTCGAGGCGATCAAGGACCCGCTGACGCACCTTGTGCGCAACTCGGTCGACCACGGCATCGAGGCGCCCGAGGACCGCGCCGAGGCGGGCAAGCCCGAAGAGGGTCGCCTACTCCTCCGTGCGTACCACGAGAGCGGGCTCGTCAACATCGAGATCATCGACGACGGCGCCGGCATCGACGTCGACAAGGTGCGCGCGAAGGCGATCGAGCGGGGGATCATCAACAACGACCAGGCCGCCCGCATGGGCGACCGCGAGGTGATGAACCTCATCTTCCAGCCCGGCTTCTCGACGGCCGCCAAGGTCACGAACGTCTCGGGCCGCGGTGTCGGCATGGACGTCGTGAAGACCAACATCGAGAAGATCGGTGGCACGGTCGACGTGCAGAGCCGCGTCGGCGAGGGCACGACCCTCAAGATCAAGATCCCGCTCACCTTGGCGATCATCCCCGCGCTCATCGTCGGTCACGGCGAGGCGCGCTACGCCATCCCGCAGGTCAGCCTCCTCGAGCTGGTTCGCCTGGAGAGCGAGCAGGCCAAGAAGAGCATCGAGCGCATCCAGGGCGCGCCGGTGTACCGCCTGCGCGGCAAGCTGCTCCCGCTCGTGTACCTGCGCGAGGCGCTGGGCGAGCACGCCGAGGACGCGCAGAGCCACAACGACGCGGTGAGCATCGTCGTGCTGCAGGCCGACGAGCAGCAGTTCGGTCTCGTCGTCGAGCGCGTCGACGACACCGCGGAGATCGTGGTCAAGCCGCTCGGCAAGCAGCTCAAGGGCATCCCCGTCTTCGCGGGTGCGACGATCATGGGCGACGGCCACGTCGCGCTGATCCTCGACGTGATGGGCGTCGCGCAGCGCTCGAAGATCCTCAGCGAGCTGCACGACAAGGGACTCGGTGCGGGCGAGGCCGACGCTGCGGCGCGACGCAAGGACGGCCAGACGATGTTGCTGGTCGACGCAGCGGGTGGACGCCGGATCGCGGTCCCGCTCGGTGCGGTCGCCCGCCTCGAGCAGTTCGAGACGTCCAAGCTCGAATGGGCCGGCAGCCAGCAGGTCGTGCAGTACACCGGCGAGCTGCTTCCGATCCTCTCGGTGGCGTCGCTGCTCGGCTTCGGTGCACCGGAGAGCTCCGACCCGATCGAGGTCGTCGTCGTGTGGCAGGGCGACCGTCAGGTCGGTCTGCACGTCGCCGAGATCCTCGACATCGTCGAAGACGTGGAGCTGGGTCGGGGCACCTCGACCAACCCGGGCATCGTCGGCTCGGTCGTCATCCAGGACAAGGTCACCGATGTGCTCGACATGCGCGCGGTCGTCGCCGCGGTCGACCCGTCGCTGCTGACCGACAGCCGTTTCGAAGAAGCGAGGGTCTGAGACCAATGGCTAACGAGCGCCAGTTCTGCACGTTCACGCTCGGCGACGGGTTCTTCGGTGTCGAGGTCGAGAAGGTTCAGGAGGTCCTGCGCTACCAGGACATGACCTTCGTGCCCCTCGCGCCGGCCGAGGTGACCGGGCTCATCAACCTGCGGGGTCAGATCGTCACCGCGCTCGAGCTGCGCCGGCGCCTCGACCTGCCCGAGCGCGACGAGGGCGTGCGCCCGATGAACATCGTGATCCGGACCGACGACGGCGCGCTGAGCCTGCTCGTCGACCAGATCGGCGACGTGTTGCTCGTGGATCCCGAGACGTTCGAGGAGCCGCCGGAGACGCTCGAGGCCAAGGTGCGCGAGCTCGTCACCGGTGTCTGCAAGCTCGAGGACCGGTTGCTGCTCCTGCTCGACGTCGACAAGGCGGTCGAGGTGGGAGCGCCGGCCGAGGAAGCGCGCGAGAGCGCGTACGCAGGCTGAGCGTGCGGCAAGTCAGGGGGCGGCCGTCCGGCCGTGGCGCGCATCTCGGGTGGTGGGAGAAAGCGACAGCACTGTCGTGAAGCTCGGATTCAAATTCAAGTCGGTCCGGACGAAGCTGATCGTCAGCTTCCTCGCGGTCGCGCTGATCATGGCGATCGTCGGCGTCTTCGGAATGCAGCAGCAGTCGTCGATCGGCACGAAGGGCAAGGGGATCTACTCGAACAACGTTGTGGCCCTCCAGAAGCTCGCACCGCTTCGTGCCGCGTTCCTGAACGCGCGATACAACGGCCTCAGCGCGTTCGTCACGGGTTCCCGCAGCGAGACCGACGCCGCGCTCGCGAAGGCGCAGGCGGGCTGGAAGGACGTCGATGCAGGGATCAAGGCGTACGCCGCTGGCGTCAGTCCCGGCGAGCAGAAGAAGCTGATCGACAAGTTCACACGCGACTGGGCGCAGTACAAGGACCTCGCGATCAACGGCTACTTCCCGCAGGCTCGCGCCGGTGACGTCGCGGGCTTCCTGAAGCTGCGGAGCGCGAAGATCGCGCCGCTGTCGACCGAGATGATGAACACCCTCGATGCGCTCTTCAAGTCGGAGGCGACCGAGGCGCAGGGGAACGTCGCCTCGATGAACAGCACGGAGTCGACGGCCAACACGATGACGATCCTGTTCATCGCGTTCGGTGCGCTGCTCGCGGTCGGCCTCGGCTACGTGATCGCGCGTGGCATCTCGAAGCCGCTGGGCCAGAGCGTCGACAGCCTCGACGCGCTCGCGCACAAGGACCTCACCAAGGACCTCGACGTGCACAGTGCCGACGAGACCGGGCGCATGGCCGAGTCGCTCAACGTCGCCGTCGGGAACCTGCGGACCGCGCTCACGGGCATCGCGGGCAACTCCGAGACGCTCGCGACCGCGTCCGAGGAGCTCATGGCGGTGTCGACCCAGATGGGTTCGAGCGCCGAGGAGACGTCCGCGCAGTCGGGCGTCGTCTCCGCGGCGGGCGAGCAGGTCAGCCGGTCGGTCGAGTCGGTCGCGACCGCGGTCGAGGAGATGACGGCCTCGATCCGGGAGATCGCCCAGAACGCGGCCGAGGCCGCGCAGGTCGCCGCGACCGCGGTGGAGAAGGCGGCGCTCACCAACCAGAACATCGGCAAGCTCGGTGAGGCGAGCGTCGACATCGGCAACGTCGTGAAGGTGATCACCTCCATCGCCGAGCAGACGAACCTCCTCGCCCTCAACGCGACCATCGAAGCGGCACGTGCGGGTGAGGCCGGCAAGGGCTTCGCCGTCGTGGCCAACGAGGTCAAGGAGCTCGCCAACGAGACGGCGAGGGCGACCGAGGAGATCTCGCGCAAGATCGAGGGGATCCAGGTCGACACCCAGACCGCGGTGGTGTCCATCGGGGACATCACGGAAGTGATCAACAAGATCAACGACATCCAGAACACCATCGCCAGCTCCGTGGAGGAGCAGGCCGCCACGACGAACGAGATCGGTCGCAGCGTGGCGGAGGCGGCGAAGGGAAGCAGCGAGATCGCCGAGAACATCACCGGTGTCGCGCAGGCCGCGCACGAGACCGCTGATGGCGTCGGCTCGACCCAGCAAGCCGCGAGCGAGCTGTCGCGGATGGCACAGGAGCTCAAGAGCCTCGTCGGGGAGTTCACCTACTGACGAGGTGTGGCGGGCCCGATGGTCGGGCCCGCCACGTCGAATGCACGGGACGCGCGGCGGCGTCCCGGAGGAGGGAACGTCGCATGCGAGTGCTGATCGTGGACGACTCGAGGGCCATGCGCACGATCTTGAAGAAGATCGTCGCGGAGCTCGGGTTCGACGAGATCCTCGAGGCCGAGAACGGAGTCCAGGGTCTGGTCCAGCTGCGAAAGGCGGGGCCGCCCGACCTCGTGCTCGTCGACTGGAACATGCCCGAGATGACCGGCATCGAGTTCGTCGAGCGCGTCCGCAAGGACGACACGTACGCGGGTTCGTTGATGATGATGGTCACAACGGAGACCGAAACGGCGCGAGTCGTTGAAGCGCTCGACGCAGGTGCCGACGAATACCTGATGAAGCCGTTCACGCCCGAAGTGCTGCGCGAGAAGATCGAGCTTCTCCGCGCCCAGCAGGCCTAGGGCACGACGATGCAGAAGGTCCGGGTGCTCGTCGTCGACGACTCCGTGGTCATCCGTCGGATGCTCACCGAGATCCTGTCGAGCGATCCCGCGATCGAGGTTGCCGGGACCGCGAGCAACGGCAAGCTCGCGATCCAGAAGCTCACGCAGGTGCAGCCCGACGTCGTGGTCATGGACGTCGAGATGCCGGAGATGACGGGCCTCGAAGCGCTCCCGGTCATCCGCAAGAGCCATCCGAAGCTCCCCGTCATCATGTTCTCGACGCTGACGACGCGCGGGGGCGCGGCGACCCTCGACGCGCTCGCACTCGGCGCGACCGACTACGTCGCCAAGCCGGCGAACATGGGCAGCGTCCAGGCCTCGATCGAAGCGATCCGGGCCGAGCTCGTCCCCAAGGTGAAGGCGTTCGGGGGGATCCCGGACCTGCTGAACGCGCCCGCGCCGTCGCGCACGCGTCCGACGCCGGCCGCGCCGGCTGCGACGCCGCGGCCGAGGCTCGCGGGTGCACCCGCGCGCGTCGACGTCGTCGCGATCGGCGTCTCGACCGGCGGTCCGAAGGCCCTGGGCGAGGTGCTGCCCGGTCTCCCCGCGGCGTTGCCGGTTCCCGTCGTCATCGTGCAGCACATGCCGCCGCTGTTCACGAAGCTGCTCGCCGACCGTCTCGACGCCAGCTGTGCCGTGCGCGTGCACGAGGGCGTCGCGGGCATGGTGCTCGAGCCCGGTCACGTCTACCTCGCGCCCGGCGACTTCCACATGGTCGTCGAGGAGTCGGGCGGCGTCGTGAAGCTGAACCTGAACCAGAACCCGCCCGAGAATTCGTGCCGGCCCGCGGTCGACGTGCTCTTCCGGTCGGTGGTGAAGACGTACAAGGAGCACGCGCTCGCCACGGTGCTGACCGGGATGGGCCAGGACGGCCTGCGCGGCGCGGAGCTGGTCCGCGACGCCGGCGGCCAGGTGCTCGCGCAGGACGAGGCGACGAGCGTCGTCTGGGGCATGCCCGGCTTCGTGGCCCGCTCCGGTCTCGCCGACAAGGTCGTCCCGCTCCCCGACGTCGCGCAGGAGCTCGTCGATCGCGTCGCTCGCAACCGTGCCGCTGCACCCCGCACTCCCAACCTCTTCTCGAAGGCGGCTCCGTAGCCATGCCGATCACCACCGCCGAATTCGACTACGTGCGCGACCTGGTCCGCACCCGCTCCGCGATCGTGCTGGAGCCGGGAAAGGAGTACCTGGTCGAGTCGCGGCTGGCGCCGCTCGCCCGCGCCGAAGGCTTCGACTCCATCGCGCGCCTCGTCGACGAGCTCCGGCGACCGGGTGCGGCCCGCCTGACGACGCAGGTCGTCGAGGCGATGACGACCAACGAGACCTCGTTCTTCCGCGACGTGCACCCGTTCGACGCGCTGCGTCAGCACGTCCTGCCCGACCTCCTCCAGCGACGCTCGGCCGAGCGCACGCTCCAGATCTGGAGCGCGGCGTGCTCGAGCGGTCAGGAGGCGTACTCGATCATCATCACGATGCTCGAGCACTTCCCCGAGCTGAAGAGCTGGAACGTCCGCATCCTCGGAACCGACCTCTCCACCGAGATCCTCGATCGCGCGAAGGAGGGTCGCTTCGCACAGATCGAGGCGAACCGCGGCCTGCCGTCGAAGATGCTCGTGAAGTACTTCGAGCACCAGGGCACCGGCTGGCAGGTGAAGCCGGAGCTGCGGCGCATGGTCGAGTGGAAGCCGATGAACCTCGTGCAGCCGTGGGTCGGGCTCGCGCGCATGGACGTCGTCTTCCTGCGCAACGTCCTTATCTACTTCGACGTGCCGACCAAGCGCGACATCCTCGAGCGCATGCGCGGCGTGATGCGCCCCGACGGCTACCTCTTCCTCGGTGCCGCGGAGACCACGATGAACATCCACGAGCGCTACGAGCGCATCCCGTTCGAGCGCGCCGCCTGCTACCGGCCCCTCCCCTGACCAGCTCCATGGCCTCCGTCCCCAGTCCTTCGACATGTCAGAGACGAGTCCTCAAGGCGAGGGCGAAGACGCCGATGACCCACGTGGTCGTTCGGCGGCGCAACGCACAGTCACGGTCCGCGACTGCCGTCGCGTCGCCGCGAACCAAGGAGTGATCGATGCAACTCAGTGAGAACGACCTCCGGGAGGTCGTCGAGAGCGTGTGGAGCGCGATGCTCGGTCTCGAGCTCGTTCCCGCCGACCACGGATACGCCCGCGACGTCGAATCCCGGAATCTCACCGGGACGGTGCAGATCACGGGCGAGTGGCAGGGTGCCGTGATGGTCGACCTGCCCGAGAAGCTCGCGCGCGACGCGGCGTCGGCCATGTTCGGCATGGAGCCCGACGAGCTCGGCGAAGACGAGGTCCTCGACGCGCTCGGCGAGGTCGCCAACATGATCGGCGGCAACGTCAAGG
This sequence comes from Acidimicrobiia bacterium, assembly GCA_036558745.1. Classification (GTDB taxonomy): domain Bacteria; phylum Actinomycetota; class Acidimicrobiia; order IMCC26256; family JAMXLJ01; genus JAMXLJ01. Next base: position 25,110 of record DATBEZ010000035.1, read on the forward strand.
GACTCATCGAGGGTGAGTGCAAGCTGTCGCTCCCCACGATCGCCGAGGGTGGCGACTTCCGGGTCGCGGTTCCCGGCAGCTCGACGAGCGTGCTCCTCGTGTTCGACTGCGAGGGCAAGCCCTTTCAGGTGAAGTTGTTGGTCCGCGAGGACCAGGCGGCCGCGTAGCGCGCCCCGCGCCGCGGCAGAGTTGGAGACGAGGGACGGACATGCGGATTCTCATCGTTGACGACAGCAAGGCCATGCGCATGATCGTCAAGCGTCACGTCGGTCAGGCGATGCCGGAGGCCGAGCTGGTCGAGGCCGAGAACGGCGCGCAGGCGCTCGAGATGGTGCGTGCCGACACGCCCGATCTCGTGCTGTGCGACTGGAACATGCCGGAGATGACCGGGATCCAGTTCCTCCGCGCCCTGCGCGAGGAGGGCCGCGAGGTCCCGTTCGGCTTCGTCACCTCCGAGACGCAGCCCCAGATGCGCGAGCAGGCGATCGCGGCGGGCGCGATGTTCTGCCTGGCGAAGCCGTTCACGGCCGAGGCCTTCCAGGACATCCTCGCGTCGATCTCCTGACGCTCAACACCGGCCCGCGGGTGCCGATCAGATCCGTGCGAGGTTGAAGCGCAGAACGCGGCCGAGGCGGCGTTCCTGAGCACAGAGAGGTCAGCGAGGAAGCGGCGATGCCCACCAAGTTCCCCATGCCGATCCAGGAGGCCGTCCGCGACCTGCTGATGGATCTGCTCGGCCGCGGCATCGCCGTGACCAAGGCGGAGCGTGTGTTCCTCGAGGACGACAGCGTCGCCGCCGTCGCCGACTTCGTCACCGACACCGGAGTCGTCGGTGTCGTGTGCATGGCGGATCTCGCGCTGGCCGCCACGCTCGGCGCGTCGCTCACGATGATGCCGAACCCGGTCGTGCAGGACTCGATCCGCAAGAACGCCTTCGACGAGGAGATGCTCCTCGAGAACCTGACCGAGGTCCTGAACATCATGACCCGGTTGTTCAACAGTCCCGACACGCCTCACCTGAAGCTCGGCAACCTCCACACCCTTCCCGGCGAGCTGCCCGAGAAGATCCAGAAGCTGATGGCCCAGCCGGCCGCCCGTCGCGACTTCGACGTGACGGTCGAGGGCTACGGCGACGGCAAGCTGACGCTCTACGTGCGCTGACCGCTCGCCGGCGGCGCGTCGCGGTCGAGCGTCCACACCATCTCGCGGCCCGACTCTCCGGGCGCGTCGGGTGAGCGGGGCACGATCGCACTGAGCTCCCATCCGAGCGTCCGTGGCACGCCCGCGCTGGCGACGTTGTCGACGTCGCAATGGATCTCGACCCGGCGCACGCCCGGGATGCCGAGTGCGAGCTCCGCGAGCGCGCGGGCCGCGCTCGACGCGATGCCGCGCCGGGTCCAGTCGACGTGGACCCAGTAGCCGATCTCGCGGATGTCGGGACCTCGTCGCTGATGGAGCCCGGCGGCGCCGACCACGTGCTGCTCGGTTGGGTCGAGGAGGACGTAGCCGAATTCGGCGCCGGCGTCGAAGTTCGCGATCGCGCCGGTGAGGAACGTGGTGATGCTGTCGATCGTCGCCGGCTCCGCCGCCCACGGCATCCATGGGTGGATGTGCTCGAAGCTCGTGTTGATCGCCTCCACGAGCGCGGGCGCGTCGTCGAGCCGGTGGCGCCGCAGCACGACCGCGCCCGCGTCGACGCGCTCGGGGATCGTCACCATTGCCATCGACCGATGGTGACCGTGGCGGCGGCGCGCGCGCCAGCGCGTTTTCAGCCGAGCGCGGTGAGGAGCTTGGCGGCCAGGGGCGCCGCGACCCTGCCGCCGACGCCGCCACCCTCCACCAGCACGCCGAACGCGAGGTCGCCCCGGTAGCCGACGAACCACGCGTGCTCAGGGGGCGGGTTCCCGGTGCCGAACTCCGCGGTCCCGGTCTTGCCGGCGACCGGTGTGCCGGGAAGCCGCGCCGCGGTGCCGGTCCCGTCGTTGCTCGCGACGACGTCGTGCATGAAGGACTGGAGCGCGCTGACGACGGTGGGGTCGAGCGCGTGCGTCGTCGTCGGTGTTGTCGGTGCCGGGTCGGTGACGAGGTTGGGCGCGCGCCACGTCCCGTCCTGCACCGCGGCGGCGACCGTCGTCATCTCGAGCGGGCTCGCGGTCACCTTGGCCTGACCGATCACCGATGCCGCGTGGTCCACCGCACCGGCGGGTGCCGGGAAGGTGCCGCTGGTCGCGGCGACGCCGAGGTCGAACTTCGCGCCGAAGCCGAACGTCTGTGCGGTACGGGCGAGCTGGTCGTCGCTCAGGCGCGAGCCGAGCTGGATGAACGCGGTGTTGCACGAGATGGTGAAGGCCTGCGCGAACGTCAACGACGGTCGCGACTCGCCCTCGAAGTTCGTGAAGCTGCGACCGTCGACGGTGAACCTCGGCGGGCACGTCGTGGGCTGGCCCGCACCGACGCCCGATCCCAGCAGCGCGGCGGACGTGATGATCTTGAACGTGGAGCCCGGCGGGTAGCGGCCGTCGAGCGCGCGGTCGAACTCCTCGCTCGCCGGGGTGCTGACGACCGCGAGGATCGCCCCGGTCGAGGGCTGCTCGACCACGAGCGCGGCGTGGTTCACGCCCGCGAGCGCGGCCTCTGCCGCGCGCTGCACGCGCAGGTCGATCGTCGTGCGCACCGGTTGGGGAGCGACGCCGGCCTTCCGGGCGAGGACGATGGGCGGCGCGTCGCCGGCGCGCACGATCTCCGCCACGGCGTCGGGCGTTCCCGCGAGCCTGCGCTCGAACGTGCGCTCCAGACCTCTCAGACCCACGACGTCGGACGCGGCGTACGGCGGCCCGAGCTGGTGCAGGAGCTCGGCGGTGATCGGGCCGACCGCGCCGACGACGTGGGCGGCGAGATCGGGCGTCACGCCCTGACGGCCCAGTGAACGGAAGACCGTTCCCGGGACCGGGTACAGCTGGGGTCGCACCGCGTCGTACTGCGCATCGGTGAGCGTGGCCACCGGCACGAACGCGTCGGGATGGAGCCCGGGTTGGTCGAGCGCCTTTGCGACAGCGGCGGGATCCGCGCCCGCGTACCGCTGGAGCGCCGCGAGCAGGCTCGCGCGGTCCTTGACCCGTCGAGGCTCGACACCGACGGCGATCACGCCGACCGTGAGGGGCGCGCCGTCGGCGGCGAGGATGTCGGCGCGCGGGTGGGCGACCCGCGTGACGGTGAAGCGCCCGTCGGACGTGAGTTGTGGATGCACGGCGGCCGGGGACCACGTGACGAGCCAGTGCTTGTCGCTCGCGCGCGACAGGCGCAGGCTGCCGTCGTACGCGTACGGACCGACGTCGGCGAGGGTGAGGTCGGCGTGGAAGCCGACCGTCGCGAGGTCGCCCGTCGTCGTGACCGCGCGTCGTGTGAAGTGCGCGCGGATCACACCGAGACCACGGTCCATGCCGTCGTAGGTCGCAGTGAAGGTCGCGGGTGGTGACTGCACCAGCTTGCGCATGGCTGCCCAGTCGTGACGCTGCCAGGCCGTGAGGTAGCGGTTCGCGACGTCCTCGGGGCGTTCGCCGGAGCTGCTGCTGCCCGCGAACAGCACGATCGGGATCGCGACCGCGACCACGACGACCGCGAGCAGCACCGCCATCGAGATCCAGAACGCCCGCCGCCGTCTCATGGTGCAGGGAGGCTACCGAGGGCCGACTGCGCGTCGTCGCACGGGCAAGCCCCGCCATGAAGCCGCCGCGACGGCGCCGATAGGCTTCCGCCCGGGATGTCGAGGCAGCGGGTGCGCGTCGAGCCCGGAGGCGACCTCGGGCGGGAGCAGCTGCCGGACGACGCGGCCCGGGCGCAGCGCGCTGCGCCCGCCGTCCGCTCCGCGTGGATCGTGGCCGTGCTCTGCGTGCTCGCCTTCGTGCTGGCGATCGTCGTCGCGAAGCAGCTGTTCCCGTACCTCAGCCGCAACCCCGACGAGACCGCGTACATCATGCAGTCGCGGATGGTGCGCGCCGGCGAGATCAGCCTGCCGGCGGCGACCCACGCTCCCTTCTTCCGCCCTGCGCTGAGCGCTCCCCATGATGGGAAAATCGTCTTCCTCTACACGCCGGAGTGGCCCGCGGTCCTCGGCGTCTCGAGCGCGTTGTTCGGCACGAGCGTGGTGGCGCTCGCGCTCACGGCCGCGGCGACGGTGGCCGTCGTCTACCTGTTCGCACGCGAGCTCTTCGAGCGGCGGGTTGCGCTCGTCGCCGCGGCGATCTTCGCCCTGTCGCCGATCTTCGTCGTGCAGACGGGCACGCGATTGTCCTACGTGTTCGGCGTCCTCACCGACGTCACGTTCGGCTGGCTGCTCCTGCGTGGGCTGCGGACCGGGTCGCGTTGGTCGTACGTCGCCGCGGGAGCGGCGTTCGGGGCTGCGTTCTTCGGGCGGGCGTTCGATGCCGTGCTCTTCGCCGTCCCGTTGCTCGTCTACGTGCTGTGCACGCGACGCCGACAGCTCGGCGCGCTGCTCCGGCCGCTGGCGTGGTTCCTGCTCGGGGTCGCGCCGTTGCTCGTCGTGACGGCGCTCGTCAATCAGAACTTGATGGGAAGCATCTTCAGCTTCCCGGAGAACGTCGTCGGTGCGCACAGCACGTTCGGCTGGGGCAAGAAGCTGGCGTTCCAGCCGCCGCCCGGCCAGCGGCCCGTACCGATCGACTTCAGCGTCGGGAACGCGTTCCTCACCCTGTGGCGCAACGTGATCGAAGTCAGAGCCTGGATCTTCGGTGGTGTGCTCGCGGTGCTCGTTGCGGTGGTCGGATTGATTCGGGTGCGGCCGAAGGCGCGCGACTGGCTGCTGTTGGGCATCATCGCCGCGTTCCCCGTCGGTTACCTCTTCTGGTACGGCATCTACACCGCGACGTCGACCTACCACGGCGTCTACTCGTACGGTCCGTACTACTACTTCCCCGCGTTCGTCGCGCTCGCACTCCTCGTCGCCCGCGGGTTGGTCGGCCTCCTCGAGGGCCGGCGGTTTGCAGTGGTCGCAGTCGTGGCGGTCGTTCTCGTCGCCACGACGGCCGTTCTCATGCGAAACCCGGTGCACAACGCGACGCAGAACGCGGCGTCGCAGCGTCGTGCGTTGCGACTCTTCGCGAGTGTGCCGAAGCACGACGCGCTCGTCGTCCTCCCGCAGTACTGGATCGGCAGCCCGTATGCCACGCTCACCAACGACCCCGATCTGAAGAACCCGGTCCTGTACGCGCTCGATCAAGGCGATCGCAACGTCGAGCTCTTCCAACGCTTCCGTGCGCGTCGGGCCTTCATCGTCGCCGAGCGCTTCGACGCAGGTGCCGACATCTTTTCGGCGTCGCCGCGTCACGTGATCGAACCGACTGCACTCGAGCCGCTGTCGTCCTGGACGGTCTCTATGCGGGTCCGCAATCCGGGCAGCCAGCGCTACGTCATCGCGTACGTCGCCGAGGGTGACCACGTCGTGCAGCAGGTGCTCGACACCCACTCCACGACGGGCGCGACCTACGACGCCCGCTTCACCGTCTTCGAGCCGGGCGCGCACATCACCGGTACCGGCTCGCAGCTCGTTCTCGAGCGCGCCGACCACTCGCGCCTCACCGTCGGTGTCGCGCTCGGCTCGTCACCCGACCTGGCTGCCGCCGAGCGGTACGAGTACCGCTATCCCTATGCAGCGGCACCCGGCGAGACACAAGTCGTCACCACGCCGTCGCAGTGGCATCGCCTCGCGTTCCTCAACGGGAAGGTCGCGTGGATCGCGCAGGATGTCGGCCCGGTCCTGACCCGGCCGGCGCCACCCGGCACGTAGGTCGGGGGCCCGGTTGTCGCCCCGGGCCGCAACGAGTTCAATGCGAACCGAGATGAGTGGGCGATCTGTCGGGGCGACACCGTGAGTCCTGCGCCGACGTCGGTTGCGGAGGACGTCGCGGTCGACGTCCCGTCGCGGCGGACGTTCACGGTGAGCCTCGGCGCGATCCTGCTGTTCGGTGTCCTCGTCCGCGTTCTCTACCTCGAGGTCGTCGGACCGCACACCCGCCTGTTCGCGGACTCGGGGTGGTACTACGCGCAGGCCGGAAACATCCGGCGCGGGATCGGCTACGTCGACATCGCGCGCGAGATCGGCTTCTGGAACGGGCGTGCCGTCCCGCACGGGCTGAGGGCGACCGCGTTCTGGCCGCCCGGCTATCCGACGTTCCTGGCCGGTGTGCAGGTGCTGTTCGGAACGACGGTCTTCGTGTCCCGGGTCGCCGGCGCAGCGACCGGTGCGGCGACGATCGCGCTCACGGGGCTGCTCGGCCGTTCGATCGCGGGAGCGCGTGTCGGGATCGTCGCGGCCGCGCTCGTCGCCGTGAGCCCGTTGCTCATCGCGGCCGACGGTTCGTTGATGTCGGAGACGTTGTATGTGCCGCTCGTCGTGCTCGCGCTGCTCCTCGCGCATCACGCGCGGAACCGTCCGACCATCCTGTCATGGTGCGCGCTCGGTGCGGCGATCGGGCTTGCCGCGCTCGTGCGGGAGGACGCACTGCTGCTCGTCGTCTTCGTGATGATCCCCACCGCGGTGCTCGTCCGGCGCCCGATTCGCGAGGTCGCTTCGCGTTTCGCGGTCGGCGCGGTCGTGCTCGTCGCGGTCCTTGCGCCGTGGGTCGTGCGCAACGCCGTCGTCGTCGGGCAGCCGACGTTGTCGACCGTGGCCGCGTCATGGGTGGTCGCGGGCGCGAATTGCGCGTCGACCTATCACGGATCGTCGGTCGGGTACTGGGACGGCGCGTGCACCCACCCGGAGCTGGGGTTCCGGATGAGCGAGGTCTCGTACGCGAACCGTGAGCGGACCCAGGGTGTGTCCTACGCACTCCACCACGCGGGCAGGTGGCCCGCGGTCGTCACCGCGCGGGTCGCGCGCGTGTGGGGCCTGTGGAACCCGTCGGACCAGGCCCGTCTGGACCATGTCGAGAGCCGTAACCGCGCCTGGCAAGAGCTCATGTGGCCGGTGTCGATCGTGGTCCTCGTGCTCGGCATCCTTGGGTTGCGCGTCCTCGCGCGTCACGGCCGGCAGATCGCGATGCTCCTGGCGCCGATCGCGATGACGACGGTCCTTGCGGCGATCAGCTACGGCAACACGCGCTTTCGCGGTCCGGCAGAGTGCGCGCTCGCGGTCGGTGCCGCCGCGCTGCTCGTGCATTCTTGGGAGCGGTGGATCGGGGGACGGGCCAGGGTCAAGCGGCGCCCGGCTCGTGCTGCTGGAGCTCGTTCGTGACGTCCTGGTCGGCGCGCTCGGCGTCGAGCTGGGCGAGGCGGGCCGCAAGCGCTTCGGCGTCGCGCTCCGCGTCGGCCATCGCGTTCTGGCGGTGGTACGCGAGCAGCAGCGCGTTGAAGCCGCCGATCGCGATCCACGCGACCACGAGCGCGAGCAGGTAGCGGACCGCGGCGTCGGGAAGGGCCGTGTTGCCCTGGAGGAGCGCGACGAACGTCGGCGCCCAGAGCAGGAGTGACGCGATCAGCGTGGTGGCGAAGCGGGTCTCGGGCTGCACGACTGGTCTCCGATCACGCCGCGAGCCGCTCGACGAGCACCTGGGCCCACCGCTCCGGCGTGGCCCGGCGACCGTCGAGCCGTGCGATCGGGATGCCGAGGTGCAGGATCGACGCCGGCGACACGGTGGCGCGCACGTTCTCGAGCGCGATCGCGTCGACCGCCCCGACCCGTTCGGCCCACGCGGCGACGTCCTCGGGCTTGCGGGTGGCGTCCACGACACCCCACGTCAACGTGGGCTCGAGCGCGTCCACGACGCCGCGCGCCCAGGTGGCTTCCTCCATGCCTTCGCACGACTCGACCGCGACGACCGTCACCCGGTCACGGCGCCACCAGCTGCGGCGCCGCTGCGCGGCCGTGCTCGCGTCGGCAACGTGCAGCCACGCGGGGAGCCCGGCCTCGTTCGCCTGTGAGACGACCACGACGCTGTCGGGGTCGACCGAGAGCTCCTTGGCCAGGTCGCGCGCCACGCCGGTGCTGCCGGTGCCGATGATCGCGACGACGGAGCCGGTGCCCGTCGGCACCGCCGGCGCGCTCGGCAGCGCGTGCAGCCGGCGGGCCAGCTCCACCTGCAGCTCGCGACCGGACGTGTGCACGGGGACGAGCGCGACCGGCAGACCGAGGCGCGTGAGCGGCGAGCGCTCGGCCGCGCTGCGGGCCGGTGTGCGGGCCGGCATCGCGACCGGCGCGGTCGCGACGGCTTCGTCCGCCGCCGGCGTCGCCGGCACGACCGGAACGGGGATCGACGGCGGGTCCGACGCCTCGAGGTCGTCGAGCGTGGGCCACACGTGCGCGCGGGCGGCGACGGCAGCGGGTTCGCCGGCCGCGACGTCGCGCGGACGCGGCGCACGGGTCCGCTGGATGGGCGTCGGGCGGGCCGCGATCGCGGGCGGCGTGTCGTCGGGGTCGGTGTCGTCGTCCTCGACGGTCTCGCGCGCGAGCCGGTCGAGGATCTCTGCGAACGACGCGGTCTCGGTCGAGAGCGTGGGCGCGTCCGTATTCCCACCGGCGAGCTCGTCGTCGGAGCGGTCCGCGTGAGCCATCCGGATCGGCGCGTCGTCGATGGTGCTCGCGTCGATGGTGTTCGTGTCGTCGGCGTCGATGCCGAGCGGCGCCCCCACGATGTCGGCGTCGGTGATCCGCGCCTCGGTGATCCGCGCCTCGGCGATCATCCCGTCGGCAGGCTCGACGACGACCTCGTACGTCTCGCGCGCGAAGAAGCCGCCGAGGCCGCCTTTGCGCACCTTGTTGGCCTCGACGATCTGCGCGTCGGGACCGAGCTCACGGTGCACGCGTGCGAGGAGGTCCTCGACGCTGGTGCCCTCAAACCGTCGCTGGCTGGGCAAGGTTCACCACCCCTAGGGTCTCCAGCTGGAGCTGGGGTCCCAGCTCCGCGTACGACAGGACGGGAAGGCGGGGCGCCGCCGTCCGAACGATGCGCGCCAGTGGCGCACGGATGCGGGCCGCGCACACGAGCACCGGCTGGTGTCCCGCCTGCTCGGCCTGCTCCATCTGGGCCGCGACCATGAGCGAGAGCTGCTCCGCGGTCTGCGGGTCGATGGCGAGGAACGTGCCGCCCTCGCCGACGCGCAGTGTCTCGAGCAGCGCGTGCTCGGTCATCGGCTCGAACGAGATCACCGGCAGCGTCCCGTCGGGCGCGTACGACGCCGAGATCGCCGGACCGAGCGCCTGGCGCACCGCCTCGACGAGCGTCTCGGTGTCCTTCGTGGCGCGTCCACGCTCCGACACGACCTCACAGATGCGCACGAGGTCGCGGATGGCGACGTTCTCGTCGAGCAGCTCCTCGAGGACGCGCTGCATCTCGCCGAGCGTGATGCCCGCGGCGTTGAGGTCGTCGGCCACGACCGGGTCCGACGCGCGCACGACGTCCATCAGCGTCTTCACGTCCTGGCGGCTCAGCAGGCGGCCGGCGTTGCGGCGCGCGACCTCGGCCAGGTGCGTGGTGACCACCGACGCCCGGTCGACGACGGTCGCGCCGGCCATCTCGGCCTGGTGGCGGAACTCCATCGGCAACCAGATCGCAGGGAGGCCGAACACGGGCTCGCGCGTGCGCGTGCCCGGAAGCGACGTCAGGTCGTCACCGATGACGAGGACGGTGCCCGGAGGTGCCTCGCCCCGCGCCAGCTCCACGCCGTGCACCTTGATCGCGTACGAGTGCGACGGGAGATCGAGGTTGTCGCGCGTCCGCACGAGCGGCATCACGAACCCGAGCTCCTTGGCGATCTTGCGACGGAGCGCCTTCACACGGTCGAGCAGGTCGCCGTCGCGGGCGGGGTCGACCAGATCGACGATGTCGACCGCGAGCTCGAGCTCGAGCGGCTCGACCCGCATGTCCTGCGCGAGGGCCTCGGGCGAGTCGGGCGCGGGTGCGACGGGTCCGGCCTCGAGCGCGGGCTGGGTGTCGTCGACGAGCGGTGCGCGGCTGTCCTTGGGGACGCGTGTCGCCATCACCAGCACGATGGCGCCGATCATCAGGAACGGGATCTTGGGCAGACCGGGCACGAGCGCCATGCCGCACACGACCGCGCCCGCGATCTGCAGCACCTTGCGGTGCATCGTGAACTGGCGCATCAGGTCGGTGCCGAGGTCGTCCTCGGTCGCGGCCCGGGTCACGATGAGACCGGCCGACATGGAGACGAGCAGCGCGGGGATCTGCGAGACCAGCCCCTCACCGACGGTCAACAGGCTGTAGGTGTTGATGGCCTGCGTGATGTCCAGGTGCTTCTGGACGATGCCGACCGCAAGACCGCCGATGAGGTTGATGAGGACGATGACGATCGCGGCGATCGCGTCGCCCTTGACGAACTTCGACGCACCGTCCATCGCGCCGTAGAAGTCGGCCTCCTCGGCGACCTCACGTCGGCGTTGCTTGGCCTGCTCGTCGGTGATGATGCCGGCGTTGAGGTCGGCGTCGATCGCCATCTGCTTGCCGGGCATCGCGTCGAGGGTGAAGCGGGCGCCCACCTCGGCGACGCGGCCGGCACCGTTCGTGATCACGATGAACTGGATCACGATGAGGATGAGGAAGATGACGAGGCCGACGATCACGGAGCCGCCGACCACGAAGTGACCGAAGCTCTCGATCACGCTGCCCGCGTTGCCGTGCAGCAGGATCAGCCGGGTCGCGGCGATGTTGAGCGCGAGGCGGAACAGCGTCGCGATCAGCAGGTAGGAGGGGAAGATCGAGAAGTCGAGCGCGCGGCGCACGAACATGCTCGAGAGAAGGGTGAGCAGACCCGCGGTGATGTTGATCACCAGCAGGAAGTCGAGCAGCGCCGGCGGGAGCGGCACCACCATCATCACCACGACGCCCACGATGGCGAACGGGATGGCCACCTGGCCGATCCGGTTGGGCTTCACGGAACCTCTCGGGGTCGTTCGGTCCCGTCCGTGGTGGTACGCCTCACCGGCCGTCCTGGTCCGGCATGGGTCTCATCGGCGGCCCCGACCCCGAGTTGAGGCGCCGACGGTCCCGATCGGGGCACCCGCCGAAGCACCGGTCGGGACGATCTCCTGCTCCATGACCCGGAATTCGTCCCAACCCGGCGGGGGTGCTGGTCAGATGGCGGTGGCGGTGGCGTTGGGGCGGTGGACGCCGCCACGGATGCCCCGGTGGCGGAGGCCGAAGACGAAGGCGAGGATCCGGGCCACGGCCTCGAAGAGCTCGGCCGGGATGCGGCTGTTCAGGTCGCAGGCCCGGAACAGGGTCCGGGTGAGGGGCGGGTCCTCGACGATCGGGACGCCCTTGGTCTCGGCCTCGGCCCGGATCCGAAGCGCCACCACGCCCGCGCCCTTGGCCACGACCTTGGGCGCGCCCTTCTCGGCCTCGTACTTGAGCGCGATCGCGTAGTGGGTCGGGTTCACGAGCACCACGTCGGCGTGACCGACGGCCGAGATCATGCGGTTGCGGCTGACGGCCATCTGCTTGGACCGAATGGCCTGGCGCAGCATCGGGTCGCCCTCGGACTGGCGGTACTCGTCCTTGACCTCCTGCTTCGTCATCTTCAGCTCGCCCATGATCCGGCGCTTCTGGACGATGTAGTCGGCTGCGGCGATGACGAGGCCGGCGACGGCCGTGTTGCGCACGAGCGTGATCGAGCCCTGGCCGGTGATCTTCAGCAGCTCCGACAGCGAGCCCGACTGGCCGACGAGCTGGTGCGACGTCGACGTCAGGACCGGCCACCCCACGGCGAGGAGGATGCCGAACTTCAGGAACGTCTTCGCGGTCTCCCATGCCGTCTTCACCGAGAACATGTTCTTGATGCCCTTGAAGATGTTGAGCTTCTTGAAGCTCGGCTTCATCCGCTTCGCCGAGGGCTTGATGCCGACCTGGGCCAGGTTCAGGACCACACCGATCGCCATGAGCCCGAGCACGAGCGGGGCGAGGATGGTGAGCGCGGCCTTCATCGCGTCACCGAGCACCGCCATCGCGCGACCCTCGTCGGGTCGCTCGATCACGCTCGCGACCTGCTGCCACACGCCGCTCAGCTGCTCGCCGCCGGTGCGGATGGTCGCTTGGATCAGGACGCTCGTCAGCAGCACTCCGGCCCACGCCGCGAGCTCGGGGGTCTTGGCGATCTGACCCTTCTCGCGCGCCTCCCGCTTGCGTTTCGGGGTGGGCGCCTCGGTCTTCTGGCTCTTGTCGCTCACGGTCCGATCACCACCTCAGCGCCTCAGTGGACCGACGTGCCCGACAGCACGTGTCCGATGAGGTTGCTCAGCGCGGGCCCGACGAGCGGGATGGCCACACCGACGAGCAGCAACGCGACGATGATCCGGAAGCCGAACGCGAAGTTCATGATGTTCATCTGCGGCGCGGCCCGCGCCAGCAGGCCGAGCGCGACCTCCGCGAGGAACAGCACGCCGAGAACCGGCGCCGCGACCTCGATCGCGGCGACGAGGAACAGGCTGAGGTCGTGCGTGAGCAGCCGGCTGAAGTCGCCGAGCTGCAACCCGGTCGTCGGCACGGCCTCGAAGGAGGTCATGAAGCCCTTGACGAGCAGCAGGTGCCCGTCGAGCGCGAACAGCAGCGTCGTCGCGAGCAGCTGGTAGAAGCGGCCGAACACCGCGGCGTTGGCCTGGCTGAGCGGGTCGTAGACCTGGGCGATCGAGAAGCCGGCGAACATGTCGATGAGCGAGCCCGCGCCCTGGATCGCCGCGAAGAGCAGCGTCGTCACGAAGCCCAGCCCGATGCCGACGAGCACCTGGGTCATGAGCGCGCCGATGAACCCGCCGGTGTCGAGGGGGATGTGCGCGTTGCTGACCATCGGCGCGGTCGCGAGCGCGAGCGCGGCCGCGATGCCGATCTTGACCCGCCCCGGGATCCCCTTCGTGTTGAACGGCGGTGCCGAGAACACCCACGCCGTCGCGCGCACCAAACCCAACACGAACGCCGTGACCGCAACGGGGTTGATGGTGAACGTCATGAAGCTGCGCGCGCGCCTGAGGAGGTGCGGTGCACGAAGCGACGGAGGAGCGCAGTGCACTCGCCAGGGAGCGAGCGGTCCGGAGCACTGCAGGGCGAACCCCGGAGCCCGAGCCGAGCGAGCGACCGAGAAGACATCATCAGGCGTTGATGAGCTGGGGAATTTGGTGGAACAGCCCGTTGGTGAAGGTGACCATCTCGTGGAGCATCCAGTTCCCCGAGATCACCAGGACGATCGCGACGCCCGCGAGCTTGGGCACGAACGTCAGCGTGACCTCCTGCACCTGGGTCGCGGACTGGATCAGCGAGATGAACAGACCGAGTCCCATGGTGACGAGCAGGATCGGCGCGGCGAGCTTGATGCTGATCGTGATCGCTTCGAGCGCGATGTGGAGGACGGCGGTATCGGTCATCGGTGACTCCTGGCGGCGCTAATGGAAGCTGGTGATGAGCGACTTCACGATCAGCGCCCAGCCGTCCACCATGACGAACAGCAACAGCTTGAACGGAAGTGACACCAACACCGGCGGCAACATGAACATGCCCATCGACATCAACGACGAGCTGACGACGAGGTCGATCACGAGGAACGGGATGAAGATCACGAATCCAATGATGAACGCGGTCTTCAGCTCGCTCAGCACGAACGCGGGGATCAGCGTGGCCATGCTGACGTCCTTGGGCGTCTTGGGCTTCGGCTGCTTGCTCGCGTTGATGAACAGGTTGAGCTCGCTCTTGCGCGTCTGCTTGAGCATGAAGGTCTTGAGTGGACCGGTCGCGCGGTCGTAGGCGACCTTCGTCGTGATGTCGCCCTTGAGGAGCGGCTGCAACGCGTCCTTGTTCATCTGCGACAGCGTCGGGAACATCACGAACAGGCTCAGGAACAGCGACAGCCCGATCACGACCTGGTTCGGCGGGATCGTCTGGAGCCCGAGCGCGTTGCGGGTCAGCGACAGCACGATCACGATGCGGGTGAAGCTCGTGAGCATCAGGATCAGCGCCGGCGCGACCGCGAGCAGGCTGAGCAGCAGGATGATGACGACGCTCTGTCCCGGCTGCTTGCTCTTGTCGGTCGTGCCGTTGCCGTTGCCGGTCAGGTTGCCGAGGTCGAGCGTGATGGAACCCGAGTTGTTGCCCGTCGTCGGCGTGGTCGCACCGGGGGTGGGCGGCGTCGGGACGGTCGGCGTCGGCACCGTGGGCGGGGTCGGTGCGGCCGGACGCGCGACGGGACGCGCGACCGCGGCGAGCCGGATCGAGATTGCCCGGATCGAGACGGCGCGGACCGAGGCGGGACGAACCGCTGCGGGACGCACCGGCATCGACGTCCCGGTGCGCACGCCGGGCGCGACGCCGCGGCTGTGCTGCGAGCCGCTGACGACGAGGCCGGTGCCGATGCCGAGGAGCACGAGGCACGCGACGATCGCGGCGACGAGACGGCGTAGCGAACGGACCGGCGACAGCGGGTCGTGTTCGGAGAGCGTGGTGGTGTACGGCATGTTCCGCTTCGGAACGGTGCTGCTCAACGACGGCGGACGGTTCGCTCCCGCATCGTGTCCAGCAGCGTCTTCCATGCCGTACCGGGGGCCTCGGGGACCCCAATGGGCGCCGTCCTCGGCGCCTCGGGAACTACCGGCTCCTCGGCCTCGACCGCTTCGGGGTCGAGCTCGCCGAGCACGTTCACCGCGTTCTCGGTGATGCCGACGACGAGGTGCTTGCCGGGAACGCGCACGATCGCGATCGCGGACGTGCGGCTGAGCCCACGTCGCGCGACGACGTCGATCATCGAGCGCTGACCACCGCGACCCGTCGCGAAGCCGACGCCGCGCTTCTTCAGGACCCGGCCCGCGATGGCCATGATCCCGATGACGACTGCGAGCGAGATGCCGAGTCGGAGAAAGAGGGAGAGGGTGTCGCCCATCAACGCTTGCCGTCGACGCCGACGATCTCCGAGATGCGAATCCCGAATTCCTCGTCGACGACGACGACTTCCCCCCTGGCGATCAGCGTGCCGTTCACCAGCACGTCGACCGGTGAACCGGCGGCGCGGTCGAGCTCGATGACCGAGCCCGGAATGATCGAGAGCAGCTCGCGCACGGGCATCCGCGCCCGACCGAGCTCGACCGTCACACCCAGCTCCACGTCGTTGAGGAGCTCGAGCGGGTGGCCGTTCGCGTCGAGCTGCATGCCACCGTCGAGCGGCGCGAACTCGTGGCGCACGACGTCGTCCTCGGCGTCCTCCACGACGTGCAGGCCGGCCGCGGCGGCGCCGCCCGTGCCACCGGCCGGCGCGTCCGGACCGATGCGCACGACGAGCGTCGCGAGACGCTCGCTCCCCTCGAGCAGCGCGACGAGGGCGAGCTGGTTGCCGTCGGCACCCGCGAGCGACTCGGGGTCGATCTCGTTCAGCGGCGCGTTCGCGATCGTGATGCCGCTCGCCTGCTCCAGAGTGCCGAGCGCGGCGCGGAACGCGGGCTCGACCAGGGCCATGAACTCGTGACCCGGCTGCGCGTTCTCGAGCGCTGTGATCAGACGCGGGGCGACAGCCAGCGCGACGTAGCCCGGGTCGGGCGCGTCGAGCATGATCGCGACGACGCGGGCGTCGGCGCCCGGGAGCAGCTCGCCGTTGGTCGACGCCGCGCCGGGCTGGCCGACGCTGAACAGCACGTCGCCGTCGAGGACTTCCTCGAACACGCTCGCGGCGTCGATGCCGGGCTGGTTGTCGCGTGAGATCGCGTTGATGACGCTCATTCGTCCGGCTCCTGGAGGGCGCTGACGACCAGGCAGGCGAGGCGCTTGCCCTTCCTGCCGCTCACACCGGCGAAGCACCCGATGTTGCCGACCGAGATCGTGAGCGGTTCGTTGACGGAGTGGTGCAGCGGCACGACGTCTCCGACCTCGAGGTCGACGACCTCGGCCGACGTGAGCGCCACGGGCTTGAACGTGACGTGGATGTCGACGGGAACGTCACGCACCGACTCGTGCAGCTGACGCAGGAACACGGCCGGGTCGACGGAGCCGCGACCGGCGAACATCGACTGCGCCTCGAACGTCTCGAGCACCGGCTGCAGCGAGTCGAACGGGATGCAGAGGGTCATCTTCGCCTTCTGCTCCGAGATCTTGACCTCGAAGCAGATGACGATCGTCATGTCGGGCGGCGCCGCGATCTGCGCGAACTGCGGGTTCGACTCGAGCTGCATGATGCGCGACTCGATCTTCACCAGCGACTCGAACGCGTAGTCGAGCTCACGGAGCCCGCGCTCGACGACCCCGCGCATGAGGTTCGCCTCGATCTCGGTCAGCGGCCGCGCCTTCACGCCGGCCTCGCCGGTGCCGCCGAGCATGCGGTCGACCGAGGCGAGCGCCATCGGGAGCTCCATGCTGAGGATCGCGGCACCGGGCAGCGGGTGCAGCGACAGGATCACCATGTGCGACGGGTTGGGCAGCGACCGGATGTACTCGTCGTAGGTCAGCTGCTCGATCTCGATGAAGGTCGCCGTGGAGACGGCGCGCAGGGTGGTCGCGAGGACGGTCGAGAACTGCCGCGCGAACGTCTCACTGACGATCTGGAGCGCGCGTACGTGGTCGCGACTGAACTTGTTCGGACGCCGGAAGTCGTAGGTCTGCGGCGGGCCGCCACGGCGGCCAGCAGGCCTCGATGAGTGGACGACTTGGCTCGTTGACGCCACGAGTCCACCATCGGCATGGGGGACGCCAACCTGAGGAGTGGTGGGGCCCGTCGGGCCCCTTACTGCATGACGAACTCGGTGAAGTAGACGCCCTTGACCTTGCCCTCGTAGGCGTCGACGACCTGCTGGGTCAGGGTGGTCTGGATGGCGTTGCGGTTCTTGACCGAGATCAGGTCGTTGTACCCCTTGCTGCCGAGCAGGCGGATCGTGATGTCGAGCGCCCTGGCGCCGCCATCGTCGGACGTGAACGTCTTGAGGTCGGTCGACGCCGGGAGCTGGAGGGCGATCCCGACCTTGAGGTAACGGCCGTCGGCCAGGTTGATCGTCGTCGAGTCGAGCTTGAGCACGCCGCCGTCGGGCGCGGGCGCCGCGGCGCACGCCGTCGTCGTGGTCGTGCCCACGGTCGCCTGCGTCGGCGACGCGGTCGTCGCCGTCTTGACCGGCGGGACGGTCGTGGTCGGGGCGACGGTCGCGACGGTCGGGCCCGACAGCGGGGTGCCGGGCGCCGCGCACGCGGCCTTGCTCTTCGGGGCGAGGATCGTCATCTTCGCCCCGAGGCCCAGGACGATGAGCAGGCCCACCACCATGAACAGCTTCGCCTTGCTCTTCTTGGGCGCCTCGCCGTCGCCCTTCTCTTTCTTCGCCATCGGACTCAACTCGCTTGTCGGTGACTGTTCTGGACGTCGTGGTCGATCGGGTACTTACGGGTTGATCGACGCGCTCGACGCACTCGGCGCGATCACGACGATCTCGACGCGGCGGTTCGTGGCCCGCCCGGCGTCGTCGGTGTTGGGGACCAGCGGTCGCTGGTCGGCGTAGCCCGCGGCGGTGAGGCGGGCGGGGTTCAGGCCGTGACTGTCGATGAGGTACCGGAGCACGGACGTGGCCCGGGCGGTGGAGAGCTCCCAGTTGCTCGGGTACGCGCCGCCGGGCCCGATCGGCACGTTGTCGGTGTGGCCCTCGATCGAGAGCGGCTCGGGCAGGGCGTTGAGCGCCGGTGCGAGCTGGTCGAGGACCGACTGCCCGTCGGGGCGCAGCTGGGCCGACCCGCTGTCGAAGAGCACGCCGTCGGTGACGATGTTGATGACGAGACCGCGCGGGTCGAGGCGGAAGTGCACCGAGTTCCCGAGCCCGGCGGCCTGGAGCTTGGCCTCGATCTGGCTCTGGGTCTCGAGCAGCGACTTGCGCGTCGCCTCGGCCTGCTTCTGCGCGTTCTCCTTGTCGAGCAGGGCCTGGCTCGCCTCCTGCTGCTGACCCGCGGAGAGCCCGTCGAAGAAGCCGTTCCCGCCTTGGATCGCGCTCTTGCCACCCGCGGGGAGCACGTTGCTCGCCGCCGCGCCGCCGCCACCGCCGAGGCTCGAGTTCAGGGCGTGGGCGAACTTCTGGAACTTCGCGAGGTCGATGCTCGACATCGCGAACAGCACGATGAAGAGCGCGGCCAGCAGCGTGATCATGTCCGCGTAGCTGACGAGCCAGCGCTCCATGTTCTCGTGTTCCGGCTCCTCGGCGGCCTTGCGGCGGCGGGCCATGTCACGCCGCCCGCTCGGCTTCGAGCGCCTGGCGTTCCTTGTCGGGCAGGAACGAGAGCAGCTTCTGCTCGATGACCCGCGGGTTGGAGCCGGCCTGGATCGAGAGGATGCCCTCGAGCACCAGCTCCATGTGCTGGGTCTCCGACTCCGCGATCCGCTTCAGCTTGTTCGAGAGCGGGATGTAGATCGCGTTGGCGAAGAGCACGCCGTAGAACGTCGCGATGAACGCGCCGGCGATGCCCTCACCGGCGGTCGTCGGGTCGGAGAGGTTCCCGAGGACGTGCATGAGGCCCATGACGGCGCCGACGATGCCGAGGGTGGGGGAGAAGCCGCCCATGTCCTGGAAGAACTTCGCCGGCACCTTGCTGTTGGCCTTCTTGGACGCGACCTCGGCCTCGAGGATCTCGCGCAGCTCCTCGGGGTCGGTGCCGTCGACCGCGAGCATGATCCCCTTCTTGAGGAAGGGGTCGTCGATCGTCTTGGCGCCTTCCTCGAGCGCGAGGAGGCCTTCCTTGCGGGCCTTCTCCGCGAACTCGACGACCACCGCGATCGAGCCGGCCGCGGACTCCACCTTGCCGGTGAACGCCTGCTTGAGCCCGCCGACGATCGCGCCGACGTCGTGCTTCGTGAACCCGGCGAGCGACACGAGCACGCTCGGGATCACGACGATCATGAACGCGGGGATGCCGATGAGCGCGCCCGGTTGCGCGCCCTCCATGATCCCGCCCACGAGGACGAGGAGCACCCCGCCGAGGGTGCCGATGAGCGTCAGCGGATCCATCGGACTCAGTCCTCCGGGTCCAGCGTCGGCACGACCCGCAGCGAGGGCGCGGGCGGGACCTCTTCGGCCTGCTGGACGAGGGCGACGATCGAGGCGCGGTAGTCGCGCACCCGCTCCACCACCGTGGCCACCGACTCCTCGACGACGTACTTGGTCCCGTCGACAAGGGTCACCACCGTGTCGGGAGTGCTCTCGACACGTTCGATGAGGTCGCAGTTCAGCGCGAACGGCGGGCCGTTCAAGCGCGTCAAGCTGATCATCGTTCTCCGTCCTTGGACAACGCCACCGGCCGGTCCGTGGCCGTGTGCTCCAAACATCGGCGGAACGGGCGCGTTTCTGAGAGTTCCGTGGTCCCGAAAGGGACACGGGGGGACGCGCGAGCGTCACCAGTGCGACCCGCGCGCCGTGCACGGAGCGACGGAGGAGCGCAGTGCACTGGCCAGGGAGTGAGCGGTCCGAAGCACCGCAGAGCGAACTCGGGAGCCCGGGCCGAGCGAGCGACCGAGAAGACACAGGCCGGGTGAGGGCCCTTCCCGTGCCCTCACCCGGCTCTTGTGCGTCCCCTCTGGAGCTACTGCTTGAGGTTGACCAGGTCCTGGAGCATCTGGTCGGAGGTGGTGATCACCTTCGCGTTGGCCTGGAAGCCGCGCTGGGCGACGATCAGCTCCGTGAACTCCTGGGCCAGGTCGACGTTCGACATCTCGAGCGTGCCGGCCGAGATGCTGCCCCGGCCGCCGCTCGACGCGGTGCCGATCTGGGGCAGGCCGGAGTCGCTCGTGACCCGGTACATCGAGTCGCCCGCCTTCTCGAGGCCGGCCGGGTTGTTGAAGCTGGCCAGGGCGACCTGCCCGAGAGGCTGGCTCTTGCCGTTGGAGAACACGCCCGTGATCACGCCGTCGTTCGAGATCGAGAACGACTGGAGAGAGCCGATCGAGGTGCCGTCCTGGGACAGGGCGGCGAAGCTGTTCGCACCGGCGAACTGCACCAGCGCGTCGGGCTGACCGGCTGCACCCACGCCGACGCTGACCGGCGCGATGAAGTTGGTCCCGAGCGACGCGTTGAGCGCGGCGTTGAACGTGACCGGCGGGAGGCCGATCGCCTGGTTCGTGGGCAGGCCCGTGTTGGGGTTGAAGACGAGCGACGGGAGCTGCCCGTAGAGGCTGACCGCAGGCAGGGCCGGGTTCGCGTTCGGCGCGGTCGCGCTGACGTCCCACACGTTGCCCGAGGTGTCGATCGCGGTCTGCACGCCGGTGGCGGTGGCGGTCGCCGCGGCCGACAGCACGACGGTGGTGCCGTTGGTGACCGACGCGATCGTCGTACCGGCCGGGATGCCCGCACCGGTGATCGCCTTGCCGACGTCGGCGGCGGTGAAGTTCGCGGTCGCCGACGTCAGCGTGGTGCTGCCGTTCGTCGTCGCACCGTCGAGCACCGTGCGGGCCGCGGCCTTCGTGAACGTGAACGTGATCGGCACGGCCTTGCCCTGCGTGTCGTACACGGTGATCGACGAGGTGAGCGCGGTGCCGTTCGCGGCGTCGGCGGGCAGGTTGCCGCCCAACGTCACGTTGTTGGTCTCGGTCGGCGGGAGGGTCTGGCCGAGCGGCATGCGGATGTCGGTCGTCGGACCGTTCGTGTTCGTGACACCGTTCTGGTTCAGCCAGCCCTGCACGATGCCGCCGTCGGGCGTCACGAGCGAGCCGTTCGCGTCGAACGAGAAGCTGCCGAGACGCGTGTAGAGCGTCTGCGTGCCCTCGCGCACCGCGAAGAAGCCGTCGCCCTGGATCGAGAGGTCGGTCGAGCGACCGGTCAGCTGCGACGCGCCCTGCGCGAAGTTGGTCGTGATCGATCCGACCTTCACGCCGAGACCGATCTGCGCGGGGTTCGTGCCGCCGAGGGTGCTCGACGGCGCGCCGGCACCGGCGATGAGCTGGCTCAGCAGGTCCTGGAACACGACGCTGCTCGACTTGTAGCCGGCGGTGTTGACGTTCGCGATGTCGTTACCGATGACGTCCATCAGCGTCTGGCTGCTGCGCAGACCGGAGACGCCGGAGAACATGGAACGAAGCATGGGGGGTTGCTCCTTGGTGGGGTACTGGAATTGGGTGGGCTAGATCTGGTGCTGGGGCGCGGGGATTCCCATCACTTGTCGACTTCGGTGACCGACGCCATGGGGATGTCCTTGCCGCTGTCGAGATGCAGTGACGGCGGGTTGGCACCGGTGGTGTCGAACATGACGGACGCGACGGTCCCCTGGACCGGCTGCTTGTTGTCGTCGAGATAGGTCACGTGCTTGCCGACCATGGTGCTCGCCATGACCATCTGGTTCGCGTTGGTGCTCGCCTGCACCGTCGACGACATGTTCTGCAGCGCTTCGAGCATGCTGAACTGCGCGGTCTGGCCCATCATCGCCGAGGGGTCCGTCGGCGACAGCGGGTTCTGGTACTGCATCTCCGCGACGAGCAGCTTGAGGAACGTGTCCTTGCCGAACTGGTCGGGCCGGTCGATCTGCGGCGTCGTGTTCGTGTTCGCGTACGGGTTCGTGGACTGGGTGGGGTCGATCGCGGTCATACCGTCTCCTGTTCGGTCGGCTCAGAGCCGCACGTCGACGAGCGCGTCGGGCGACTGGGTTGACGTCGGGGCGGATGGGTCGACGGTCGCGGTGGCGCCGTCCGCGGCTCCGGCGCGTTCGGCACCGCCGTCGCGTCCGGCCTCACGGTCGAGACCGCCGTCGCCGCGCGCGGCCGAGCTGTCGCCGTGGTCGACGACGACACCGCCGGCGCGCACACCGGCGGCCTGCAGGCGGTTGCGCAGGTCCTGCAACCCCTCGCGCAGCAGCGCGCTCGTGGACGCGTGGTCGGCCTGCAGGTGCACGTTCACGACGCCGTGCTCGACGTGGACCTCGAGCTGCACGCGCCCGAGCTCGGCCGGGTGCAGATCGACGGTGAGCCGGTAGGAGCCGTCGGGTTGGGTTCGCAGCGGCGCGACCACCGAGACGAGCTGCGCGACGGGCGTCGGCGGGACCGCGGCCGGCGCGGGTGCGGTCGCGACCGGCGTCGCCGGCGCGGTGGGCGTCGTTGCGAGCGGAGTGGTGACCGGCGCAGTCGCGGTCGTCGGCGCGGTCGAGCCCGCGGTCGACGGGCTCGAGGACGCGGGAGCGGGCGCGGGACGTGCCGGTGCGGGCGGGGAGCCACCACGCGAGCCGTCCGACGTCGTCGCGGTGGCCGTGACCGGCGCGGTGACGGCGGTCGCCGCGTTCGCGGGGTCGGTGGCGCTCGCCGTCGTCGTCGTGGCGGTCGTCGGGTTCGTCCCGGCCGTGCGCGCGGCAGGCGTTGCGGGGGTATGGGTGCCAGGGGCGTCCGAGGTGGTGGGCGCGTCGTCGGCGGCATCTGCGTCCGCGTCCGCGGGACCCTGGTCGGCCGCGGTTGTCTGCACCGAGGGCGCGGACAGGGCGCTCGGGTCGGTCGGTGCGGAGGCCGCAGCGGTCGCGCTCGCGGTCGCCGGCTCCGAGGTCGGCGCGGGTGCGGTGACGGTCGTCGGGTTCGTTCCCTCGGTCGCCGCCGCAGTGATCGGGCTCGGGTCGACCGGCGCCGTCGCGTCGGGTTCGGGCGCAGCGCTCGTGGGCGTGGTCGCGGTCGCGGGAGTCGCGGTCGCCGCGGTGACGTCGTCGAGCGAGGGATCGGCCGCGGCGACGGTCGCCGCGTCGGCTGCGGTCGCGGTCGCGTCGTCGCTCGCGGGTGTCGAAGCGGCGGCGTCGTTCGTCCCTGGCGTCGCACCGGGCGACGTGGAGCCCGCAGTGGGCGCGGGTGTGTTCGCGGCGGGGTGGCCCGCGCCGCTCGCCGGTACAAGGGCGCCCGCGTTCGTGCCGGTGCCGGTGCCCGGGTTGGTGTCACCGGATGGCTGCTGCGACACCATGCCCGTCAGCACGGCGACGAACGCGGCGCCCGACCCGTCGTCGTCACCCTTCGACGCGCGCGACGCCGGTGACGGTGCGACCGGTGTCTCGACGGTCCCGACGTTCATCGATCCTCCGTTCATGACCCGGCCGGGAAGATCCGGCGGATCGCGGTGATGTTCTTGGGCAGCGGCGCGAGCTTCACGACGTCGCCGGTGTGCGGCGCGACGACGTACATGCCGTTGCCGGCGTAGATGCCGACGTGCCCGTTGACGCGCATGCCCTTGTCGCCGACCGAGAAGACGAGGTCACCCGGTTGCAGGTCGGCCTGGCTGACCGGCTGGCCCACCTTCACCTGGTCGTAGGTGACGCGGGGCAGGTCGACGCCCATGTCGCGGTACGCGACCTGCACGAGGCCCGAGCAGTCGAGACCGCGCGACGGGTCGTTGCTGCCGTACACGTACTTCGTGCCCAGGTACTTCTCGGCGTCGGCCACGACCTGCGCACCCCTCGTCGACCCGCCCGCCGAGGCGCCCGAGACGGCCGTCGTGCCCGTCCCCGATCCGTTCTGCACACCGGCGAGCACGCTGGCGAAGTCGGAGCCGGACGCGCTCGTGCTGTTCGACGTGGTGCTCGGCACCGGCGCGAACCCGCTCTGGATCTCCGCGATGCGCGCTTGCACCGCGCTGAAGCCGCTCGCGAAGCCGGTGGCGTCGACCGCGGTCACGATCGGCCACCCCCCGGGTGCTCGTCGCGGCGGAACCGGCTGACGACGAGGTCGTCGACCTCCTGGTCGACGGCGCGCTGCGTCTCGAGCGCGTGGTCGGTGCGGGCGCGGTCGTCGAGCCGCTCGAGCGACTCGACGCGTTGCGCGGTGACCTGCCACGCGAGTCGCTTCTCCGTCGCGGCTTCGTCCGCGACCTGCTTGGCGATGCGCGCGAGCGAGATGGACGACGCCACGGACGCGAGGCGGGCCTGGTTGGCAAGGAACGCGGGCGTGGACGCGACAGCCGCCGACTTCGGGAGCGATTCGAGATGACCGACCCGCGACGCGAGGTGCAGGTGCGCGGTACGGACGGACTGGTTCGCGGCGAGAAGCTCGGCGCGCGCCTGCTCCTCCTGGATGCGGCGGACCCTGAGGACCGACGCCAACCTGAACTGGTAGCGCTTCATGGGGTGTCGCGGCTCTCCTACATGTGCGGCGAGCCCACGATCGACTGGAGCGCTTCCCAGCTTGCTTCCGCCGATGCGATCTCACCGATGTCTTGTCGGAGGAAGCCGTCCATGGCGTCACGGAGTTGCACCGCTCGATCCACGAGCGGGTTGGTACCAGGCACGTATGCGCCGATCTCGATGAGGTCGCGGGCGTCGCGGTACGCAGCGAGGAGCCGTCGGAACTCCGTCGCCGCGCCGCGCTGCTCGCGGCTCGTGATCGCGGGCGCCACACGGGAGATCGACTCGAGCACTTCGATGCTGGGGAAGTGCCCGGCCGTCGCGAGGCGTCGCGACAGGACGATGTGACCGTCGAGGATGGAACGGGCCGCGTCACCGATCGGCTCGTTCATGTCGTCGCCCTCGACGAGCACGGTGTAGAGGCCCGTGATGCTGCCGTGCTCGCCCGCGCCCGCACGCTCGAGCAGCCTGGGCAGCAGCGCGAACACCGACGGCGGGTAGCCGCGTGTGGCGGGCGGCTCGCCGGCCGACAGCCCGACCTCGCGCTGCGCCATCGCGAAGCGGGTCAGGCTGTCCATCATCAACACGACGTCCGCGCCCTGGTCGCGGAACCACTCCGCGATCCGGGTCGCGGTGAACGCGGCACGCAGACGCACGAGCGCGGGCTCGTCGGAGGTCGCGACCACGACGACCGAACGGGCCATGCCCTCGGGGCCGAGGTCGCTCTCGATGAAGTCGCGCACCTCACGACCACGCTCACCGATCAGCCCGATCACCGAGACCTGTGCTTCGGTGCCGCGGGCGATCATCGACAGCACGCTGGACTTGCCGACACCGGAGCCGGCGAAGATGCCGAGGCGCTGACCGCGACCGCACGGGATGAGCGCGTCGAGCGCGCGCACGCCGAGCGGGAGCGGGCGGTCGACCAGGCTGCGACGCAGCGGGTGCGGCGGTTCGCCGTCGACGGTGACGGGCGTCGTGTCGCGCAGCGGGCCGCCGTCGTCGATGGGGCGGCCCAGACCGTCGACGACGCGGCCGAGCAGACCGGGCCCGACCGGAACGGTGAGCGGACGGTCCGCGGCCGCGACGGTCGCGCCGGTTCGCACACCGGCCAGCGTCCCGAACGGCATGCACACGAGCCCGTCGTCGCGCAGCGCCACGACCTCGGCGGGGAGAACCCCGCTCGGCGTCTCGACCATCACCGCGTCGCCGATCGCGCTCTGCAGACCCTCGACCTCGAGCTGGAGGCCGACGACCGAGCTCACGCGTCCCGTCACGCGCGGTCCGGCGACGCGGATTGCCTCCTGAAGCTTCGCCACGAGCGCGCTGCTCGCGCCGTTCGACGCCACGTGGGTGCTCATGGCGCGGGCACCTCCAGCGCGGCGCGCACCCGCTCGACCGCGTCGGCGAGGATGGCCTCGATGCTGCACGCGCCGACCGCGACCCGCGCGTCGCCGGACGCGAGGGTGGGGTCGGGGACGAGGGTTACGTGACGTCCCGGGGCGAGGTCGTCGCCGGTCTCGATCGTGGCGAGATCGGCGGGGTTGAGGCTGATCGTGACGTCGAGTCGTTGCGGTGCGAGCTGCAACGCGCGCGCGACCGCGTCGCGACCGGGCGACGACGTCAGCGCGAGCTCGCGCCCGAGCAGCGCCTCGGTAAGGAGGAAGGCCGCGGTCGCGATCGAGTCCTCGACCTGGGCGAAGGCCGTGCCCTGCTCCGCGTCGAAGCGCTGCACCGCGAGGTCCAGCGCCGCGAGCGCGGGCTGGAGCTGCGCGGCGCGCACCGCCTCGGCCTGTTGCACCGAGATCGCCGCGGCCTGCAGGCCTTCGTCGTGGCCGGCCTGGTACCCGGCGTCGAAGCCCGCTCGGTAGCCCGTCTCGCGTGCTTCGCTCACGAGGCGGTCGTCGAGCAGGATGCCGTTCACCGGTTCGGACGGCAGGGGCGTCGCCTCGAACACCTCGATGGCGTCCGTGCGCGCCTTGAGCACCGTGCTGCGCCGCCGCGCCGTGTCACCCATCGATCACGACCTCGCGTCTCCCGCCGGTCAATTCACGAACTCCTCGTTGGAGCGGGACACGACGATCTGACCCGCTTCCTCGAGCGCACGGATGACACGGACGACCGCGCCCTGCGCCTCTTCGACGGTCTTGAGGCGCATGGGTCCGAGCAGCTCGATCTCCTCGGCCAGGTTGGAGGAGGCGCGCTCGGACATGTTGCGCATGATCTTGTCGCGCACGTTCGGCGCGACACCCTTGAGCGCGACCGCGAGCTCTTTCGAGTCGACCTGACGCAGGATGAGCTGCACCGAGCGGTCGTCCAGCCCGACGATGTCCTCGAACACGAACATGCGGCTGCGGACCTCGTCGGCGAGGTCGGGGTTGTCACGCTCGAGCCCCTCGAAGATGAGACGCTCCGTCGCACGGTCCGAACGGTTCAGGATGTCGACCAACGCCTGCACACCACCGACCGTCGACATGTCCTGCTGCTGCACGATCGACGACAGCTTCGGCTCGAGCACCGCTTCGATCTGCGCGATCACCTCCGGCGAGGTGCGGTCCATCGTGGCAAGCCGGCGCGCGACGTCGCGCTGCAGCTCCTCGGGCAGCGCGCTGAGCACCATCGCGCCGGAGTCGGCGGTGAGGTGCGCGAGCACGAGGGCGATCGTCTGTGGGTGCTCGTCCTGGAGGTAGGTGAGCACCTGGCGCGGGTCGGCGCGGCGGAGGAACTCGAACGGCGCCTTCACGATCGTGGCGCCGAGGCTCTCGAGGATCTCGCGCGCCTTGTCCTCGCCCAGGCTCTCCTCGAGCAGCTCACGGGCGCGGTCGAAGCCACCCTGAGCGACGTGTGCGCGTGCCGAGCGGAGCTCGTTGAACTCCGACATCACCGCGTCGACCGCCTCGGCCTTCACGGTGTCGAGGCGCGCGACCTCGGCCATGATCTGGCTGACCTCCTGCTCGCGCAGGAGCCGCAGCACCTTCGACGACCGTTCCGTGCCGACCTGCATGAGCAGCACGGCGGCCTTCTGGGCTCCGCTCAGGTGTCGCTGCGCCACCGCTTACGACCTCCGGTCGGCGAGCCAGCTGCGCAGCGTCGCCGCGGCCTCGTCGGGCTGGTGGTCGATCAGCCCGATGATGTCCTTCTCGACCTGGTCGAGCTCCGTGGGCTCGGGGAGCGCCGCAGCCTCGATGGATGGCGGCATCGCCGCGTCGTCGAGACCCTGGAGCTGCGCGAGCTGGGCCAGCTGCTGGGCCTGGAGCAGACGGTTCGTGCCCATACCGGGCGTGGCGGCCTCGAGCGCGCGCAGGTCGAGCGGCGTACGGATCGGCTCGCGCTTGGCCGCCTTCTTCATCGCCCGCCAGGCGAGGAACAGCACCACGCCGACGAGCAGCAGTGCGACGAGCGCCTTGATCATGTCGAACAACGCGTTCTGCTTCTTCGCCGCGTCGGTGGCCGACAGCGCCTTGGCCGCGTCCTTCGCCTGCGTGTTGTCGAAGGTCATGCGGGTGACGTTGATCTGGTCGCCGCGAGCAGGGTTGAGACCGACCGCGGCCTGCACGAGGTTCTGCACGTTGGGCAGGTCGGACGCCTGCACCTTCTTGCCGTCCACCACGACCGCCACGGACATCCGGTCGACCGTGCCCGGCGCGGTGCGCACCTCGGCCGTCACCTTGCCCACTCCGAAGTCGCTGTTGTTCTCGTTGTTCGAGTAGTTGGTGTTGCCGCCGCCGCCGACCGTCGGCGTACCCGTGCCGAGCACACCGGCCGCGGTGCCGCCGCCGTTGCTCGTGTACGTCTCGGTCTTCTGGTTCTGCGTCAACGCCGGCGCCGTGGTCGGCGTGGTGGTGGGTCCCCCGGCGATCGTCGTGGTCGTCGTCCCCGTCGTGATCTGCTGCGCGACGTCGTTGCCGTACGCGGTCGCGGTGGTCGCCTTCTGGTCGAAGTTCAGCGTCGCCGCGACGCGCACGATCGCGTGGCCCGGCCCGTAGACGCCGTTCAGCATGTCCTGCACCGACTGCGTGACCCGCTGCTCGTACCCCGCGGTGTCCCCCGAGTGCACGTCGCCGGCCGCGGCGCCCGCCATGCCCGGTGCCGCGAGCACCGTTCCCTTCGTGTCGGCGACGGTCACCGTGTTCGGGTCCATGCCCGCGACGCTCGAGGCGACCAAGTTCACGATCGCCTGCACCGAGCCCGAGTCGAGCGACTGGTTCGGCTTCGTCTTGACGAGCACCGATGCGCTGGGCTTCTGCGAGTCGCTCGCGAACACGTCGTTCTGCGGCACGACGAGGTGCACGGTCGCGCCGTCGACCGCGTCGAGCGCGCCGATCGTCTTGCTCAGCTCACCCTCGAGCGCGCGCTGGTAGTCGACGTTCTGCTTGAACTCGGAGGTCGTGAGACCTTCCTTGTCGAGCAGCGAGTACCCGTCGCTGTTCCCGGTCGGCAGACCCTGCGCGCTCATGTCGAGACGGGTCTGGTACACCTGCGACTGGGGGACGAGGATCGTGTCGCCGCCGTTGCCGAGCTTGTAGCTCACGCCCTTCGACTGGAGCGCGGTCGTGATCGACGACGCGTCCTTCGGATCGAGGTTGCTGAAGAGCGGCGCGTACTGCTGCTTCGGGCTCGACGAGATGAACACCATGCCGACGACGACGAGGCCGATCGCGGCGAGCACGGACACGACCTTCTGGCCGGTCGTGAACCCTCCGAGAAAGCGCTGGAGCTGGCTCTTCGTGCGTTCGAGATCGAACTTGGGCATCAGACCTGCATCCCCATGATGCTCTGGAAGGCTTCAACCGCCTTGTCTCGCACGGCGGTCGTCAACTGCGTCTGGACCTGCGCCTGGTTGGAGGCGATCAGGTAGTCGGTGACGTCGGTGAGGTTGCCGGTCGACGCCTGGATCGCGAGCTGGTCCGCGTTGTTCTGCGTGCCCTGCAGGTTGTCGAGCGCGTTGACGATCGCGTTGCCGAAGTCGTTCGACGTGCTCCCCGCGGCAGCGGTCGCGTTCGCGGCGTCGGCTGCACCCGCCTGGGTGACCGGCTGGATGTTGAGGCTCGCCAACGAACCGAGCGAGCCGAGCGAACCAACTGCAGGAATCGCCACCGAGCCCTCCGTCACTTCCCGAGCTCGAGCGCGGCCTGGTACGAGTCCTTGGCCCGACTGACCGTCGCGAGGTTGGCCTGGTAGCCGCGCTCCGCGACGAGCATCTGGACCATCTGGTCGCCCAGGTCGATGTCGGGCATGCGCACGTTGCCCTGCGCATCCGCGAGCGGGTTGCTCGGGTCGTTGACCACGCGCCCGGCCGGGTCACCGAACGTCACGCCCGCCACCGCGGCACCGTTGCCGATCGCGGACCCGTCGGTGCTCGGCACCGCCTCCGCGACGACCATGCGCTGCTGGAACGCGGGACCGCTCGTCGGGCGCGCGGTGTTGATGTTCGCGATGTTGTCGGAGATCGCGTCGAGCCACGTGCGGTACACGTGCAGGCTCGTACCGGCGGTGTTCATGGCGTTGAACATCGATCAGGCCTTTCCTGAGATCGACAGCCGCAGCAGGTTGAACTTCGACGTCATCGCCTCGATCATCAGCTGGTACGACATGTCCGTCTTCATCGCGCTGACGGTCTCGTCGTCGAGGCTCACGTTGTTGCCCTGCAGGTTCGTGGGCGCGGTCGAGCGGCTCATCGTCGGTTGCACCGTCGAGGGGTCGCCGTCGTTGCTGATCGCGTCGGCGAGGCTGCTCTCGAACGAGACCTGCCCGGCGAGGAAGCCCGGCGTCTCTGAGTTCGAGATGTTGTCGGCGATGGTCCGCTGCCGGGCTGCGAGCCCGTGCAGTGCACCCTGGATCGCCTCGATCGCGAGATCGTTCACGCGACGTCACCTCCCGAAAGCAAGGAGGCGACGTTGCGCGGGCACGGGATGCTGCAAACCTGCGCCGCCGGGGCACCGTGGTGCAGCCGGCTCTTCTCCGGTCGAGTGACCGACAACGCGAACCTCCACGTTCGCTGCCGCACCCATCCGTGGCGTCGAGGCGAGCTTCTCCGTGCTCGTTGGGTCCGATCGGTCGACCCGCGCCGGCCCTGAGGAAAACTCGGCGGAATCCGCCTTCGGTCCCTCGGCGACCGAACGCGTCAGTTCGACGAAGGGTCGAGCAACCCGAGGAGGGTGCTCGTCGCGACCGCGCGCTCGAGGAGGCCCGCGGGCGGCAGGTCGCGCAGCGCAGCCGACACCCGCTCGCCGTCGTCACCCGCCGCGCCGAACAGGTCGAGCAGGGCGTCGACCACGACACCCCGGTCGACGAGCTCCTGCGACGGGAGCCCGGCCAGCACCGCCTGCACCTCGTCCTCGAACGTCGTCATGCCCTTCTCTCGGCACACCGGCCGGTCCCTGGAGCCGAATCGGAGGAGTGATACGGCCATATCCATGGCTCCCTCCGCTCCGCTCGGAGGGCTTCGCCCGGCGGAGCTCCGCTCGGTCCGCACTCTGTCCATGGCTCCCTCCGCGCCGCTCGGAGGGCTTCGCCCGGCGGAGCTCCACTCCGTCCGCACTCTCCCCTTGAGGGGGCTGGCGGACGTGCCGATGACACCACTCGGGACGGCGGCATCGACCGCCGCGGGAGATCGACGGAGGCACCATGGCGCACGCGGACCTCGCACCCACGGGCTGCGACGCCTTCGACCGGGGACGCGCGCTCCTGGCCGAGGGCCGGGAAGACGACGCCCTCGACGCCTTCGACCTGGCCGTCCTCGAGACGCCCGACCCCCGGATCCGGGGCGCGGCCGCCGCGGCCCTGGCCCGGCTCCTGCTCGAGCAGGGCCGTCACCGCGAGGCCCGGGTGTGGGCCCAGGCCGTCCGCCGGGACGTGGTCGGCTCGGCCCTGGCCGACGTGCTCGAGGCATCCGCCCTGGTCCAGGCCGGGGACTCGACCGCGGCCCTGGCCCTCCTGACCACGGTCGATCCCGGTTCGCCGGTCGGCGACGGGTTCACCGAGATCCCGGCCGCCCTCATCCGCCTGATCCGGGGCCACGCCCTCTACGTGCTCGGACGCTTCCAGGAGGCGACCGACGAGGTGGTGGCCGCCTTCGGCGCCGACCCCTTCCTCCCCGACGTGTGGGCCGCCTTCGCCGCACTGTGCGCGGAGACCGACTTCGACCCGGGCCCGGTGGTCGCCACGATCCCCGAGGACCGGGTGACCGAGGTCCTGGGCTGGCTCGACCACGCCCCGGCCGACGGGATCGACCGCATCGCGGAAGCGCTGTGGGCCCGCTTCCCCGGCCAGCGCTCCCTCCTCGCCTTCGCGTCCGCCTTCGCCCCCTACCTGGAGCTGTCCCGGACCCTCGAGTGGTCGGCCCGGCTCCGGGAGTCCGGCGCCGACGACCACTGTCCGCTCCTCACGGTCGCCGCCGCGACCGCCGCGCCCCCGCTCGACCGGGCCCGGGCCGGGGTCGTGGCGTGGGCGACCTTCGGCGACGAGCGGGCGGTGCCCTACATCGAGGCCGCCGCGGCCGACATCCCCGAGGCCGACCTGGGCCCGATCGTGCACGAGGTGCTGCTCGCGGCGCCCCAGCTCGCCCCCGCCTTCGTCGTCGCCGCGGCGACGACCGGTCCCCGCTGCGTCGCGCTCGCCGTCGCGGCGTACCGGGAAGGCGCGGTCGAGGAGTCACTGGCGCTGCTCGCGCGGGGGCTCGGCGCGATCGACCCCGACGCGCCCGACGACGCCGCGCTCATCGCGCAGCTCATCCCGGCCGACGTGGCCGAGGCCTTCGCGGTCGAGGCCGACGCGCGCGACGCGGGTGAGGTCGCGGACTTCCTGCGCGCGGTCGCGGCAACCGCCGCGGGCGACTGAGACGCGACACGGCCCGTGGTTGCGCGACTCGACGCCGACCGCGTGTTCTGCGTGATCCCCGCGCGCGCCGGCTCGACGCGGGTGCCCGACAAGAACCTCGCACGCGTCGGTGGCGTGACCCTCCTCGAGCGGGCGATCCACGCCGCGCTCGGCGCGGTCACGCGGGTGTTCGTATCGACGGACAGTGAGCGGTACGCGTCGATCGCGACCGCCGCGGGCGCGACCGTCCCCGGACTCCGCCCGGCCGAGCTCGCCACCGACGACGCGCCCATGGATCCGGTCGTCACGCACGCGCTGCGGGAGTGGGGCGATCCGGGTACGGAGGTCGTGCTGCTCGTCCAGCCGACGGCCCCGTTCACGACGGCCGGCGACCTCGTCGCGGTCGTTCGTGCGTTCGACGACGCGCAAGGCGCGGCGTGCGCCGTCACCGCGGTGCCGCTGGCGCCCACGACCGCGTTCGCGCTCGTCGCCGGGCCCGACGGTCTCGCGGCGCCGCTCGTCCCGGCCCTGTTCGACCGCCGGAGCCAGGACATCCCGCCGCTGGCCAACGCGACCGGGAGCGCCTTCGTCGCGCCGGCGGCGCGCGTGCGCGCGGGCGGCCCGCTGCTCGTCGCGCCGATCGCGCTCGCGTTCGTCGACCCCGAGCACGCGGTCGACGTCGACGACGTGCACGATCTCGCGCGCGCCCGGGAGCTGGCGTCGTGAGATTTCCCAGCGCCGCATCGCCGTGGCTCATGGCCGAGATCGGCGTGAACCACGACGGCGACGTCGACCGTGCCCGCGAGATGGTCCGCGCCTGCGCGGAAGCGGGCTTCGACGCGGTGAAGTTCCAGTACTGGATCGTCGACGAGCTGCTCGCTCCGGAGGCACCGAACGCTCCGTACCAGGGTGGCGGTGACCAGCACGAGCTGCTCGAGCGGTTGCGTCTCGATCTCGACCAGCTCGCCGTCCTGCGCGACGAGGCGGCCGACGCCGGGGTCGCGTTCGTCTGCACCCCCGACGGCGAGCGCGCGTGCGCCGACGTGCTGACCCTCGACCCGCGCGTCCTCAAGATCGGCTCCGGCGACGCGGACAACCCGTGGTTGCTGAGCGCGGCCGGGGCGTCCGGTCTGCCGCTGCTCGTGTCGACGGGGATGATGAGCGACGCCGAGATCAAGGAGATCGGCCGTCACCTCTCGGCCGCGCGCAACGTCGTGTTCCTGCACTGCGTCTCCGCGTATCCCACGCCGCTCGTAGAAGCGAACCTGGCCCGCATGCAACGGCTGCGCGAGCTGACCGGCCGCCCGGTCGGGTTCTCGGACCACACCCTCGGTGCCGCGGCCGCGTCCGCGGCGGTCGCGCTCGGCGCGCAGGTGGTCGAGAAGCACGTCACCTGGTCGACGACCGCGCCCGGACCCGACCACGCGGCGTCGCTCGATCTTGCGGACGCGCCGGAGTGGGTCGAGACGGTGCGCGCGATCGCGGGCGCGGTGCACGCGCCGGTCGCGTCCACTGCGGAAGCCGTCAACCGCGATGTGGTCCGTAAGGGTCTGTACCCGCGGCGGCCGTTGCCGGCGGGTCATCGGCTCGAGCGCGACGACCTGGTCCCGCTGCGACCGGTCGCGGGCGGGATCCCGGCGCTCGCGGTCGATCGCCTGGTCGGGTGGCGGCTCCGCGCCGATGCGGAACCCGGCCGTCCGCTCGGTTGGGAGGACCTCGTCCCGTGACGCGATCCGCACGATGACGGCCGTGTCGCAGCGCGGTGAGGCGGATCTCGCCGCTCGCCGCGCCGTGGGCGGTGAGTTCGCGCTCGATCCGAGCGCGGGTGGGGATCTCCGGGATGTCGACGCGTGGCTCGACACCCTCGCGGTCCCGCCGACCCGCCCACGCGTGCTCGTCGGGTCGGGACGCGAGGCCGTTCGACTCGTCGTCGCGACCGCGACACCCGACGCCGTCGTGGTGCCCGCCTTCGTCTGCGACGCGCTGCTCCAGCCGCTGCGCGAGACGGGATGCAGCCCCGTCACCGTCGACGTCGACGAACGCGGTGCGCCGCGAGCCGCGGCGCTGGCGCGCGCGGTCGACCGGGTCGGGCCCGGCGGCGCCGTCATCACCGTCGCGCCCTTCGGCTTCCCCTACCCCGACGACGTCCTCGAGGTCGTCCGTGACGCCTCGCGACGCGGCCGGCTCGTCGTGGAGGACCGTACGCACTCGCTGCTGTCGTCGTTCCCGCTCCACGCGGACCGCGGCGTCGCGAGCCTGCGGAAGTGGGGTCCGGTGAGTGACGGCGGTCTCGCGTTCGGCGGGGCACTGCCGTCGCCGAGCGCCTCTCCGGACGAGGCGTTCGCGTCCGCCAGGTTCGAGGCGCTTGCGGCAAAGTTCGCGTGGTCGACGGGAGCTCGCGACGACGAGGAGCAGGTCCTCGCGCAGCTTGCGGCGGCCGAGGCCCGGTTGGGCCCGACGCGCGAGGTCCACGCGATGAGCGCGATCGGACGGGAGACGCTGACGCGCCTCGACGTCGATGCCATCGTCGCGGCGCGGCGGCGCAACTCCACCGTCCTGTTGGAGGGCCTGCGTGACGTCGAGGGCGTCGCGGTGCTCTTCGAGGAGCTGCCGCCCGACGTCTGCCCGTTCGGCTTCCCGGTACGCGTCGACGACCGCGACGGGCTGCGCGCCGCGCTCGCGGCGCGGCGCGTGTTCTGCCCCGTGCACTGGCCGGCACCGGCGGACGTCGATCTTCAGGCCAACCCGGGCGCGGCCGACCTCGACGCGCACGTGCTCACCATCCCGTGCGACCAGCGGTACGACGAGCGTGACATGGAGCGCGTCGTCGCCGAGGTGCGCGGCGCGCTCGGTTCGGTGCGCGAGTCGGGTCGCGGCCGGGTACCCGACGAGCGGTCGGCCCGCGTCGGGCATCACGCGGTGCCGGCACGCGTCCTCGAGATCGACGACGACGGCTGGGACGACGAGGTGCGCGGTCAGGTGCTGGATCCGACGTGCACCCGCTCCTTCCTGAGGGGCGCCGCGACGGCGAGGGAGCTGCGGCCCGTGCTCGTCACCCTCACCGCGTCGGCGTGGTCGGCGACGTATCCGCTCCTTCTCGCGCCGCTCGGCGGCGACCGCTTCCTCGCTCGCACGCCCGAGTACGGCGGTCCCGTGCTGACGATCCCGAGCACGGCCGTATCGCCCCTGACTGTGTCGGCCGAGCTGAGGGCCGCGCTCGACGAGACGCTCCCCGAGCTCGGCGTCGTGAGCGAGGTCGTGATGCTCGGACCGTGGTTGGCGCACCGTGACGCGATCGCGAACACGTGGTGCTGCCGGCCCGACAAGACGATCTGCGTCGTCGCGCTCGACGACCTCGGGGACCACTGGAACGCGCTCTCGGCGAACATGCGCCGCGACATCTCGCAGGCGCGGCGCCGGTCCGTCGAGCGATGGGCACCGCTCGACTCGTCGATCGCGTCGGAGTTCGCGACGCGCTACGAGGAGCACATGGAGCGCCTCGACGCGGCCGAGCGCTGGCGCCTCGGGCCGCAGTACTTCGCCGCGCTCGCCCGCGACGACGGGCTCGACGCGTGGATCGCCGAGGCACGCGACGACCAGGGTGGCGCCGCGTGCCTCGTCGTGCGCAGCGGCCCGGTCGCGTCGTATGTGTACGGGACGCGGTGGGGTCGCGGCGGAAGGGCGACCACCCTTGCGCTCTGGCGCGCCCAGGAGGAGCTGGCCGCGCTCGGCGTGGGCGAGCTGTTGCTCGGTGGTGGGGTCGGTGACGCCGACGACGACTCGCTCCTGCGCTTCAAGCGGCGGTTCGCGCCGCGCGAGGAACGTCTGCTGCTCGGCGCCCGGGTGTTCGACCGGGGCGCCCACGACGCGGCGGTGCGCGAGGGTCGGGCCCGGCCGCTCCCGGACGGTGCGGTCGAATGCTGACGGTCTGGGACGACATCTTCGCGACCCGGGCGTGGGGTCGGTGGCCCGCAGAGGAGGCCGTGCGCGCCGTCGCGTCGCTCGGCGCGGGGGCGCGTCTGCGCATCCTCGAGATCGGGTCGGGCGCCGGGGCCCAGCTCTGGTACGCGGAGCACGAGGGGCACGTGGCGGTCGGCGTCGATCGGTCCCGGGTCGGCGCGCAGCGCGCGCTCGAGCGGCTTCGCGAGGAGTGCCTCCCGACGAGGGTCGCGGTCGCGGACGCGCTGGCGTTGCCGCTCGCGGACTCGAGCTTCGACGTCGTGCTCGACGTCGAAGCGCTGGCATACATCGGCGAAGACGAGACCGCTGCGGCGTGGCACGAAGTGGCGCGCGTGCTCCGTCCGGCATCGCACTTCGTGTCGATCGCGTTCACACCGCTCACGTACGCGTGGTCCGACGGTGAGGGGACTGCACGGCGCATCGGCAGTCGGAGCGTCGACGCGATCACGAGCGGGCCGCTGGCCGGCACCGGCCGGACCGCGTTCCTCGACGAGGCGACGGCGCGTGGGCTCGCCGCCGAGGTGGGGCTCGACGTCGTGGACCTGCAGCGTCGAGGCCGGACCGCCGGCCCGTCGCGCGTGTGGATCGACGAGCTCGTCCTCACCGCCCGCACGCCGGCCTGAGCGAGCGTGCCGCCCGGACCCTCCGACGCGCAGCTTTCGATGAACCGTGCTCCGCGCTGAGCGCGGCAGGCGCTTCAATGAACCGTGCCGCGGCCCGGAGCGGCGGCTCAGGCCGCGGCGGTGCTGGCGGCGCGCAGCACGACGTCGATCACGCGCTGCTGCTGCTCGTCGGTGAGCGTGACCGACGACGGGAGGTTGAGAACGCGATCGCCGAGCTGGACCGCGACGTCGCCGCCCAGGACGGGCGCGCCGCGGTACGGCGCCTGGTGTCGCAGCGGTGCCCACACCGGCCGGGCCTCGACGTCGCCCGCTTCGAGCGCGAGCCGGATGCGCTCGCGCACGGTCGGGTCGGCGCACACCACACTCGACAGCCAACCCGACCGTCGTGCCCACGGACGGTCGGGTGCAGCCGCGAGCCCGGGGACGCGGGAAAACGCGGCGTCGTAGCGGTCCGCGATCTCGCGCCGGCGGGCGAGGAACGCGTCGACCTGCTCGAACTGGGCCAGGCCCAGCGCCGCCGACAGGTTGCTCAACCGGTAGTTGAAGCCGATCTCGTCGTGCGCGTACCCGACACCCGGCAGCTTCGCCTGGGTCGAGAGGTGTCGCGCGTGCGCGGCCAACGCCTCGTTCGCGGTGACGAGCATGCCGCCGCCGCCACTGGTCACGAGCTTGTTGCCGTTGAACGAGAAGCAACCGATCGTGCCGACGGTGCCGACCTCCCGTCCGGCGAGGGGACCTCCGGTCCACGTCGCGCCGAGTGACTCCGCCGCGTCCTCGACGACCGGTACGCCGTGCTCGGCCGCGGCCACGAGCAACACGTCGAGGCGCGCGGGATGGCCCAGGAGATGCACCGCGACGATCGCCGCGGGCTGGGCCTCGCCGCACGCGGCCCGCCGGTCCAGCTCCTCGGCCACCACGTACGGATCGAGGTTCCAGGATTCGGGCTCGCTGTCGACCAGCGTGACGCGCGCGCCGCAATACCGGGCCGGGTTGGCCGACGCGACGAACGTGAGGTCCGACACCCACACCTCGTCGCCCGGTCGCACGCCGAGCGCCACCAGCGCGAGATGGATCGCCGCGGTGCCGCTCGCGCACGCGACCGCGTACGGCGCGTCGACCCGATTCGCGAACGCGGCTTCGAACCGGCCCAGGAACGGGCCGCCCGCGACGAAGCTCGACGCGACGGCCTCGCGCACATAGGCGTCCTCGTTGCCACGGAACGCGGGCTCCGACAGGTGGATCCGTGCCATCACGCCGTCCTACACGTGGTAGCGGTCGGGGTCGATGGAACGGTCGCGCGCCGCGAGCCACGCCGCGGTGCGGGCCAGACCGTCGTCGAGCGACACGGTCGGTCGCCATCCGAGCAGCTCGCGCGCGCGGGTCGGGTCGCTGAGCAGCACCTGCACCTCGCTGGCGTCGGGCCGCACGCGGCGTGCCTCCTCGATCACGCTCACCTCGACGTCGAGCGCCTTCGCGGCCCGGTCGACGAGCTCACCGATCGACACGGTCGTGCCCGTCCCGAGCTGCACGACCTGACCCGGCGCGAGGGGCGCGGTCGCGGCGCGCACGAACCCGTCGACGGTGTCGGTGACGAACGTGAAGTCCCGCCGCGGGGTCACGCTGCCGAGCCGGATCTCGCGTCGGCCGGCGAGCAGCTGACTCAACACGGTGGTGATGACGGCACGCGCCGACTGACGCGGTCCGAACGTGTTGAACGGACGCAGCACGACGACCGGCGTGTCGAACGAGCACGCCCACGCCTCGCACAGCTTGTCGGCCGCGATCTTGCTCGCGCTGTACGGCGACTGCCCGCGCAGCGCGTGCTCCTCGGTGATCGGCACCGTGTCGGGTGTGCCGTACACCTCGCTCGTCGATGTGTGCACGAGCCGTGCCGCGCCCGTGCGTCGCACGGCTTCGAGCACGTTGAGCGTCCCGTTCACGTTCGTGTCGACGTACGACCGCGGTGCCTCGTAGCTGTAGGGGATCGCGATGAGCGCGGCGAGGTGGAGCACGATCTCGCAGCCCTCGACCGCGGCTTCGACGCTCCCGGCATCGCGCACGTCGCCGAGACGGGCCTCGACGGCACCGAGCACGTCGGGCAGCTCGTCGAGCCAGCCGAACGAGCCGTTGGAGTTGTAGGCGCACAGCGCGCGCACGTCGGCGCCGTCGGCCACGAGCCGCTCGACGACGTGGCTGCCGATGAACCCGTCCGCGCCGGTGACGAGGACCCGCCGTCCGGCCAGCGTGCTCACGACCCGTTCCGTGTCGCGCCCGCCGGTCACGATGCCTCCCCTCGGGCGCGGCGCAGCTCGTCGTGGCGGCCGACGTCGATCCAGTCGCCGTCGAGGTAGTGACCGCCGACGGGCATGCCGTGGCGGATCGCGCCCGCGATCAGCTCCGTGATCGGGAACTCCTGACCGGCCGGGACGCACTCGAGGAGCGACGGGTCGATCACGTACACACCCGCGTTCACCGACCACACCGGCGTCGGCTTCTCCTCCAAGCGCACGATGCGGCTGCCGCGCATGCGCGCGACGCCGAAGGGCACCTCGTGCGCGTATTCGCGCAGGCCGACGGTCGCCGCGTTGCCCGCCTGGTCGTGCGTCGCGAGCAGGCGCCCCACGTCGAACTGGGTGATCAGGTCACCGTTCATCACAAGAATGGGGTGTCCGTCCACGCGCACCGACGGCGGCAGGAGCCCGAGCGCACCACCCGTCCCGAGCGGTTGGTCGGGATGCTCGCGCAGGTACTCGATGCGGCACCCGAGGCGCGTGCCGTCGTCGAAGTGCGACTCGATCGTGTCGGCCATGTAGTTCACCGCGAGGTACACGTCGCGCACGCCCGCGCCCACGAGGTGCAGCACGACGCGTTCCAGGATCGGGCGTCCCGCGACGGGCAGCATCGGCTTCGGCAGCCGCGCGGTGAGGGGTCGCAGGCGCGCACCCTTGCCGCCGGCCATGATCACCGCGGGGTTCGGGCGTTCCTCGGGGCCGAGCAGGTCGCGCAGCAGGTGCAGTCCGCGCAGCGCGCCGCGCCCGTCGATGATCGGCACCTGGTTCACGAACCGCGCGTGCATGAGCTCGAGCACGTCGGCCCGGCTCGTGCCCTCCTCGACCGACACGAACGCCCGCTGCGCGAACGGCGCGATCGGAGCGTCGAGCGACTGGCCCGCGAGCAGCGCACGCCGGACGTCGCCGTCGGTCGCCAGCGCGACGAGCAGGTCGTCGGTGCCGACGAGGAGCGCGACCTCTGCCGCTCCGGCGTCGATGGCGGCCATCGTCTCGCGGATCGTCGCCTCGGGGGAGACGCACAGACAGGCGAGCCGCTCGTTCATCGCTCGCGTGCTTCCACGAAGGTCTTGTGGAGCAATTGGTCGAGCGGGGCAGTGACGATCGCGTCGACGATCCGCGCCGCGGCCTTGCCGTCGCCGTACGGGTTCGCGGCGCCGCGCAGGCCGGCGCGGAAGCCCGGGTCGAGCGCGCGCGCCAGCGCGCCACGCAACGCGGGACGGTCGCCGCTCGCGTCGAGCACGTTCGGGCCCCGCAGGCGCCCGCGCTGGCGATCACCGACGTTGACGACCGGCAGCGAGAA
This sequence comes from Acidimicrobiia bacterium, assembly GCA_036558745.1. GTDB lineage: Bacteria > Actinomycetota > Acidimicrobiia > IMCC26256 > JAMXLJ01 > JAMXLJ01. Next base: position 65,128 of record DATBEZ010000035.1, read on the forward strand.
CGACATCGCCTCGACGATCCCGCTCGAGGAGTTGCCGAGCATGACGTCGACGGTCGACAACGCGGTGGGGAAGAGCCGGCCGAGCGACTCGACCACCACGAACCCGTCGCGCGCCTGCTCACGCGCGCGCAACGCGTCGATGATCCGGCTCGCGCCCGGGTCGGCGCCGGGGTACGTCGCGATGACCGTCGGCAGCGCGTCCGACTCGGTGAGGAGCGCGTCCAGCTCGGCGTCGAGACGTTCCGGATCGAGCGTCGGCGGGTGGTAGGTGAGGAGCCCGACCGGTGTGCGCCATTGCACACCGAGCGTCTTCACGAGCTCGGCGCGCGTCGGGTGCGTATCGTGCACGAGCCGGTCGATCGCGGGGTCGCCGGTCACGTGTACCCGCCACGGTTCCTCGCCCATCGAGCGGATGCGGGCCGCGTACTCCTCGCACGCGCAGCAATGGAGGTGTGCAAGCTTCGTGATCGCGTGGCGAACCGCGTCATCGGTCGCGCCTTCGGTGATCTCGCCTCCGCTGATGTGCACGAGCGGGACGCGGTGCACGACCGCGGCCGCGGCGACCCCGAGGAGCTCCGAGCGGTCGCCGAGAACCACGAGCAGATCGGGCCGCCAGCGATCGAACGCCCTCGACGCCGTGGTCGTCGTGCGACCGACGACACCGGCGGTCGCGCCCGGCGTGTCGTCGTCGGTCACGCGCGTGTCGAGCGTCATCAGCTGCGGCAGCGGCACGTCGATCTCGCGCCGCGTGCGTCCGTAGCTCTGCGAGACATGGGTGCCCGAGATCAGCACGCGCATCTCGACACCGGGATCGGCGTCGAGGCCGCGGATCACCGGGGCGAGCGGCGCGAGGTCGGATCGGCTGGACGTGAACACGGCCACGCGGCGGGCGCTCACACGTCCTCCACCCGCCGCCGGAGCTCGGCCGCGACCTCGACGATCACGCGCTCCCAACCCTCGTCCCAGTTGCGCACGAAGAGCTGCACCGACGGCATCCACGGGTAAGTGTCGGTGCGTCCGAGCGCGGTGGAGTTGTTGGCCACCTCGAGCTGCAGCGTGTCGACGCCGAGCGCGCCGCACATGTGTCCGACCGACGTAGCCGGGCTCACGACGGTGTCGAGCGCGCTGGTCAGCGCGGCGACGTCGTCGAGGTCGATCATCAGGTCGATGTCGTTCCAGCGGTGGATCTTCACGCCGAAGCGGGTCTCGGCGTCGGCCACCTCCCGCTCGCAGTCGTCGTACTGCAGGAGCACCCAGTGAATGCCGGGGATCTCGAACAGCGGTCCCCACTCGTGGAGCTTCGTGTAGTACCAGGCCCGGTCGCCGTGCACGTTGCGGCTGCGCCACGACATGCCGACGCGCAGGCCCGGGCCGAGCGCGTCGAGTCGCTCGCGCCAGCGGGCGACCGCGTCAGGGTCGGCGCGGAGATAGCCGGTGGTCTCACGGGGGAAGTCGTCGAGGCTGCGACGCAGGATGCGCGGCAGGCTGTAGACGGGGATCTGCACGTCGTAGTCGGGCGGGTCGACGAGCTCCTCCCCCCCGAGCGACAGCGTCTCCTCGCGCACGGTCACGCCGGGGAAGCTCCGCGCGAACAGCGAGTGGAGACGCCAGCTCGACTCGACGATGACGTGGCCGGCACGCTCGATCACGTCGCGGAAGCACGACGCGGTGAGCAGCTCGTCGCCGATGCCCTGCTCGCGCCAGAGCAGGATCGTCTTGTCGGAGATGTCCTCGCCGTCCCAGCGCGGCGCAGCGAGGTTCCGCAGCGGGGTTCGCTGACGCGCGTCGAATCCGGACTCGAACTCGTCCCACCCGCGCTCGAGGTCGCCGCTCGCGAGGCGGGCGCACGCGCGGTTGAACCGGACCTGCGCGCCGTCGGGATCGCGCTCGAGCGCGAGCCCGTACCACATGAGGGCGTCGTCGAAGTCGCCCTTGTCGGCGAGCGTCAGCGCGATGTTCTGGATCGTTCCCGCGTCGCCCGGCGCGAGCGCGAGACGCCGGTGGAAGCACTGCAGCGCCTCTTCGAGGTGCGAGCGCAGGCGCAGGACGATGCCGAGGTAGGAGAGCGCACCCGGCGCGGTCGGGTCGTTGTCGAGGGCCCGTCGCAGCACGGCCTCGGACGCGGGGAGCCGTCCCTGCTGCTCGAGCGCGGCCCCGAGCCCGGTGAGGAGCCCCACGTCGTCGGGGGAGTCGAGCAGCAGCCGGCGGTACGCGCTGACCGCGACGTCGAGACGCCCGGGGTCCGCGTTGCCGGGGCGCTCGCGCTGGCGTTGCACGTCGACGAGCGCGCGGACCGCTTCGACGCGCGTGGGGTCGGCGTCGACCGCGGCCACGAACGCGTCCTCGGCCTCCCCGAGGTCCCCCCGCTGGACCAGCGCGATGCCGAGGTTGTGCTGGTACTCCGCGTTGCGCGGCTCGAGCTCGGTCGCGGCGCGCAGGCGGGTGACTGCGCCGTCGAGATCGCCGCGGCTCCCGAGCGCGACGCCCAACAGCTGCAGGCACGGCGCGTGGTCGGGGCGGCCCCGCAGGGCCTGGCGACACGCCGTCTCGACCGCATCCATCCGGCCGTCGCGGAGCGCCTCGACGGCGCGCTCGTGCAGCGCGTCCGGATCGGCGTCGCGGGCGCGCCGCGGCCCGGACTGGACGTTCGAGGTCGGACCCGGGCGCCGCGTCCGGCGCCGTTGCTTCTGGCTCACTCGGCGTCGATCCCCTCGACGGCTGGTCGCCCCGGCGTCCGCCGGGCACCATCACTCATCGGCGTCCGGGGGCGGATCCTGAGGGCCCGCCGCGGCCCGAGCACCGCCGGAAGACCGGTCCGGGCTAGGGCGCCGGAACCGTTCGCCGGTCAGCCGAGACGGTCGAGCAGCCGGGGTGCCGGCGGGGTCGTCGAGCGCGCCCGCGGGGCGCTCTGGCGGGCCGTGATCGCGTGCAGGCGCGCGGCCACGGTGTCCCGGCGCTCGGCGAGCTCGCGCTCGAGCTCGGCGCCCCGTTGGAGGAGTGCCTGGGCTCGGGCCGCCTTCTCGGGCGGCACCGGTCCGAGGTCGCGGGGCGGGGCGAACCGGATCAGCGTGGCCGGCGTCGGAACGGGCTCGCCGGAACGGAGGTCGCGGAGGTACGCGGCGGTGACGGCGTCGAGGTCGGCGTCGAGGAGCTCGCGACACGCGTCGAGCCGGGCTTCCAGGTCGGCGAGCACGTCGTCCCACACGGTCGGTCCCATCACGCCACCGGTCCCTTCACGCCGCGTTCCTTCATGTCGTTCCTGGGTCGCGTCGATCGCTTCAAGCCACCGAGCCGAGCGCGGTCGGGCCACCCGGCGCCGCGGTGCGCACCGCCTGGTGCCACGCGTCGCGCAGGGGCTCGACGATCGTGATGCACGCCTCGACGCGCCGGCGGTCCTTCTTCACGTTCGCGACCACCAGCTGGCTGAGGAGGTAGGTGTACACGTCGTGGAGGTTGCGACCCGCGGGCCACACCTCGGTGTCGAGCGCGCCCTGGAGCCGCTCCACGATCTCCTGTGCGTGCTTCAGCTCGCGGTTCGTCGTCTCGAAGTCGCCGTCGTCGACGGCCTTCGCGGCGCGGTGGAGGTCCATCCAGAGCCGGTCGTAGAGCATGACGAGCAGGCGCTGGGCCGACACCACCTCGACTGCATCGGCGAGGTATCTGTCCCTCAAGTACGAGCCGTTCATCGAGCACTCCGTTGCGTTCGTGGCAGGCGATCCATCGCCTGCCGTGTGCTAGCTGGAGCTCGAGCTCGAGCTGGATCCCGAGCTCGAGCTGGAGTCCGAGGACGTGGTGATGCCGAGCTGTTGCTGCAGCCACTGCAGCTGCGCGTGCAGCGTGCCCATGGCGCTGTCGAGGTCCGCGAACTGCTGTTGCAGGTTCGTCTGATAATCGGTCACCCGCTGCTGCATTGCAGTGATCTGCGCCGTCATGTCGTCGATCGTCGACTGCAGGCTGTTGTGCTCGCTGGTGAAGGCTCCGCTGATCGCGTCGGTCGCGTTGGCGGCCGCGAACACCAGCCGGGCTGCGACACCGGGCGTGTACGTGATGTTCCCGAAGTCGCCCGTGTTGGGTGAGTTCACCTGCACCGTGAAGCCCGGGATGGTGTCGTCGTCGGAGTTGACGGTCAGGAACTGGCCCGAACCGGTGGCGTCCCGCCCGTCGATCGTCCCCTGGACGTCGGAGCCGAACATCGTCTGCCACGTGTTGGCGATGCCGACGATGCCGGTCTGGCCCGGGCTCACGTCCGAGGAGCGGACCTGGAACGTCGTCGCCGAGCCGTACGCGTCGGAGCGGAGCACGAGAGCGCCGTTCTCCACGTCGGCCGTCATGGCCATGCCCTGGGCCGCGAACGCGTTCGTCAGGCCCGTGGCGATCGAGTTGAGCGACTCGCCCGCGGCCGCGTTGTACGTCGCCTGGACGCCGCCGTAGAGGACGTCGATCGTCTCCGGGTTGGTGACGTTCGCCACCGCGGCGCCGGTCGCGGTCGCCTGGGTCGCCGCCTGCGTGATGTTCACGTCGTAGGTGCCGGCGGCGTCGCGGTCGCCGGCCCGCTGGAACGTGACCGCGCTGTTCACCGCGCTGCCCTGCTGCACGAACAGGTTCATCACCGCGTTGGGGTCGTTCTGGTACGCGGCGAGGAACGCGTTGCGGTCGAAGGTCACCGCGCCGGTCTTGTCGATCGACAGACCGGCGAGCCCGGCGCTGCTGAGCGAGCTCGTGGGCACCGCCGCGGTGATCGCGTTGACGAGCCGGTCCGACTGCAGCTGCACGGTGAGGTCGCCGAGGAGCGGCGCCGCCGTCTGGTTGGTCGTGTCGTACGCGGTGTCCTGCTGCGCGAGGGCCAGCGCGTCGTTCGCCGCGCTGGCCATGGTCTGCACGAGGTCGGCGAGGCTGCCGGCGTCGTGGTTCACGTTCACGGTCACCGCCGTCTGCGACGGCGCGACGAGGTTGAGCGTCAGGCCCGGCACCAGGTCGGTGATGGTGTTGTTCGACGAGGTCACCTGGTACGCACCCGCACCGGAGCCCACCGTGATCTGCGAGTCGGTGCCCCCGGTGAGCGTGACCATCGAGCCGAGACCCGTGAACGCGTTGCCGTCGACGTCGACGTCGGTGTTCGCCCCCGTCGTGGTCGACGCGAGCTGCAGGCGGTACGCGTTGTTGCCGACCTTCACCGCCGTCGCGCTCACACCCGCGTTCGCGTTGTTGATCGCGGTCACGACACCGGCGAGCGAGCCGTCGCTGATCGCGACCTGTGTCGCGTTGACGGTCCCGACGCGAACGCCGCCTGCGAACGTCGCGGTGATCGTGCCGGCGGGCGCGTTGAGCGTCTGCGTCGCGCCCGCGGCTGCGAAGCTCACGGTGTTCGACGTCCCGTCGACGGTCACGACCCCGTCGGTCCCGGTCACCGCGGCGCCGTCCGTCGCCAGACCGAGATCGGTCTGCGCACTGCCGCCGGTCACCTGGATCGACGCCCCGCTTCCCTCGGCGGTCGTCGAGAGCACGAGCTTGCCGTTGCCGTCGACGCTCGCATTCAGCAGGCCGCCCGACGCGTTCTGCACGGCCGCGGCGAGCTGGCTCTGGGTGTAGGTGCCGGCCGCGATCGTCAGCGTCTGCGGGCTGCCGTTGATGTTCACCTGCAACTGGTCGTTCACACCCTGGGTGATGACCGTGCTCGCCGCGAGCGCGTTGTCGCTGCCACCGGGCGTACGGCTCGCCGCCGCCGAGGCCTGGGTGACCACGATGGTGTGGGCACCGGCGGCGAGGTTGCTGTCGGACGCGAGGGCCGCGAAGCCGAACTGCGTGCCCCCCTTGGCCAGCAGGATCGGGCCGTTCGCGACGGTCGTCGACGTCGACGCGACGGTGTTCGCGGACCGGACCGAGGCGGCGGCCGCGAGATTGTCGACCGTGAAGCTGATGGATCCGGTGAGCGCGTTCGACGACGCGGATGCGGTGACCGCGGCCGGGTTCGACGACGTCGCGGTGAAGACCGACCACGCGCTCGGCTTCGTCAGCGCGCTCGCCGCGGTCTGCACCGCGCTCCACTTCTGCGAGAGCGCGTCGACGGCGGCCTGCTGGGCCTGCACCGCCTGTTGCTGTGACTGGAGCTGGGTGACCGGGATGTTCTCGACCTGGACCAGCTGCTGGATCATCGAGTTGACGTCCAGGTTGTTGCCGATGCCGAGCCCTTGGATCGAGATTCCGCTGATCGACGACATCCAAGCTCCGTGTTCCCGGGTCGCTCTCGCTCTCGCTCCAGCGGGCTTCGCCCGGCGGAGCTTCGCTTCGCTCCCGTGCTTCTGTTACCGCCGCACGGTCACGGCGCTCGGGGCGGGGGACGAGCCCCCGCCCCGAGTCACCGTTGGTGCACTAGCTGACCCTGGACGATCAGCCCTGCAGGAGCGACAGGACGCTCTGCGGGATCTTGTTCGCCTGGCCGAGCATGGCGGTGCCGGCCTGCATCAGGATCTGGTCCTTGGTGAAGTTGGTCATCTCCATGGCCATGTCGGTGTCCCGGATCTGGGAGTTCGACGCCGTCAGGTTCTCGGTCGCGAC
>DATBEZ010000036.1:0-7552 GCA_036558745.1 Acidimicrobiia bacterium
CGGCTTCGCGTAGAGCCCCTCGACCGCGGGGAAGGGCGGGCGGATGCGGGGCATGCCGCGCTCGCCCTCGAGGCTCTCGAGCAGCCCGGTCTCCTCGCCGCAGATGTACGCGCCCGCGCCGCGGTGCACGACGATGTCGAGGTCGAAGCCGGACCCGAGCAGGTTGCGTCCGAGGAAGCCGCGGGCGCGCGCCTCGTCGACCGCGGCGACGAACCGGTCGTAGCCCTGCGCGAACTCGCCCCGCAGGTAGACGAACGCGAGGTTGCACTCGATCGAGAACGCGGCGATCGCGATGCCCTCGAGGAGCTGGAAGGGGTCGCGCTCGACGAGCATCCGGTCCTTGAACGTCGAGGGCTCGCCCTCGTCCGCGTTCACGACCAGGTAGCGCGGGTAGCTGCCCTTGGGCAGGAACGACCACTTCGTCGCGGTCGGGAAGCCGGCGCCACCGCGGCCGCGCAGACCCGACGCCTTCACCTGCTCCTGGCCGATCGCCTCGCCCGTCATCGTGAGCGCCTTGCGGAGCCCGTCGAAGCCGCCCGTTGCGAGGAACGTGTCGAGCGTCCACGAGTCGTCGGGCCGATCGCGCAGACGCTTCGTGATGATGAGCGTCTCGCGGGCGCTCGGTGTCGCGTCGGCCATCAGCGCAGGCTCCCCGAGACGGTGCGGGCCGCGCGTTCGCCCCGTTTGTACGCGTCGACGAGGTCGGCGGCCGACTCCGGCGTGATGTTCTCGTGGAACTCGTAGTTCACCTGCATCGCGGGTGCACCACCGCACGCGGCGATGCACTCGACCTCCTCGACGAACACGTCGGGATCGTCCGCGTAGCGGTGACGCAGATGATCGAGCACCGAAGGACCGCCCGTCACGAGGCACGTCACGTTGGTGCAGACCGAGACGACGAGCCGACCGACCGGGTCGCGCTTGAACATCGTGTAGAACGAGCACGTCCCGAGCACGTCCGCCGACGTGACACCGGTGAGCTCGGCGATCTCGACCATCGCTTCGCGCGACAGGTATCCGTCCTGGTCCTGCGCGAGATGGGCGAGCGGCAGGATCGCGGACTTCGGTCGCGGGTACCGGCCGACGATCTCGCGCGCACGCGCAAGGTTCTCGGGACTGAACGGCATGATTACCGGTCGACCTCCCCCATGATCGGGTCCACGCTCGACACGATCGCGACCGCGTCGGCGACGAGTGAGCCCTCGGCCATCGGCCCGGCCGACTGCAGGTTGTAGAACGACGGGCCGCGGATGTGGAGCCGGCAGGGCTTCCCCGTCCCGTCGGCCACGAGATAGCAGCCGATCTCGCCTCGAGGCGACTCGATCGCCACGTACGTCTCCCCCGCGGGCACCTTGAAGCCCTCGGTGAAGAGCTTGAAGTGGTGGATCAGCGCTTCCATCGACTCGTCGATGCGCGCACGCGGAGGCGGGGTGACCTTGCGGTCCTGCGTGCGGTAGTCGCCCGGCGGCATCTTCTGCGCGCACTGGCGCACGATCTTCACCGATTCGAGGATCTCGTTGAGACGGATGCGGTACCGGTCGAAGCAGTCACCGTTGGTCGTGTAGATCACGTCGAAGTCGACCTCGTCGTACGCGAGGTACGGCTGGGCGCGGCGGAGATCCCACGGCATCCCGGTCGAGCGCAGGATGGGTCCGGTCGCGCCGAGCGCGAGCGCCTGCTCGGTCGTGATGACGCCGACGCCCTCCATGCGTTCGAGCCAGATCGGGTTCTGCGTGAGCAGCTCGTCGTACTCGCGCACGCCCGCCTCGACGAGGTCGCAGAGCTCGAGCACGTCGTCGTACCAGCCGTCCTGGAGGTCGGCGGCGACGCCACCGGGTCGGATGAAGTTGTGGTTCATCCGCAGCCCGGTCACCTTCTCGAGGTAGCGCAGCGTCTCCTCGCGCTCGCGCCAGCCGTAGATCATCATCGACAGCGCGCCGATGTCCATGCCGTTCGTCGCCTGGAACAGCAGGTGCGATGCGATGCGCTGAAGCTCGACGAGCATCATGCGCATCCACGTTGCGCGCGTCGGGACCTCGAGATCGAGGAGACGCTCGACCGCGAGCGAGTAGACGAGCTCGTTGCTGAGCGGCGACGCGTAGTCCATCCGGGTCACGTTCGTGGAGCCCTGCACGTAGGTGAGCTCTTCGCCCGTCTTCTCCATCCCCGTGTGGAGGTAACCGATGACGGGCTTCACCTGGAGGACGGTCTCGCCGTCGAGCTCCATCATGAGGCGCAGCACCCCGTGGGTCGACGGGTGCTGGGGCCCCATGTTGATGATCATGGTGTCGCCTTCGGACTCGCCCTCGGGCCACGGTCCGCCCGTCATGACGAGCTCGCGCGACCGGCGGCGCAGCTCCTGTGCACCTTCGTCGGTCTGACGCTGGAGGCGTTCCTCCTGCGGGGAGAAGTCCTCGGCGTCGTGCATCACGTCGACGTTGCGGGTGCCGTGCTCCGTGTCGCTCATGTCACCCTCGCTCGTGTTCATCGAGGCGACGGATCTTCCTTGAACGTCACGGGAACCCGCGACGGGGCGTCGTCCTTGCGCAACGGGTATCCCTGCCAGTCGTCGGGCATGAGGATGCGGGTGAGGTCGGGGTGGCCGTCGAAGGTGATGCCGAAGAAGTCGTAGACCTCGCGCTCGGCGAAGTTCAGCCCCGGGTACAGCGGGACGAGGCTCGCGATCGTCGTGTCGTGCGACGGCACCTGCGCGATGACGCGGATGCGCCGGTTGCGCGGGTGCGACAGGAAGTTCGCCACCACCTCGAAGCGCTCGGGCTCGACCGCGGGCGGCAGCAGGCGCGCGACGTCGACGAGGTGGTCCACCGCGGTGACGTCGATGCACTGCGTGAACTGCGCCTCGTCGCGGAGGAACGCGGCGACGTCGTACCAGAGCCCCCGGCCGACGTAGACGACGGGCTGTCCGTGTGAGTCGAAGAACACCGCGTCCGGGAAGCGCTCCAGGACCGCCGCCGCGACCTCGTCCGAGGGACGCGGCCGCCTCGGTGCCTCCACCTCGCCGCCCGACGCGTCGACGTCCTGACCCGTGGGGACGGCCGGATCGCCCGGCTCCTCGGGCCCGGACGCCTTCCCGGTGACGTTGGCACCCGCCGCGACCTCGGGCGCGCCGGCGTCGCGCTTGGGAACGCTTTCACGAGGCTCGTCGTCGGCCATCGGCCCGTCCGCTCCCCCGGCCCTCAGGCGGAAACCCGGTCGTCGAGCGAGATTCCCGCGCCGCCGCTCGCGCTCGACTCGCGCCGGCGGAGGAGCTCGCCGCTGTGGATCTTCTCGTGGAGCGTGAGGATCCCGTGCAGCAAGGTCTCGGGTCCGGGGGGACACCCGGGCACGTACACGTCGACCGGCACGACCTGGTCGACGCCTTGCACGATCGCGTAGTTGTTGAACATCCCGCCGGTGCTCGCGCAGACGCCCATCGAGATGACCCACTTGGGCTCGACCATCTGGTCGTAGACCTGGCGCAGCACCGGGGCCATCTTCTGGCTGACCCGTCCGGCCACGATCATGAGGTCGGCCTGACGGGGGCTGGCGCGGAAGATCTCCATGCCGAAGCGCGCGGTGTCGTAGTGCGCGGCGCCCGTCGCCATCATCTCGATGGCGCAGCACGCGAGACCGAACGTCGCGGGCCAGACCGAGTTCTTGCGGGCCCACTTCACGAGGTCCTCGAGACGTCCGGTGAGGAAGTTGTGGTTGAGCTGGTCGAGGCCCATCAGGCCGCCTCTCCGGGCTCGGTCGTGCGCGACGCCGCGTCGATCGCCATGCCCTCGCGACCGGGCCGGCCCTGCGCGCGCAGCACGCCCTCGCCGCGGCTGACGACCTGCCGGATCGGCCCCCAGTCGAGCGCGCCGGTGGAGAGGAGATACGCGAACGGCACCAGCAACGTGAGCAGGAACGCGCCCATCGCGACGAGTCCGTACACGCCGAGACCGCGGTAGATCGTCGTGAACGGGTACAGGAAGATGATCTCGACGTCGAGCACGATGAACGTCAGCGCGACCAGATAGAACTTGACCGGAAAGCGTTCCGCGGGGGCCACCTCGGGCACGATCCCCGACTCGTACGGTGCCGACTTCGCGGGGTTCGGCGACTTCGGCGCGAGGAACGTCGAGACGACGAACGACACCGCGACGAAGATCGCGACGAGCACGATCATCGCGAGGATCGGCAGGTACTGGACCACGTCGGACCTCCCTTCGTCGGCAGGCTACCCGACCGCGCGCGACCACAAGCAATGTCGGCCACCCGTCGCGCGAATCATGTCGTGACACGATAGAGAGGGGGTCGTCCCGAACCTGGCGGGTACCGTGACGAGGTGCGCAGCCGCCGGGCGCTTCTCGCGGCGTCGATCGGTGCGATCGCCCTCGCCGCCTGCTCGGGCGGATCCCCGGCAGCGCGACGACATGCCGTCACGACGACCACCACGCGTGCACCGCTCGTCGTCGCCCCCCGCGCCGCGTCGACGACGACCACGGTCGGGCGGACGACCACCAGCACGGCCCGACGCGCGTCGCCCACCACCACGACCGCGTCGCGTGTCGTGTCGGCGACGGGACTCGGCGCGGTCGCGGGCCGGACGATCGCCATCGATCCGGGGCACAACGGGCGCAACTGGGCACATACCGCCGAGATCGCCCGTCCGATCTTCATCGGGACCCAGACCCGCGCCTGCGACACGACCGGGACGAACACCGCGGACGGGTACACGGAGTCGGCCTACACCCTCGACGTCTCCCTGCGGCTCGCGGCGATCCTTCGCGCCGCGGGCGCGCACGTCGTGCTCACCAGGACGACCGACGACGGCTGGGGCCCCTGCATCGACGAGCGCGCCGCGATCGGCAACCGCGCGCATGCCGCCGTCGCGATCTCGATCCACGCCGACGGTGGTCCGGCGGGCGGTCGAGGGTTCCACGTCAACTATCCGACCGTCGTCCGCGGCTACACCGACGACATCGCGGCCGCGTCCTACCGGCTCGCCCTCGACGTGCGCGCCGCGTACGCGTCGGGCACCGGCATGCCGCCGGCCGACTACATCGGCAGTGGCGGCCTCCTCGCGCGGAGCGACTTCGGTGGGCTCAACCTGTCGGACGTCCCCAAGGTGCTCTTCGAGACCGCGAACATGCGCAACGCCACCGACGCGGCCCTGGTCGAGAGCCCGCCGTTCCGCCAGCGCGCCGCCCAGGCGATCGCGGCGGGCCTGGCGGCCTTTCTCGCCGGCCGCTGAGCGCTACGCCGCGGGGAGGGGGGCGGCCGAGACGATGCGCTCGATCGTCCGGTACGCGACCTCGGCCGGGCCGAGCTCGTCGGGACGGAGCAGGTTGGCCATGATCCGCAGCACCCACTCCATGAGCGGCCGGGACTGCATGCCGACCCGGGTCAGCTCCCGCATCACCGCCGGGTTCCCGATCGCCCGCACGAACAGGCGGGCGACGCGGAAGTACAGCCCGTACTCGTCGTCGAGGCGCTCGGGATAGCGCCGCAGCGCCAGACCGTCGCCGCTCGCGATCGCGACGTCGAGCACCTCGGCCGCGAGCCGGCCGGTCTCGTAGGCGTAGGCGATCCCCTCACCGTTGAACGGGTTGATGGAACCGGCCGCGTCGCCGGCGACGAGCCAGGTCGGGCCGACCTTGGGCACGACGGAGCCGCCCGTCGGCAGCTTGCCGCCCGTCGGCGGGCCGCACGCCGTCTCGGGCGTGATCCCCCACCGTTGCGGCGCCGTGGCGACGAACGCGTCCATCAGCTTGCTCGTGTTGACCGACTTCCAGCCCTGGAACGTGGAGAGCAACCCGACGCCGACGTTCACGGTCCCGTCGCCGACCGGGAAGACCCAGCCGTACCCCGGAAGGTGGTGACCCTCGCGGTCGCGCAGGTCGAGATGGCTCTCGATCCAGGGCTCGTCGTGGTAGGGGCTCGTGAAGTAGCCCCGGATGGCCATCCCGAGCGGGTAGCTGCGCCGGCGCGACGTCCCGAGCGCGCGCCCGAACCGCGAGTTCGCGCCGTCGGCGACGAGGAGGTAGCGCGCGTGCACGCGCTCCGTGGTCGCACCGTGGTCGCGGCGCACGGCCGCGCCCTGCACGATGCCGTCCTCGACGACCGGCGAGACGGCCTCGCTCGCGGACCAGAACGTCGCACCCGCCTTCACGGCCTGGTCCGCGACCATCTGGTCGAGCTCGCGCCGTCGCACGACGAACCCGTAGGAGGGGAAGCGGGGATGCTCGGGCCACGGCAGCTCGAGGGTCACGCCGTGCGCGATCGAGCGCAGGCCGTCGAAGCGTTGGTGGTCGCCGAGCCGCTCGGCGAGGCCCATGTCGTCGAGCTGGCGCACGGCCCGGGGCGTGAGCCCGTCGCCGCACGTCTTGTCGCGCGGGAAGCGCTTCTTCTCGACCACGAGGACCTTGCGGCCCGCCAGGGCGAGCCAGAAGCCGGCGGACGCACCGGCTGGGCCACCGCCGACGACCAGCACGTCGTAGCGCTCGGTCACCCCCGCATGGTCGCACACGGTCCGGGACGATCCCACCTCGCGCGCTTGTGATCGACACCGCCGACCGCGACGCGTGGAACCCCTCCGCGCGGCGGAACGCGCGCGCGATCACAATGTGCTGCCCCACGATCTAGCGTGTTATGAAACGGATCGCGCCGCCGGGCCCGCGGTCGGTCGGGGGAGGCCCGGTAGAGAAGGAGCCATCGCGCGCGATGCCCAACGTGATGCACGATCTCGGAGAGCTGGTCCACGCCAGCTGGATGGGACCCGCAGGTCGTCTCATCTGGGCGTCGATCCTCACGGTGATCGGCCTCATCATCGGCTTCTACCTCTTGAGCAAGCCGAAGTCGGACCGTCCCGTCACCTGGGCACAGGCGATGCTCGGCGCGATCGGGATGTTCGCGCTCTTCATGCTCTGCTACGGGATCGTCCCGAGCGAGTGGATCACGTTCTCCGACAAGTACCTGCAGTGGAGCACCGACAAGTTCGTCTGGCGCAGCACGCAGAGCATGCTCGGCCTGCCGTGGAACTGGCCGTTCAGCTTCAACAAGCAGAACATCCGCGACATCGTCGCCGCCGGCATCTACGGCGTCTTCTTCCTGCTGAACATCATCCTGTTCCTCAAGTGGCAGAAGCGCCCGACCGCGGCCGAGGTCGCGGCGCGCAGTGAGGAAGGCACCGAGACGGGTACGTCGCGCTTCGGTCGCCCGCTCCGCCGTTTCCGCCGTCCCGCGACGACCGAGGCGTGACTGTGGACGAGCCGGTGACACGACGCTTTGCACGTGGCGAGCGAGCGCAGCGAGTGAGCACGCGGAGCGAACGCAGCGGATGGAGTGGAGCTCGCCCCAGCGCGCGACACGGAAGTTGCGAAGCGGGAGCGGAGCAATAGGTATGGCGCGTACGGATGCCAACCCGCCGATGCCGGACTTCGCGACCGACTACGAGCTCCACGAGGTCGACCCCACCTTCCTCACCGGCGCGGTCAAACCCAAGCAGTTCCTCCACATCGACCAAGCCGAATGCATCCTCTGCGAAGGCTGCGTCGACATCTGCCCC
>DATBEZ010000037.1:0-20335 GCA_036558745.1 Acidimicrobiia bacterium
CGACGTCATCCTCGACCGGCTGTTGCCGCGGTACGCGGAAGCGCGCGTGTACGCGGCGCTGCTCAACGCGGCTGCATCGGAGCACGCAGCCCGTCAACGCGCGATGAAGGCCGCGACCGACAACGCGGAAGAGCTGATCGACTCGCTCACCCGCACGATGAACCGGGCCCGCCAAGACGCCATCACCACCGAGATCATGGAGATCGTCGGTGGTGCCGAGGCGCTGCGGGCCGGAACGCACAACACCGACGACCGAATCGTCGACGAAGACTATTTCGACAAGTCCGCCTGAGCCCTGCCCACAGGAGCACGCACGAAATGACTGCAACCGCCGAACCCACCACCGCACTGAAGGACGGGCGGGTCGTCGCGATCTACGGGCCGGTCGTCGACGTCGAGTTCCCTCCGGATTCGCTGCCCGAGATCAACACCGCGCTCGAGATGGAGATCAACCTCGAGGGCGAGGTCGTCGTCGTGACGGCCGAGGTCGCGCAGCAGATCGGCGAAGGGCGGGTGCGCGCCATCTGCCTCAAGCCGACCGACGGACTCACGCGCGGCGCGAAGGTCGTCAACACCGGGCACGGCATCACGGTGCCGGTCGGCAACGGCACGCTCGGTCACGTGTGGAACGTCATCGGTGCGCCGCTCGACATCAGCGAGAGCGAAGTCACCGGCATCAACGAACGGTGGGAGATCCACCGCGACGCGCCGCCGTTCGACCAGCTCGAGCCGAAGGCGCAGATGTTCGAGACCGGCATCAAGGTCATCGACCTGCTCGAGCCGTACGTGCAGGGCGGCAAGATCGGCCTGTTCGGCGGCGCCGGCGTGGGCAAGACGGTGCTCATCCTCGAGATGATCAACCGGGTCGCGACCCAGCACGGTGGTGTGTCCGTGTTCGCGGGCGTGGGCGAGCGGACCCGTGAGGGCACCGACCTCTGGCTCGAGATGCAGGAGTCGGGCGTCATCGAGAAGGCCGCGCTCGTCTACGGCCAGATGGACGAGCCGCCGGGTGTGCGCCTGCGCGTCGCGCTGTCGGCGCTGACGATGGCCGAGTACTTCCGCGACGTCCAGAACCAGGACGTGCTGCTGTTCGTCGACAACATCTTCCGCTTCGTGCAGGCGGGCTCGGAGGTGTCGACGCTGCTCGGCCGCATGCCCTCGGCCGTGGGGTACCAGCCGACGCTCGCCGACGAGATGGGCGAGCTCCAGGAGCGCATCACGTCGACGAAGGGTCGTTCGATCACGTCGGTGCAGGCCGTGTACGTGCCCGCCGACGACTACACCGACCCCGCGCCGTTCACGACGTTCACGCACCTCGATGCCACCACCGAGCTCGCGCGTGAGATCGCGGCGCTCGGGATCTACCCGGCCGTCGACCCGCTCGCGTCGACGTCGACGATCCTGGCGCCCGAGATCGTCGGCGACCGGCACTACGCGGCGGCCCGGCGCGTGCAGGAGGTGCTGCAGCGGTACAAGGAGCTGCAGGACATCATCGCCATCCTCGGTCTCGACGAGCTCTCCGAAGAGGACAGGGTCACCGTGAGCCGGGCCCGCAAGATCCAGCGGTTCCTCTCGCAGCCGTTCTTCGTGGGCGAGGTGTTCACGGGTCTGAAGGGCATCTACGTGCCGATCGAGGAGACGGTCGAGAGCTTCGAGAAGCTCGTCGACGGTGAGCTCGACGACGTGCCCGAGCAGGCGTTCTTCAACGTGGGTGGCGTCGAGAGCGTGCTCGAGAAGGCGCGCGAGATCCGGGCCCAGTCCTGATGCTGCACGTCGAGCTGGTCTCGCCGGAGGAGGTCCTGTTCCAGGGCGAGGCCGAGATGGTCGTCGCCCGCACCTCCGACGGCGAGATCGCCTTCCTCACCGGGCACGTGCCGTTCCTGGGCGCGCTCGGCACCGGTGAGGTGCGCGTGATCCTGCCCGATCACGACACCCAGGCGGTGCAGGTCGATGGAGGCTTCGTCGAGGTCCGCGACGACAAGGTCGTGATCCTCTCCGACGCGGCACGTCTCGGCGAGGCCGACGAGACCGAGTAGCGCCGCGAGGGGTCGCTTACGCTCGGTCTCGTGTCGCGCGTGGTTGCGCTGTGTCTCGCCGCGGTTTTGCTGGTCGGGTGCTCGAGCGGGTCGTCGCGCACCTCTCCTCATGGGAAGCAGCGGAGTGGGGATCGCGTCGTCGCGTTCCGGGGGTTGGGGACGTGGGTGGACGTGTACGACTACGTGCCTGCGTTCCAGCGGGCCGGCCAGGTGCCGGCGGTCACGGTCGACTCGGTGCGCGACATGGCGCGGCTGGGGGTGAAGACGCTCTACCTGCAGGCCGCGCAGGACGACCGTCGCTCGGAGGGCGACATCGTCTCCGACGCGCTGGTGGGTGAGCTCCTCGTCGCCGCGCACCGGGCGGGACTGCGCGTCGTCGCCTGGTACCTGCCGCACTTCGCCGACGTGCAGGCGGATCTCCGCCGGATCGAGGCGCTGCGTGACTTCCGTAGCCACGGCCAGCGCTTCGACGCGGTCGCGCTCGACATCGAGTGGACCGACGACGTGCGCGATGTCGCGCTGCGAAACGAGCGTCTGGTCGAGCTGTCTCGTGCGGCCCGGAGCGCGCTCGGAACCGAGGCGCTCGGAGCGATCGTGCTCCCGCCGGTGTTGCTCGAGCAGGTGAACCCCGAGCTCTGGCCGTCGTTCCCGTGGCGTGAGATCGCCGGCAGCTACGACGTCTGGCTGCCGATGAGCTACTGGACCCTGCGCTCGCCCACGTCGCCGTACCGCGACGCGCAGCGCTACACGAGCGACAACATCACGGGCCTGCGCGCCGACCTCGGGCACGATGTCGTCGTGCATCCGATCGGTGGCATCGCGGACGCGTCGACCGCGCACGACGACGACGGCTTCGTCGCCGCGGCGCGCGCGGCGGGCGCCGTCGGCTGGTCGATGTACGACTTCGACACCACCAGCAGCGACGCGTGGCCGCGCCTGCGGGCCGGGAGCTGACGTGCCGCGTCTGCGGCTCGGTGTCGTCATCCTCCTTCCCGGCGCGGTCGCGGGCGCGGTCGACGTGCTGCGCGCCGCCCTGGGTGATCCGAAGCTCGACGCGATCCCGCCTCACGTCACGCTGGTGCCGCCCGTCAACGTGCGCGAGGACGCGCTGGACGACGGCCACGCGCTCCTGCGCGAGGCAGCCGCGGCGACGCGCCCCTTCCGTCTGACCCTGGGACCGGTCACGACCTTCTTCCCGGCCACGCCGGTCTGCTACCTCGCCGTCGGTGCCGGGGCGGACGAGGTGATCGCCTTGCGTCATCGCGTCTTTCACCCGCCGTTCGCGCGGAAGGTGGAGTGGCCGTTCGTGCCCCATGTGACGTTGCGCGACGGTCTCGAGCCGGATCGGATCGATGCCGCGGTCAGCGCGCTCGCGGACTTCACCGCGTCGTTCGACGTCGAGCGACTCCACGTGTTGCGCGAGGACGGTGCCGTCTGGCGGCCGTGGTCGGAGACGACGTTCGGCGAGCCCGCGGTGCTCGGCCGTGGATCGATCGAGCTCGTCGTCGACGAGTCGGACGAGCTCGACGCGCAGGCGCGCGCGTTCGCCGCCGAGGGGTGGCGCCGTCACGACGACGCGGTGTTCGGTACCGGCACCCGGTGGGTGCGCCTCCCGTTCGCGATCACCGCGCGGCGCGACGGCGTGGTGGTGGGCGTTGCGACCGGTTGGACCGGGCTGGGCGTGGGCTACCTGTCGGAGCTGCTGGTCGCCGAGTCGGCCCGCGGTCAGGGCGTCGGGTCACGCCTGCTCGCGGCGTTCGAGTCGCTCGCGGCTCGTCGTGAGGCGCACCGGCTGGCGCTGCGCACGGACGCCGGCTCGGACGCGGTGCGCTTCTACGAGGATCGGGGCTGGAGGGTCGAGGCCCGCTTCACCCGCTGGCTCGGCGGCGCCGACTTCGTCCAACTCCGCAGAGATCTCGACTGACGCGCCGAAGGCGCGGCGGGAGGAAGTTGGGCCGGAGCGCGTTCGCCGGCGTGACCATCTGTTGGCAGCGGCCGCCCTGACGCCCGCGAAGCTCGCCCCCCTCAGAATCCGTCGGCGGCCGAATGGATGTCGCTAGTGGATACTGCAGCCGGGCGTGCGCACGTGGGCGTCGAAGAGCGTGGTCGAGCACGTGCGGCGGCTGTCGGACATCGACGACCGGTACCAGACGCCGCCGGCCACGAGCGCGACCGCGACCGCGAAGACGACCGCCCGGGCCGCGACGCTGCGGAGGAGCGCGATCGTCATCAGTGCGACCGCGATGACGGCGATCACCCCACCGGTGACGATCCACGCCAGGTTCGAGTAGCCGAGCCACGTCGGCAACGTCGTCGCGAGCACGCAGCCCACCCCGATTCCCCTCGTCCGGGCCCCATCCCGGAACTCTGTCGATTATGTCCGATTAGACCGAATCGGGCAAGGCGTGGGTCACATGTGGTTGGCGTCATCCGGCAGGGCGATCGGAGCGTGCTCCGTCGCGGGGTCGTGCTGTTGGCCGGGGAGCAGCGAGCCTGCGAGCGCGACCAGATACGCGCAGTACCGGGACGCGTTGCGGCGCTTGCAGCCTGTTGATTGGGGCGGCCCGGCCACCAGTCCCGCTCCTCCCGCTCAGAGCCCGGGGGCGGCCAGAAGATCTAGTCGAACTTGAGTGCGGAGAAGCGCATGAGCTTCTGCCAGCGGTGGGTCGAGTCGATGCGGCGGATCGTGCCGGACTTCGAGCGCATCACGAGGGTCTGGGTGCGGGCCCCGTCGCCGAAGTAGCGGACGCCGCGGAGCAGCTCGCCGTCGGTGATGCCGGTGGCGGCGAAGAAGACGTCCTCGCCCGAGACCAGGTCGTCGATGCTGAGCACCCGGTCGAGGTCGTAGCCGGCGTCGATCGCGGCCGTGCGCTCGGCCTCGTTGCGGGGCCAGAGCTTGCCCTGCATCGCGCCGCCGAGGCACTTGAGCGCGCACGCGGCGATGACGCCCTCGGGGGTGCCGCCGATGCCGAAGAGCACGTTGGCGCCACTGTCGGCCCACGCGGTCGAGATGGCACCGGCGACGTCGCCGTCGGGAATGAGGCGGATGCGGGCGCCGGCCTCCCGGCACTCCTTGATGATGTGCTCGTGGCGGTCGCGGTCGAGGATCACTGCGGTCACGTCGTCGATGTCCTCGCCGAGCGCCTTGGCCACGGCCTTCAGGTTCTCGGTGATCGAGGCGTCGATGTTGATGGCGTCGGCGGCCTCGGGCCCGCAGGCGATCTTCTCCATGTAGACGCACGGCCCGGGGTCGAACATCGTGCCCCGCTCCGCCAGCGCGATGACCGCGATCGCGTTCGGCCGTCCGAGCGACGTCAGCGTGGTGCCGTCGATGGGGTCGACCGCGATGTCGCAGGCGGGACCGCCGCTGCCGATCTCCTCGCCGTTGAACAGCATGGGCGCCTCGTCCTTCTCGCCCTCGCCGATCACGACGATGCCGTCCATCGACACGCTGTTGAGCACCAGGCGCATCGCGTCCACCGCAGCGCCGTCGGCCGCGTTCTTGTCGCCCCGGCCCATCCACCGGCCCGCGGCGAGGGCCGCGGCCTCGGTGACCCGGGCGAGCTCGAGGGCGAGGTTGCGATCGGGGGCCTGACCTTGCTCCATCCTGACGGGCTCCTGGCTCGGTGATGGGCCCCGCATGCTACCGGGCCGATTCGGACGTTTCACCGGCCGCTTCGGGATGAGCCGGCCGGGGGAGCGCGCGATCATCGCGGGGATGGAGCACGAACGACCCGAGGCGGCCACGAGACCGAGCGCAGGCCTGGGCGGAGCCCGGGAGGCCAAAGCGTCGAGCGGGGCTGCAGCCAGCTGGGAGGACGCGGTCGCGGCGTCACCCCGGCGGGACGCCGACTTCGACACCCACTCGGGGATCCCCGTCGAGGGCGCCTACGGACCCGAGTCGGGCCCGTACCCCGGCCAGTGGCCCTACACCCGGGGCCCGTACGCCTCGATGTACCGGTCGAAGCTCTGGACGATGCGGATGTTCGCGGGCTTCGGCATCGCGCCCGACACGAACCGCCGCTTCAGGGACCTGCTCGCCGCGGGGGGTGACGGGCTGTCGACCGCGTTCGACCTCCCCACGTTGATGGGCCGCGACTCCGACGATCCGCTGTCGCTCGGCGAGGTGGGCAAGTGCGGTGTCGCGGTCGACACGCTCGCGGACGTCGCCGACCTCTACCGCGACATCGACCTCGGCTCGGTCACGACGTCGATGACGATCAACTCGCCGGCCGCGATCCTGCTCGCCATGTACGTGGCCGCGGCGGAGGACGCGGGCACGCCGCGACGCGCGCTCGGCGGAACGTTGCAGAACGACATCTTGAAGGAGTACCAGGCTCAGAAGGAGTACGTGTTCCCGCCGCGCCCGTCGATGCGCGTCGTCGCGGACACGATGCGGTTCTGCGCGAGCGAGATGCCGCGCTGGCACCCGATCTCGGTGTCGGGCTACCACATCCGCGAGGCGGGCTCGACCGCGGTGCAGGAGCTCGCGTTCACGCTCGCGAACGGCTTCGCGTACGTCGAGGCCGGCGTGGCAGCCGGGCTCGGGGTCGACGAGTTCGCGCCCCGGTTGAGCTTCTTCTTCAACGCGCACGTCGACTTCTTCGAGGAGATCGCGAAGTACCGCGCCGCGCGTCGCATCTGGGCCCGGTGGCTGCGCGAGCGCTACGGCGCGACCCGCGAGCGTTCGATGCAGCTGCGGTTCCACACCCAGACGGCCGGCGTGTCGCTCACCGCCCAGCAGCCCGAGGTGAACCTGGTGCGCACCGCGATCGAGGCCCTCGCCGGTGTGCTCGGTGGGACGCAGAGCCTCCACACCAACTCGATGGACGAGGTGCTCGCGCTGCCGACCGACAAGGCCGCGCGCCTCGCGTTGCGGACACAGCAGGTGATCGCGCACGAGAGCCGGGTCGCGAACGTCGCCGACCCGCTCGGCGGGTCCTGGTACGTCGAGGCCCTCACCGACGAGGTCGAAGGCCGCGCCGAAGAGGTGTTCGCGCACCTCGACGACGTCGGCGGCGGATCGATCCTCGAAGGCGTGCTGCGCGAGATCGAGTCGGGCTGGTTCCAGCGCGAGATCGCGGAGTCGGCGTACGTGCTCGAGCGCAAGGTCAACGACGGACGTCACATCGTCGTGGGCGTCAACGCGTTCCTCGAAGGCAACGACGAGCCGCCGCCCGACACGCTGCACATCGGCCCGGAGGCCGAGGAGCAGCAGCTGAAGCGGCTCGACGCCGTCAGGCACGACCGCGACTCGGACGCGGTCGACCGGGTCCTCGCCCGCGTCCGTGCCGACGCCGCCGACCCGACGGTGAACCTGATGCCCGCGTTGCTCGACGCCGCGCACGCATACGCAACGGTGGGCGAGACGATCGACGCGCTGGCCGACGTCTTCGGCCGCTATCGCGAGCAGCCGGTCATCTGAGGCCCGCGTGACCGTGACCATGGACACACACCTGCTCGACGTCGCGCGCGCGGCGAAGGGCTTCATGCCCGACGACGAGGGCATCGCGCTGTACGACGCCGGTGTGCTCGGCGGGACGGTCGGACCGTTGCTGGAGGTCGGGAGCTACTGCGGAAAATCGGCTGTCTACCTGGGCGCGGCAGCGCGCGCGGCCGGCACCGTACTGTTCACGATCGACCATCACCGCGGCTCGGAGGAGAACCAGGCCGGCTGGGAGCACCACGACCGCGACGTCGTGGACCCCGCGTCCGGCCGGATGGACACGCTGCCGTACTTCCGCCGCACCATCGAAGCGGCCGCGCTCGAAGACGTCGTCATCGCAATCGTCGGGGAGTCGCGGACCGTAGCAAGGTTCTGGGAGACCGGTCTGGGCTTCCTCTTCATCGACGGCGGTCACGCGGAGGACATCGCAATGGGTGACTACGAGAGCTGGGCACACCACCTGGTACCCGGCGGCGTGGTCGCGATCCACGACGTGTTCGAGGATCCGGCCGAAGGCGGTCAAGCACCGTTCCACGTGTGGCAGCGCGCCACACGTGAGGGATTCGTTCCCGAGTCGCGCACCGGCAGTCTGCGCGTGCTGCGACGAGGGGAGGTCCGCTCGTGAGCGCTCGCTACCTCGCACCGGACTTCTTCACCCAGAAGATCGCCAACCCGATCGTGCGCGCGCTCGGCTTCGCGTCCACGTTGACGGTGAAGGGACGCAAGAGCGGCGCGCCGCACAAGGTGCCCGTCAACGTGTTGTCCTACGAGGGCGCGCGCTATCTCGTCGCGCCACGCGGGGACACGCAGTGGGTGCGAAACCTGCGCGCCGCGGGCGAAGGCGAGGTGTCGCGTCGGGGCAAGCACGAGCGGGTGCGCGCGACCGAGGTGCCCGACGCCGCCAAGCCGCCGGTGATCGCGGCGTATCTCGCGAAGTGGGGAAGTCAGGTCAAGTCGCAGTTCAAGGAGCTGCCCGACGCCGCCGACCACCCCGTGTTCAAGCTCGAGCCGGTCACCTGAACGCCGAGTTGGGACGCTGATCGGCGGTCTACGCCGATGAGCGTCCCAACCGAGAGAGCGAAGTGATCAGTCGAGGCCGCGGCGGCGGCGCGAGACGACCTCGAGCTCTGCGAGCAGGGCCTCGCGGTCGAGACCTGCAGGCAGGCCCTCGCCGCGGAAGAACCCTGCGGTCAGCCCGTCGCCTGCGAGCGCGTGCGCGGCGAGCACCACGACCGCGGAGTTCCACGTCGGCTGCTCGACCGGGTACAGCTCTCCGTCGCGGTGGTACGCGGCGCCGTCGAAGTTGGCGCCGGTCCAGTAGGCACCGCCGTCGGCCCGCAGGAACTGCACCCACGAGTAGAGCTCGAGCGCGCGCTCGTGCTCGCCCACCGCGTCGAGCGTCAGCACCAGCTCGCACGTCTCCGCCGCGGTCACCCACGGACGATCGGAGACGCAGCGCACGCCGCGACCTGGCGCGATGAACGTGGACCACGACCGGTCGAGCCGCTCGTGCGCGGCCGCGCCACGCAGCACGCCACCGAGCACCGGGTAGTACCAGTCCATCGCCCAGCGCGACTTGTCGAGGAACGCGTCGTCGCGGTGCTCGACCGCGTGCGCGAGCGAGCCGAGGGAGAGCTCCCAGTCGGGTCGTTCGCGACCGAGGTGCTCCGCGAGCACGACCGCGCAGCGGATGCTCGCATGGATGCTCGACGAGCCGGTGAGCAGCGCGCCGTCGCCGGGGTCGTCGCCCCGCCACGCGATCTCGCCCGTGGCACGTTGGTGCGACAGCGCGAAGTCGATCGCCGACTCCACCACGGGCCAGAAGTCGGCCACGAAGCGGTCGTCACCGGTCGAGAGGTAGTGGTGCAGGACCCCGTTCGCGACGTAGCAGGTGACGTTGGTGTCGAGCGCGACGTCCTTCACGTCGTCGCCCTGGTAGTACGCATGCCACGCGCCGTCGGGGCGTTGCATCACGCGCAGCCATTCGTACGCGCGCTCCGCGTCGGCGTGACGTCCGCCGACGTCGAGGGCCATCGCCGCCTCGACCAGGTTCCAGGGGTCGGTGTGCCCGCCCGGGAACCACGGCAGGTTGCCGTCGGGCAGTTGGATCGCGGCGATGGCGTCGACCGTCGCGGCGACGTCGTCCGCACTGATCACCCCGTCGATGTGCGGCAGTGCCATCAGCGTGCCCCCACGGTCTCGGCCGGTTCCGCCGCGACCGCCCGCACATCGAGCGCCGCGGTCTTGTCGGCGTAGAGCACCACGCTCTTGCCCAGCACCGGGTTCAACGCCCGTTCGAGCGTCTGGGTCCAGCGGGGCCGGTTCGTCAGCTCCCACACAAGGAAGTCGTGGTACTTGCGGGCGACGAGCCGCTCGGGTCGGTCGACACCGCCTGCGCAGCGCACCCACCAGTAGGGCGAGTGCAGCGCGTGCGCGTGGTGCGAGCCGCGCACGGTGAGCCCCGCGCGCTCGAGCTTCGTCTGCAGCTCGGGCCGGCGGTAGATGCGCACGTGCCCACCGGGCTTGTCGTGGTAGTCGGAGTCGAGGGCCCAGCACACGCGCTCGGGCACGCGCGACGGCACGGTCACCGCGATGGACCCACCGGGCCGCAGCACCCGCACCAACTCCGCGATCGCGGCCTCGTCGGCCCAGATGTGCTCGAGCACCTCCGACGCGATGATCCGGTCGAACGCGCCGTCGGGGAACGGCAGGCACAGTGCGTCGCCCTGCACCTCGCCGCCCGGGATGCCGCCGGTGAGCTCGCCGGCTTCGAGCATCGCGCCGGTCACCGCGCGCACGTCCTCGAGCTCGGGACGGCTGGCGTCGAGCGCGATCACCACCGCGCCGTGTCGCCATCCCGCGAACGCGTGACGACCACCGCCGCAACCGAGGTCGAGCAGACGCATCCCCGGCTCGAGCCCGAGCCGGTCGAAGTCGACCGTCAGCATCAGCGGGTCCGGGTCGCGGCCGCGGGCATGTCGATGACGCCGGCGCGCGCACGTTCCTCGAGCAGCGCGCGCCAGTTGTCGACGGTGCCCTGTGCGGTCACGCGCCAGGTGAACCTGTCGAGCACGCGTGCGCGGCCCGCGGCGCCGATGCGCGCCCGCAGCTCCGCGTCGCCGAGCATGCGCAGGATGCCGACGGCCAGCGCGGAGGGGTCGCCGGGCGGGACCGTGAGCGCGGTCTCGCCGTCGCGCCCCACGACCTCGGGGAGCGCGCCGCCGGTGGTCGCCACGAGCGGGACACCGCAGGCCATGGCCTCGATCGCCGGGAGGGAGAAGCCCTCGTAGAGCGAGGGCACGACCGCCACCTCGGCCTCGGCGTACAGCTCCACGATGCGCTCCTGCGGCACGCCCGACACCCACTGCACGGCGCCACCGAGCCCGAGCCCGTCGATCAGACCGGGGATGCGGCTGCCGTCCTTGGGGCGGCCGATCACGACGAGGTGCGCGTCCTCACGCTCGACGCGGACCTTCGCGAGCGCTTCGAGCAGCGGTGCGAGGCCCTTCATCGGGACGTCCGCGCTCGCGGTCGTCATGAGCCGCCCGGGGACGCGCGCGACGTGCGGCATCGGGCGGAAGATCTGCTGGTCGACGCCGACGGGCACGACGTGGAGCCGGTCCTCGGGCACGCCCATCTGGGCGACGATGTCGCGCTGTGACGAGCGCGACACGGTCACGAGGCGCGGGATGCGACGCGCGACACGCATCTGCATCTCGAGGAAGCCGTACCACCGTCGCAGCGTGAAGCGGCGCCACGGGTTCGTCGTGTGCGCCATGTCGAGGTCGCGGTCGACGGTGATCGGGTGGTGCAGCGTCGCGACGAGCGGCCAGCCGTCGCGCATCATCCCGAGCAACCCGGTGCCGAGGCACTGGTTGTCGTGCACGAGGTCGAACTCGTCGCGGCGTGATGCGAGGTGCTTTCGCGCCCGGACGCTGAAGGTGTACGGCTCGGGGAAGCCGGCCGTGCACATGATCCCGAGCTCCTGGAGGTCGGTCAGCGTGCGCAGCTCGTGCGGCCACGGCACGCGAAACGGGTTGTCCTTGCGGTACAGGTCGAGGCTCGGGATGCGGATGAGCCGCTCGGGCTCGTCGAGCTCGGGGTACGGCGGGCCCGAGAGCACCTCGACGTGGTGACCCATCTCGGTGAGCTCGCGCACGACGTAGCGGGTGTAGACGCCCTGGCCACCGCAGTGCGGGTTCCCCCGATACACGAGCCAGGCGATGCGGAGCGGACGTTCGGGGGACGGCATGGCCGCCAAGCCTCCCAACGCCACGGGGGTCGGGGCAAATGTTGCCAACCACCCGCCGCGAGGCGCGTCCGGGGTGTCACGGCCCGCCACCACCCCAAGCGCAGTGGGCCGGAACGTCGGCGTCAGGCCCGGTCAGGGGCGATCAGATCCCAATGGTTGCCGGCAAACGTCCAGGAACACGTCGACGCGACCGTACGGCGCGACCCTGGGCTGGGTGACGAACTCGACACCGCGCCCGACATCCGGTCGTAGGCGGCAACCTGGCCAGGCGGCTGGGGTGCCGCGGCTCTCCGCGGCTGGTGCGCAGCGGGACGAACGCCGTGTTCCGCGCCGGCGGCCCGGTGCTTCGGGTGTCGGCGACGGACGCCGACGTCGCGGACCAGGTTCGCTTGGCGAACTGGCCTGCCGACCGGGGGGTGCCAGCCCTGCGTCCGATCGACGGCCCAATCGGGGTGGACGACGCGACGGTCACCGGGTGGGAGCTCATCGACGGTCGAAGGGAAGTCGACTACCGGCAGCTCGGGCACGCCATCGCAGCCGTGCACGGTCTTTCGTCGCGGATGCGGTACTGGCGCGGTGAGACCTCGCCACCGGCCTGGACGCCGCTGTGACATGCCTTCGGCCCGGTCCTGGTACGACGCGGCAGCGTTCAATACCCAGTTAGATATCGCTATGCCCCCCATCACGGCCGCGATGGTCGCCCGTTCGCGCGTCGTGGCCGAGCCGCGCTGGTCGCCGGGCGGGACGACGCCCGACGCGGAGCGCCGCCTCGCCTGGGTGGAGGCCTTCGCGGCCCGGGCCGACCTCGTCGTCGCGGGCGAGCGGGGTCGCGGCGTTCCGCTCGTCGTGACCGCGGACGTCGGTGTCGCGTCGGTCGGCTCCTACGGCGGTGGCGTGTGGTGCTGGTCCGGCGCCGATCGGTTGGTCTACGCGGCGGGTGACGGTCGCCTGCTCGTGGTCGGCGCGAACGGCGGACCACCCGTCGTGCTCCACGACGGCGGTCGTGCGTACGCGCCCGCGGCGTCGCCGGACGGGCGACGAATCGCGTTCGTCGTGGAGCGCGCGGACAGCTGTGACGTCGCCGTCGTCGACCTGGACCGATCGCGCTGGCCGGTGCGCCTCTCGAGTGGCGCGGACTACTGCTTCGATCCGGCGTGGTCACCCGACGGGATGCACGTCGCGTGGCACGAGTGGGACTTCCCGAACATGCCGTGGGACGGTTCGCGCGTCGTGGTGCACGACCTCGCGTCGGGCGGGACCGTGACCGTCGCGGGCGCGGTCGACGTCGCGACCGGACAGCCGAGGTTCTCGCCCGACGGCAGGCGGATCGCGTACACGAGCGACGCGAGCGGGTGGACGAACGTCTGGATCGCGAACGCGGACGGTACCGACGCGCGTCCGCTCCTCGAGGAGCCGGTCGAGCACGCGGAGCCGACGTGGGGTCCGGGCCAGCGCTCGTTCGCGTGGTCGCCGGGCGGTGACGCGGTGGTGCTGTGCCGCAACGAGGGCGGTTTCGGGCGCCTCGTCGTCGTGCCGGTCGACGGCCCGAGCGGGTCGCGCGAGGTCTCGAAGGGGTGGCACCACGGCCTCGACTGGTGCGCGGACGGCATCGTGTGCGTGCGTTCGGGTGCGCGCACGCCGCCGACCATCACCGTCCTGGATCCCGATGGCGCGTGCCCGCGCCGCGCGGTGGCCCGGGGCGTCGTCGCAGGGGTCGACGAACCGAGGCCGAACGAGCCCGAACCGGTGACGTGGCGCAACGGCGACGTCGAGGTGCAGGGCCTCCTCTGGCGGCCCCACGCGGGCGCGGCCGCCGACGGGCGGCCGGGGCCGATGCTCGTCCTGGTGCACGGCGGTCCCCACGGGCAGTCGGTCGCGGGCTGGTTACCGCGCGCGGTCTACTTCCTCGCGCGCGGCTGGTCGGTGTTGATGCCGAACGCGCGGGGGTCGACGGGCTACGGCCGCGCGTACGCGCAGGCGCTGTCGGGCGGGTGGGGCGAGACGGATCTCGCCGACGTCGTCGCCGGCATCGAGCACGCGCGCGTGAAGCGATGGTGCGATCCGGGCCGGGTCGCGGCGATGGGCGGGAGCGCGGGCGGCTTCACCGTGCTGCAGCTGTGCACGCTCCACGGCGAGCTCCTGCGCGCGGGCGTCAGCCTCTACGGCGTGACCGACCTGTTCGAACTCGCGTCGAAGACGCACCGATTCGAGTCGCGCTATCTCGACCGCATCGTCGGCGCGCTGCCCGAGCACGCCGGCCGGTATCGCGACCGCTCGCCGATCACGCACGCCGCGCGCGCCTCGGTTCCCGTGCTCGTGCTCCAGGGGGACGCCGACCCTGCGGTTCCCAAGCCACAGGCCGACGCGCTGGTCGACGCCATGCGTGCGCACGGCGCGCCGGTCGAGTACCACGTCTACGAGGGCGAGGGACACGGCTGGTCGCGTCCCGAGACGGTGCAGGACGAGCTCGAGCGGGTCGAGCGGTTCCTGACCGAGTGGGTGCTGCGGCGGTGAGCCGCGGCGACCGGAGGGCCGCCCTGTGAGTGAGCTCGTGTACGCCTTCACCGGTCCGAAGCGCGGCGCGGACCGGGCCGTGCTGCTCGCGCACGGCGCCGGTGCCGACATGCACGCGCCCGCGCTCGTGTGCGTGGCAGACGCGCTCGCGGCTGCAGGGGTCCCCACCCTGCGCTTCGACTTCCCCTACCGGACTGCGGGGAAGCGCGCGCCCGACCGCGCGCCCGTGCTCGACGCCTCTGTGCGCGAGGCCGCGGCGGAGCTGGCCCGGCGGACGAAGCTCCCGCCGGCGCGCCTCGCCCTCGGCGGTCGCTCGATGGGCGGCCGTTACTGCTCGCTCGCCGTCGGCGCGGAGCAGGAGCCGCTCGCCGCGCTCGGGCTGCTCCTCCTCGGGTATCCGCTCCACCCGGCCGGCAAGCCCGAGCGCCAGCGCGTCGAGCACTTCCCGCGCCTCGACGTCCCCTGCCTGTTCGTGAGCGGAACCCGCGACACGCTCGCGTCCGTCGACGCGCTGACGGCCGCGACGCGGACGATCCCGGGTCCCGTGGTCCACCACTGGCTCGAGTCGTGCGACCACGGCTTCCGTCCGCTGAAGGCGAGCGGCCTGACCCCCGGGGCCGTGCTCGACGACGTGGCCCGCGTGGCCGTGGCGTGGGCCATGGGCCTCCCGGACGCATGACGCCGCATGGTGCGGACGGAGTGGAGCTCCGCTGGGCGCAGCCGCCCGAGCGGAACGGAGGGAGCCATGCGGGTGCGGACGGAGTGGAGCTCCGCTGGGCGCAGCCGCCCGAGCGGAACGGAGGGAGCCATGCAGTGGCCGGGACGTGAATGCGTGCCGGGTGGGGGGTTCGCGCAAGGCAGACTTGTGGCGTGCGAGTCCGGCGTACCTTCGCGTTCGTCGACCTGAGCGGTTTCACCGCGTTCACGGAGCGTGAGGGCGACGACCAGGCGAGCCAGGTCCTCGCGGGGTTCCGGGCCTGCGTCCGCGATGTCGCCTCGACGCACGGCGTGAGGGTGGCGAAGTGGCTGGGCGACGGGGCGATGCTCGTCGGCGTCGACGGTGAGGCGCTCGTCGCCGCGGTCGTCGACCTCGCGGCACGGGTCGAGGCGAGCGATTCGCCGCTCGCAGTGCGCATCGGCGTCTCGGGTGGTGACGTGATCGTGTTCGAGGGCGACGACTACATCGGCGGCGCCGTGAACCTCGCGGCACGGCTGTGCGCGGTCGCGGCGCCGGGCGAGCTGCTCGCGACGAAGGACACAGCTGCGCTCGCGCCCGACGGGTGCGGCGCCGCGGACGTGGCGCCGCGGCCGATCCAGGGCATCAGCGGGCCGGTGCCGTTGACCCTCTTGCTGCCGCCCACCGGGGCAACGCTCGCGTCCGAGCAGCAGTAGCGTCGCGGGTCGTGAAGACCCTCCGACTCGAACGTGAGGGCCCGGTCGCGTGGCTGCACCTCGCCCGGCCCGAGAAGCTCAACTCGTTCACGATCGAGATGTGGCGTGAGATGGCCGAGCTGGGCAACGAGCTCGTCGCCGATCCCGATCTGCGCGCGCTCGTCGTGATCGGCGACGGGCGCGCGTTCTCGAGCGGGATCGACACGTCCGTGTTCACGAGCGGCCAGGCCGACAGCGAGCTCCGCGACGACGCGCCCACGCGTCACGAGGACCCGACCGTCGCCGCGGTGCTGCGGACGCAGGACGCGTACACGTGGCTCGAGGAGGCGCCGTTCGCGACGATCGCGGCGGTGCGGGGCTACGCGCTCGGCGCGGGGCTCCAGCTCGCGCTGGCGTGCGACCTGCGCGTGGTGGCCGAGGGGACGAAGCTCGGCCTCCTCGAGTTGAGGTACGGGATCATGCCGGACCTCGGTGGCACCCAGCGGCTGCCGCGTCTCGTCGGTCCCGGGAAAGCGAAGGAGCTCATCTTCACGGGGGAGCAGATCGACGCGGCCGAGGCGGCCCGGCTCGGGATCGCCGAGCGCGTCGTCGCCGACGCCGACCTCGAGCGCGTCGCGGGTGAGCTCGCGTCGCTCATCGGTGCGCAGCCGCCGCTCGCGGTGCGGGGTGCCAAGCGGGCGGTCGACGCGGCGTCGCACCTCACCGTGCGCGAGGGGCTCGTCGTCGAGGCGGAGCACCAGGCCGTCTGCCTGCGGTCCGAGGACATGCGGGAGGCGATCACCGCGTTCGTGGAGAGCCGCCCGCCGCGGTACCAGGCGAAGTAGCCCGAACCGCCTGGTCGCGCTCGCAAGCTCGCCGCTCCCATCGCCCGAGCCGCGCCTGGAGCACCCGGCTTGCCTACCATCGGCGCCCGTGAGCCGCTTCGTCGTGCGCCCGGGTCCGCCGCTGTCCGGCGTCGTCCAGGTGTCGGGCGCGACCAAGAACTCCGGATGCAAGCAGATGGCCGCCGCGCTGCTGGCGCCCGGCGTCACCGTGATCCGCAACATCCCGCCGGTGGCCGATCTCGACGTGATGGTCGCGGTGCTGCGATCGCTCGGTGCCACCGTCGAACGGACCGGGCCCGAGGAGCTCACGGTCGACGCGAGCGGGCCGCTGGAGGGGGAGGCGCCCTACGAGCTCGTCACGCGGATGCGCGCGTCGGTGAACGTGCTCGGGCCGTTGCTCGCGCGCTGCGGGCTCGCGAAGGTCGCGATGCCGGGGGGCGACAACATCGGCAGCCGCAAGCTCGACATGCACTTCCGCGGGCTCGAAGCCATGGGCGCCGAGCTCGAGGTCGTGCACGGGTTCATCGAGGCGCGCTGCGACCGTCTGTGTGGCGCGCGCATCGTGCTCGACTTCCCGAGCGTCGGCGCGACCGAGAACCTGCTCACCGCGGCCGTGCTGGCGAAGGGCCAGACCGTCATCGAGAACGCGGCGCGGGAGCCGGAGATCACCGACCTTGCCGCGTTCCTCAACCGGATGGGCGCGCAGGTCATCGGCGCGGGTACGTCCACCATCGAGGTCGAGGGCGTCGAGGAGCTGCTCGCGGTCGACACCGAGCTGATGGGCGACCGCATCGAGGCGGGCACGCTGCTGATGGCGTGCGGCGTCGCGGGCGGCGAGATCGAGTTGCAGGGCGTCCAGCTCGACAACCTCGAGATGGTGGTGCGCAAACTCGGCGAGATGGGGATGCGCGTCTCGCCGACGCCCGACGGCATCTGGGCGCGCGCCGCGACCCGCCTCGACGCGGTCGACATCGCCACGCTGCCGTACCCGGGCTTCGCCACCGACTTCATGCCCATGTCCGTCGCGCTGATGTCGGTGGCGGACGGGACCGCGATCGTGACCGAGAACGTCTTCGACGCGCGCTTCGGCTTCGTCGACGAGCTCAACCGCATGGGCGCCGACATCCGTACCGAGGGCCGCCACGCGGTCGTGCGCGGTGTGCCCCGCCTGTCGGGTGCTCCCGTGCGCGCGTCCGACGTTCGCGCGGGCGCCGCGCTCGTCATCGCCGCGCTCGCGGCCGAGGGTGAGACCGTGGTGCTCGACCGTCATCATGTCGACCGCGGCTACGCGGACCTCGCGGGCAAGCTGCGGGCACTCGGCGCCGACGTCGCGTGAGACCGGAAGGAGGCGGGACCGGATCGTGATCACCGCGATCGTGCTCATGGAGGTCGAGCCGGCGAGCATCCCCGAGACGGCTCAGTCGCTCGCGGACCTCGCGGACGTCACCGAGGTGTACTCGGTGACGGGCGAGTTCGACCTCGTGGCGATCGTCCGCGTCCGGGCCCACGACGAGCTCGCCGACGTCGTCACCGGTTCCATCGCCAAGGTTCCAGGGATCGTCCGGACCGAGACCCTCGTCGCGTTCCGCGCGTACTCGCGTCACGATCTCGAGAGCATGTTCAGCCTCGGCTCCTAGGGCGGCCGGTCGCATGCAGCGTGATCCCGTCGAGCTTGCCGAACGCGCCCTGCGCGCCGACCGCGGCGCGATCGCACGGCTCATCTCACTCGTCGAGCAGGGTGGCCCCGCGGGCGACGACGCGGTCGCGCATCTCTTCTCGCACACGGGGCGCGCGTACACGATCGGCATCACGGGCGCGCCCGGCTCGGGGAAGTCGACGCTCACCGACAAGCTCATCGCCCGCATCCGGCGCGAGGGCGACGAGGTGGGCGTGCTCGCGATCGACCCGACGAGCCCGTTCAGCGGCGGCGCGATCCTCGGGGACCGCGTCCGCATGCAGGACCACGCGACCGACACCGGCGTGTACATCCGCTCGATGGCGACGCGCGGACACCTCGGCGGCCTGTCGCTCGCGACCCCACAGGCGATTCGTGTCCTCGACGCGGCGGGCAAGCCGTGGGTGCTCGTCGAGACGGTCGGTGTCGGCCAGGTCGAGGTCGACATCGCGGGCGCGGCGGACACCACGATCGTGGTCGTGAACCCGCGTTGGGGCGACGCCGTGCAGGCGAACAAGGCCGGGCTCATGGAGATCGCGGACCTCTTCGTCGTCAACAAGGCGGATCGTGACGGCGCGGCCGAGACCGTGCGCGACCTCGACGCGATGCTCGACTTCTCGGGTGAGCTCGGCTGGCGTCCGCCCGTTGTCGAGACGGTGGCGACCAGCAACCGGGGCGTCGACGAGCTCTTCGACGCGGTCCGGGAGCACCGCGCGTTCCTCGAGCAGAGCAGTCGCCTCCAGACGCGGCGCGAGGCCCGTCTGCGCGACGAGCTCCGGGCCATCGTCCGGGCGCGGCTCGAGCAGCACGCCGCCGAGCGGGCCAACGGCGCGCGCTTCGACGAGCTCGTCGCGCGCGTGAGCCGTCGCGAGATCGACCCGTACCGCGCCGCCGACGAGCTGCTCGGGGTGTGACGTGGAGCAGCAGCTCGCGGTCGTGATGCGCGACGCGGCGCGGGGTCGCGTCCCGGAACCCGACGGCTCGATCGACGTCGTCCGCGGCACGCCGGAAGGCGCCCGCGGCGCGTTGGTCATGTTCACCGCCCACCTCGTGGTCGCCGCCGACGTCGAACCCGACGAGATCCACGCGCGCGTCGCCCCCGGCGACTTTGCGTCGTGGACCGCGCCCGACTTCTTCGAATGGTTCGGCGAGCGCGTCGACGGCCGGTCGGGCAGCTTCGACGTGGTGCTGGTCGCACCGGGCGAACGCCGCTCACCGGCGGCGGCGTTGTCGCCGGCGCCGCCCGACTTCGACCACCCGCGGGTGCGCAGAGCGTCGCGATACCGCAGCGAGGTGAAGGTCTGGACCGACCGCGACCGGCGCGCGGTCCTCGTCGTCGGCCGCGGTCTCGCGGGCCGGTTGGAGGTCGCGTTCGAGGTCGATCCCGACTGGCGCGGCCATGGTCTCGGCCGCGCGCTCGTCACGACCGCGCGCACGCTCGTCCCCGAGGGTGAGCCGGTGTTCGCACAGGTCGCGCCCGCCAACGCGGCGTCGATGCGCGCACTGCTCGCGGCCGGGTTCCGACCCCTCGGCGCCGAGCTGCTGTTCCAGCCGCGCTGAACCGCGCGTGCCGTTGCGGCGGCTCAGCCTGCGTCGTCCTGACCGGTGATTGCGTACGGCGCGAGGATCTCGTCGACGCCCGCGAGCAGTTCGTCGTCGATCTCGACGTCGGCGCCGGCGGCGTTCTCGTCGACCTGCTCGACGCGCGTCGCGCCGACGATGACGCTCGACACCATGGGCTCGCGCAGACACCACGCGACGGCGAGCTGCGCGAGCGTGCAGCCGGCCTCGCCCGCGATGCCGCGCAGGTCCTGCACCGCGTCGAGGAGACCCTGGTCCATCCACCGGCGGACGAACATCGCGTCACTGCCCGAGCCGCGGCTGCCCGTGGGGATCTCGTCGGTCGAGCGGTACTTCCCCGTGAGAATGCCGCCCGCCAGCGGGGACCACACGACGTTGCCCATCCCGACGTCCGCACACGTCGGGAGCACGTCGGGCTCGATGACGCGCCACAGCGCGCTGTACTGGGGCTGGTTGCTCACGGGCACGGCCCACCCCTCGGCGCGGCAGAGGTCGACGGCGCGCGCGATCTGGTCGGCCGACCACTCCGACACACCCCAGTAGAGGACCTTCCCCTGGCGCACGAGGTCGTCCATGATCCTGCACGTCTCGTCGAGCGGCGTCTCACGGTCGTAG
>DATBEZ010000038.1:0-75872 GCA_036558745.1 Acidimicrobiia bacterium
GTAGCCCGGCGGGTGCGGGGCGGCTCCGTCAGCCGGTCGGCGTCAGGCGGCCGACTTCTCGAGGATGTGCACGCCGCACGCCGAGCCGAGCCCGATGACGTGGGCCAGGCCGACCTTGGCGCCCTCGATCTGGCGATCGCCGGCCTCGCCACGGAGGTGGGTGGCCACCTCCCAGATGTTGGCGATGCCGGTGGCGGCGATCGGGTGACCCTTCGACTCGAGGCCGCCCGACACGTTCACCGGCGTCTTGCCGTCACGCCAGGACGCGCCCGACTCGAAGAAGTCGACCGCGCCGCCCTCCGGGCACAGCATGAGGTTGTCGTAGTGCACGAGCTCCGCGGTCGCGAAGCAGTCGTGCAGCTCGACCAGGTCGAGGTCCTCTGGCGACACGCCCGCCTGCGCGTACGCCTGCGTGGCCGCGTTGCGCGTAAGCGTGTTCACGTCGGGAAGGATCTGGCACGACTCCTGCCACGGGTCCGACGTCAGCACCGACGCCGACACCTTGACCGCGCGGCGGCGCTGGTCGGGCGACAGCGTCTTCAGCTTCGATCCGCTCACGACGACGGCCGCGGCCGCGCCGTCGCAGTTGGCCGAGCACATCGGGCGCGTGTTCGGGTAGGCGATCATGACGTCGTTCATGATCTCCTCGACCGTGAACCGCTTCTGGTACGCGGCACGCGGGTTGAGCGTCGAGTGCGCGTGGTTCTTCTCGGAGATGCGCGCGAACAGCTCGAAGCTCGTGCCGCCGTACTTGTGGCCGTACTCCATGCCGACCTGCGCGAACACCCCCGGCATCGTCTCGGTGCCGATGCGACCGTCGACGCCGGCGACCGCGCCATACCGGCCGGACGGTGTCCACGTGTCGGCGTCGCTCTTGCGCGCGCCGCCCGCGAGCAGGCCCGCGCCCGCGAGCTTCTCGACGCCGACCGCGAGACCCATGTCGCACTCGCCCGCCTTCACCGCCATCGCGGCGACGCGCAGGGCGGTCGCGCCCGTCGCGCACGCGTTCGACACGTTGTAGACCGGGATGCCGGTCTGGCCGATCTGCTTCTGCAGCATCTGGCCGGTCGGCGCGGACGCGGCCATGAGGTTGCCCGCGGCGAGGATGCCCATGTCCTTCATGGTGACGCCGCCGTCGCTCAGCGCGGCCAGGGCCGCCTCGGCCGCGAGATCCACGGTGTCCCTCTCCGGGTACTTGCCGAACTTCGTCATGTGGATCCCGAGGATCCAGACGTCGTCAGCCGCCATCGCGAGGCTCCTGTTCTTCTCTGCGGTCTCTACTGGATGGGCTCGAAGCCGAAGCCGACGGCCTCGGTGCCGGCGCTGTCGGTCCCGATGGGAAACGTCGTCAGCTTCACCTTCATGCCCAACTGCACGTGGTCGGGGTCGGCGGGCACGTTGACGACGTTGCCCCGCACGCTCGTGCCCCCGCAGTCGACCACGGCGGCGACGAACGGCACCGGGATGCCGGGGGCGGCGAACGAGACGATCGTGAACGCGCGCACCTCACCCGTCGTGGGCACGGTGACCTTCGTGAA
Source organism: Acidimicrobiia bacterium (assembly GCA_036558745.1). GTDB lineage: Bacteria > Actinomycetota > Acidimicrobiia > IMCC26256 > JAMXLJ01 > JAMXLJ01. The sequence continues at coordinate 1,539 of DATBEZ010000038.1, forward strand.
CTCGGTGCCGCTGCAGCTCGCGCACGCGTTGCGCCGGTCGAAGAAGCGCGCCCCGCACGCGGTGCACTCGGTGGCGACGAGGTGCGGGTCGTCGCCGAGCACGAGGTAGTCGACGAGCGGCACCTGCTGGCTGGTCATCACGGCTCCCTCCGGACGGCGAGGGCCGGCGCGCCGTCGCGCCGAGCGGCGCCCATCCTGCACGATCGGCGCCGCGCCGGTCGATCGGGAGCGCGCGACGCGTCGATCGATTCGCTCGGTTGGGACACGATCCGGTGCCAGAGCACCGGATCGTGTCCCAACTCGGGGTTCGGGGCGTGCGGGTCAGGCCGAGGTGCCCGACGTGGAGCCGGACGGGGCGGTCCCGCTCTGAGCCGGCGGCTGGCCCGGCGCGCCTTGGCCCGGTCCGCCCGAGCCCTGACCACCGGAACCCTGGGGCCCGGCGCCGAACCCGGACTCGGTACCGGTCACCTTGAACGACGCGTCGACCTTCACCGTCACCTCGGTGCCGTCGGCCTTGCGCAGGTGCGCCTCGTAGGGCGAGCCGGCGGAGTCGGTCTCGACCCGGATGACGGTCGCGTTCGGCACCGCCGCGAGCGCGGCGGCCTTCACCTTGTCGGCGGTCGTGCCCGTGAGCAGCGTCTCGTTCGGTCCGTGGGTCATCGTCGCCGGGTCCTGACCCTGGTTCGGCGCGGCCGCCGGGTAGCCGCTCGACGAGCTGGTCGACGACGAGCCGTTCGAGCCCGACGAGCCGCTCGTGGCCGCGCCGGCGATGCCGGCGGCACCCACGGCGATGCCGGCGGCCGCCGCGGCCGTGAGCAGCCACGCCCGGGCCCGATGGGTGGTGGGTTTCATGCGCGCTCCTTCTCTCGGGATGAGACGTCCCGCGTACGGGACCCGCTCACCCTCCACGGCCGGCCTGGGCGCGCCCTGGGAGCGCGGTCAATCGCCTCTGGCAATCGGCCCGTCTTGCCGCACCACGCAGCGCTGCTGGAACATCGACGCCGTCCACCGCGTCCCACAGGAGCACCCATGCGCACGCCGATCTGTGAACGACTCGGCATCGAGTTCCCGCTGTTCGCGTTCTCGCACTGCCGCGACGTGGTCGCGGCGGTGAGCAAGGCCGGCGGCTACGGCGTGCTCGGCGCGCTCGCGTTCAGCCCCGATCAGCTCGAGATCGAGCTCAACTGGATCGACGACAACATCGACGGCAAGCCCTACGGCGTCGACTTCGCGATGCCGGAGAAGTTCGTCGGCAAGGGTGAGCAGTTCTCGCTCGAGGGGCTCCAGTCGATGGTGCCCGTGGAGCACAAGGAGTTCGTCGAGAAGATCCTCGCCGACCACGGCGTGCCGCCACTGCCCGAGGGCTCGGAAGGCGTGGTCAAGGCGGCCGGTCTCGGTGTGGAGGCCGAGGGTCCGGGTCAGGTCGAGGCGACGCTGCGCCACCCGGTGTCGATGCTGGTGAACGCGCTGGGCCCGCCGCCGGCCTACGCGGTCGAGGCCGCGCACGCGAAGGGTGTGCTCGTCGGCGCGCTGTCGGGCAGCCCTCGGCACGCGCAGCGCAACCTCGAGCGCGGCGTCGACGTGATCATCGCCCAGGGCACCGAAGCGGGCGGTCACACCGGTGAGATCTCGACCATGGTGCTCGTCCCGGAGATCGTCGACACCGTCGGACCCGACGTGCCCGTGCTCGCCGCGGGCGGGATCGGTCGCGGACGTCAGATGGCGGCCGCGATGGCGCTCGGCGCGCAGGGCGCGTGGACCGGGTCGATCTGGCTCACGGTCAGCGAGTCGTCGACCCAGCCGTGGGTCATCGAGAACTTGCTGGAGGCCGGCTTCACCGACACGGTGCGCTCGCGCTCGATGACGGGCAAGCCCGCGCGGCAGCTGCGCACCGCGTGGACCGAGGCGTGGGAGCGCGACGACGCGCCCGCGCCGTTGCCGATGCCGCTCCAGGGTCTGCTGTACGCGCCGGCCGCGCACCGGTTCATGCGCGTGCAGTCACGGGAGCTGTCGGGATCCCCCGTCGGTCAGATCATCGGACGCGTCGACCGGGTGCGACCCGCGAAGGACGTCGTCTACGAGATCGTCGAGGAGTGGATCGAGACGACGCAGCAGCTCTGCGCCGGGCTGGACGACGAGAGCTGACGGGCGCGACATGCCGGACGTGTCCCCGTCATCCGCGAGGACCTGGACGACGGCACCGTCTGCCTCACGTTGAACCGGCCCGAACGGCGCAACGCGCTGAGCGCGCCGTTGCTCGCGGCGTTGCACCGCGAGTTCGACGTCATCGCGGCGGACGCCGACGGCGCGCACGTTCGTCATGCAGGAGCTCATGGCGTCGCTGTTCGAGAAGGTGCACCGGCTCCGGCAACCGGTCATCCTGCTGTCAACGGACCCGCGGTCGGCGGTGGCTTCGCGTTCGCGCTCGCGTGTGACATCCGCTTCAGCTCGACTGCGGGCCGGTACGGCGCGGTGTTCATCGCTCGCGGCGTGTCGGCGTGCGACATGGGTACGAGCTACTTCCTCCCCCGCCTCGTCGGCGCGTCGCGCGCCGCGGAGCTGATGCTCACCGGCCGCGTGTTCGACGCGGACGAGGCCCACGCGATGGGACTTGTCCTCGACGTCGTCCCCGACGGCAAGGTCGTCGCACGGGCGCTCACCACCGCTCGCCTCAATCGCCGCCAACGCGCCTCTGGCCGTGTCGATGACGAAGGACGATGTGGCAGACGGTCGGCGCGCCCGGCCTTCGCCACGCGCTCGACATGGAGAACCGCACCCAGGTGATGTGCACCGCCACCGGTGAGCGCTCGGAGGCGTTCGCGGCGTTCCGTGAAGGTCGCGCCGCGCGCTGGCAGCCGCTCTCGCCGGACTCGCGGGCGATTTCGCGCCGGGGGTTGGGCATACTGGCCCTCGTGGGGGACGCCGGGGGGCAACAAGCGATCCTGGCCGTCAGGAACCTGGAGGTCGTGTACGGCGCGGGCATCGTCGTCGTCCGCCGGGTCAGCCTGACGGTGCCGTCGGGCAGCGTCGTCGCGCTGCTCGGCGCGAACGGCGCGGGCAAGACCACGCTGCTGCGAGCCATCTCGGGCCTCCTGCCGATGCACCGCGGCCACATCGTCACGGGCACCATCGAGTTCGGGGGCGAGCGCGTGGAGCGCATGTCGGCTCCCGACATCGTCCGCCGCGGCATGGCCCAGGTGCTGGAGGGCCGGCGGATCTTCGCGGAGCTCTCCGTCGACGAGAACCTGCGCGCGGGCGCGTTCACGCGTCGTGACCGTGCGCAGGTACGCGAGACGTACGACTCGGTGATGACGATGTTCCCTGTGCTCGCGCAGCGTCGCACCGCGACCGCGGGCTACCTCTCCGGAGGCGAGCAGCAGATGCTCGCCATCGGTCGGGCTCTCATGGCGGGGCCGCGGCTGCTGCTCCTGGACGAGCCGTCGCTCGGGCTCGCGCCACTCGTCGTCCAGCAGATCCGCGACATCATCGCCGAGATCAACCGCGCCGGCACCAGCGTGCTGCTCGTCGAGCAGAACGCCACGATGGCGCTGTCGATCGCGCACCACGGGTACGTGCTCCAGAACGGCAGGGTCGCGAAGCACGGCGACGCGAGCGAGCTGCTGGCCGACGAGGAGGTCCGCGAGTTCTACCTCGGCGTCGGTGAAGGCGGCCGGCGATCGTTCCGCGACCTCAAGCCCCGCCGCGGGCGGTGGAGCGCGTGAGCGCCACCAGGAGCGAGCCCCTGCTCGACGTCCGGGACGTCACGCTGCGCTTCGGCGGTGTCACCGCGCTCTCGAACGTCACATTCTCGGTCGCGCCCCGGGAGCTGTTCGCGATCATCGGGCCGAACGGCGCGGGCAAGACGTCGATCTTCAACTGCCTGAGCGGCACGTACCGTCCACAGGAAGGGTCGATCCGCCTCGAGTCGGTCGAGCTCGTCGGGAAGCGGCCGCCCGCGATCGCCCATCTCGGCGTCGCGCGCACGTTCCAGAACATCGGGCTGTTCACGAACCTGGACGTGATCGACAACCTGATGCTCGGTCGCCACCACCTCATGCGGACCGGCTTCTTCGCGGGCGCGGTGTGGTACGGGCGGGCGCGTCGCGAGGAGCTGACCCATCGCAGGCGGTGCGAGGAGCTCGTCGAGGTGCTCGACCTGGGCGCGTACCGCAACCGTCCCGTCGGACTGCTGCCCTACGGCATCCAGAAGCGCATCGAGCTCGGGCGAGCGCTCGCGATGGAGCCGAAGCTGCTGCTCCTCGACGAGCCGGTCGCGGGCATGAACCTCGACGAGACCGAGGACATGGCGCGCCACGTGGTCGCAGTACCGCAGGAGCTCGGTGTCGCGACCGTCATCGTCGAGCACGACATGCACCTCGTCATGGACATCGCGGACCGCGTGCTCGTGCTCGACTTCGGCGAGGTCATCGCGCTCGGACCGCCCGATGACGTGCAGTCCGACCCGCGGGTGATCGACGCGTACCTGGGGCAGCCCGGATGACCGAGACGATGCGCCCGTCGGTGACGACGACCGCCGGTGACGCGCCCGGGCTGCCCAACCTGCTGTCGCGCCACGCGGCCGCGACACCGGATCGGGTCGCGTGGCGGATCAAGCGCCTCGGGTACTGGCACGACGTCACGTGGGCGCGCGCCGAACGACAGACCGCGGCGGCCGGTCTCGGTTGGCGCGCGCTCGGCGTGCAGTCCGGACAGACGGTCGCGCTCCTCAGCGGCAACCGTCCCGAGTGGCTCGCCGCCGACATCGGCGCCCAGGGCGTCGGTGCGATCACCGCCGGGCTGCACCCGGCGAGTCCCGCGGCCGAGGTCGGACGGCTGCTCGATCACGTCAGCGCGGTGGCAGTGCTCGTCGAGGATGCTTCACAGCTCGAGCTCGTGCGTGCGGTCCGGTCACGCGTGCCGTCGCTGCGGACGACGGTCGTGATCGACACCGCAGGGATCCCGTCGCTCGACGGGAGCACCGAGATGAGCTTCGGCGAGCTGTGCGCGCTCGGCGACACGAGCGGCGATCCGGTTCCGGGCTGGCGCGACGCCATCACGTCGGTGTCGGGCCACAACCCCGCGACGATCGTGTTCTCGGCCGGCAGCGACCCGCCGCGCGCGGTCGTGCTCTCGCATCGCAACCTCGTGCAGACCGGCCGGGCCCTCGCCGACGCGCTCGCACTCCGCGCGACGGACGAGACCGTCTCCGCGCTGCCGCTGGCGTTCGTCGTCGAGCGGGTCGTCTCGGGCGCCGCCGCGCTCCACACGGGCTACGTCGTCGACTTCGGCAATGGTCCCGCGACGCTCACCGAGGACGCACGCGAGGCGCAGCCCACCGTCTTCGTGACCGTGCCGCGCACGTGGGAGAGCATCCGGGAGACGATCGAGGGACGGATGGCGCACGCCGACTGGATCAAGCGGCGGGCGTTCCGCACCTGGCAACGCCGAGGTGCCGCCCGGGCCGCCCGGGGGAAACGGGTGAGCCGGCTCGGTTGGCGGCTCGTGTACCGGCCGCTGTGGAAGAAGTTCGGGCTCCAGCGCACACGTGTGGCGATGTCGATCGGCGCACCCATCGCCGCGCCGGTCGTCGAGTTTCTCGCCTCGCTCGGCATGCCCGTGCGCGAGTCGTACGGCACCGTCGAGACGACCGGCTTCGCCACGTGCCCGAGCGGGCGGTCGGCGGCGCGCGCGGGCGCCGGGACGGCGCTGCCCGGTGTGGAGCTGCGGATCGGCCCGGACGACGAGATCCTCGTGCGCGGCCCCAACGTGTTCCTGGGCTACGCGGCCGACCCCGAGCGCACCGCGTCGGTGCTCGGTCCCGACGGCTGGTTCCACACCGGCGACACGGGCACGCTCGACGGCGACGGCCGGCTCACGATCACGGGCCGCACGAAGGACCTCATCGTCACCGCGACCGGTGCCGCGGTCGCGCCGCGCTTCCTCGAGGACCGGCTGAAGCTGTCGCCTTACGTGCACGAGGTGGTGATCGTGGGCGACGCGCGTCCGTACCTGACCGCGCTCATCGATCCCGCGGAGGACGCGCTCGCGTCGTGGGCGGCGACCCACGCCGTCCCGTACTCGTCGCGCCGCGACCTCGATGCACATGCCGAGATCCGCGAGCTGTACGAGGGCTGTCTCGACGAGGTGAACCGCGACCTCGCGCCGACCGAGCAGGTGCGCGACTTCCGGCTGCTCCCCGCGCCGCTGGACCAGGCCTCGGGTCAGCTCACCTCGACCCACCGGGTGCGGCGCGAGGCCGTCCTCGACCACTACCGCGAGCTCGTGGGCGAGATGTACGACCGTGCCGCACCGAGCGCCGGGGGGCACTCATGACGCAGTTTCTCGAAGCGTGCGTGCAGGGCATCGCCATCGGCGCCCAGTACGCGTTGGTCGCGCTGGGGTTCGTGATCATCTACCGGGCGACGGGCGTCATCAACTTCGCGCAGGGCGGCTTCGTGGTGCTCGGCGCGTACTTCGCGTACGACTTCCACGTCACGCTCGGCATCGCCTTCTATCCCGCGCTCGTGCTGGCGATGCTCGCCGGCGCGGTCGTCGGCGTCATCGTCGAGGCCACGGTGCTGCGCCGCTTGATCGGCCAACCGCCGTTCGTCCTCATCATGATCACGATCGGCGTGCTGACGGTCATCGAGCAGGTCGTCCCGACGGTTTGGGGCGCGAATCCCCTGCCGCTCGGCGACCCGTGGGGCGTCCACTCCGTCGACGCGGGCAAGATCACGATCCGCGTCGCCGACCTCTGGACCATCGGGCTCGTCGCCGCGGTCCTGATCGTCTTCTTCCTCTTCTTCCGCTACTCGAAGATGGGCGTCGCGATGCGCGCGACCGCGGTCGATCTCGAGGCCTCGCTCGCGCAGGGCATCAGCGTCCGTCGTGTGGTCGCGGTGTCGTGGGGCATCGCGGGACTCGTCGCCGCGCTGGCCGGCGTGACGCTCGCAGGAGGTGGGGCAGGTGTCCGGCCCGACATCGAGCTCGTCGCGTTCCTCGCCTTCCCCGCGATCATCCTGGGCGGGCTCGACTCGCCCGGCGGTGCGGTCGTCGGCGGTCTGGTGATCGGGGTCACCCAGTCGCTCACCGCGACGTACCAGCCGCAGTACGCGTCGTGGCTCGGGACCGGGTTCAACCTCGTCGTGCCCTACATCGTGATGGTCATCATCCTCATGGTCCGACCGTACGGGCTGTTCGGTCAGACCCGTGTGCGGAGGGCGTGATGGCCGCGCTGGTCCCGACCCGACGCACGCGCTCGGCCCGTCCGCCGCGCACGATGCCGCGCCGGCCCGAGCAGACCCTGCGCCTGTTCGGCGGCCGCACCCAGTTCCTCTGGATCGTCGCGCTCGTCGTCGTGTGGGTGATGCTGCCGAACCTGCTCACCGACTTCTGGCTCGACGTGCTCGCGCGGTGCGGGCTCGCGGCCGTCGGCGCGATCGGCCTCAACCTGCTCACGGGCTACACCGGGCAGATCTCGCTCGGGCACGCGTTCTTCATCGGGTGCGGCGCGTACGTGGCGGGCTGGTTCGGCGTGCAGCAGGGGCTGCCGCTGCTGGTGTGGCTCCCGCTCGCGGCGGTGATCGGCGCGATCGTCGGCGCCGCGATCGGCCCGTTCGCACTCCGTCTGCGCGGCGACTACCTCGCGATCGTCACCATCGGGCTGCTGTACGTCGGCGAGTACATCTTCACCAACTGGGACTCGGTGACGGGCGGCCATGCCGGGACGGCCACCGACGCGCCGGTGTCGATCGGCTCGATCGACTTCGCGCACCTGCACGCGTTCGGTCAGATCTACACACGCCGCCAGGGCATGTTCTGGCTGTGCTGGGCGGTGGCGGGGATCGTCGCGCTGATCGCGAGCAACATCGTGCGCACCCGCCCGGGCCGCGCGATGCAGGCCGTGCGCGACCAGGACGTCGCGGCGGAGGTCGTCGGCGTGAGCCTCACCCGCTACAAGATCGGCGCGTTCGCGGTGTCGAGCGCGATGGCCGCGGTCGCGGGCGGGCTCTTCGGCGTGGTGCAGCAGTTCGTCAACCCGACCGACTTCGGTGGCGCGCCCGGGCTGGTGCTGTCGATCACGTACGTCGCCATGATCATTATCGGCGGCATCGGCACGATCCGCGGCGCGGTCATCGGGGCGATCGTCGTCGTGGGGCTCCCCCAGGTCATCCAGAACTTCAGCCAGTCGCACCACATCCCGTTCGTGTCCAGCACCAGCACCGGGAACGGTCACCTGTCGGTCTTCGCCCTCAACCAGATCATCTTCGGGTTGCTCATCATCGTCTTCTTGCTGTTCGAGTCGCGCGGCATGGTGGCGCTCATCGAACGGGCCCGGGCCTGGGTCCGCAACTGGCCGTTCTGATTTGCGCCGCCCCGGAGTCGGAGCGCAGCGAGCGGGACTGTTGGCAAGCGGCGCCCTGCCAACAGCGGAGCGGGCTGCTCGACGCGTCCGGCCCGAGGCCCCTCGGCCGGTTGAGGATGCCGGTAGAACGGAGCTACTGCGGGGTAGGTTCTGGGCCGTTGCGCACTGGGGGGTGTCGGATGAGAAGGACGGCAGCGCGTCCGAGGACCGCGGTCCTCGCCGTGGTGGCCGTGCTGGCGCTCGCACTGGCATCGTGCCGGGGCGGCAGCACCAACAACTCGAGCAGCAGCAAGGCCTCGGCCGGCGGCGCGCCCGCCACGACGACGGGCTTCGACGGCAAGACCATCAACGTGGGCGTGATCTCGCCGCAGACCGGTCTGGCCCAGATCATCGGCGTGGCCCTCACCGACGGGAACCGGGTCTACTTCGACGCGCTCAACGCCAAGGGCGGGATCGCCGGCAAGTACAAGGTCAACGTCGAGGTCCGCGACAGCCAGTACAACTCGAACATCGCGCAGCAGAACTACTCCGACCTGCGCGACAAGGTCGTCATGCTGGCCCAGCTCCTCGGCACCGACGTCACGAACGCGGTGCTGCCCGTCATGCGTCAGGACAACATGATCGCCTCGCCGGCGACCCTCGACGCCGAGTGGGTGCGCAACGCCAACCTGCTGCCCGTCGCGGGTCCCTACCAGATCGAGGCGATCAACGGCCTCGACTACTACGTGAACGAAGGCGGCGGGAAGGGCAAGACCGTCTGCATGATCCGCTCCGACGACCTGTACGGCCAGGCCGGGCAGAACGGCGTGGAGTTCGCGTCGAAGCACCTCGACTTCAAGCTCGGCAAGATCTTGCAGTTCGGTGCCGCCGAGACCGATCTGTCCGCGCAGCTGCAGCAGGTGAAGTCGGGCTGCGACGCGGTGTTCCTCGTCGCGCTGCCGACCGCGACGATCCCGCTCATGGGTCAGGCCGCGGCGCAGAACGTCAACGTGCAGTGGATCGGTCAGGCACCGACGTGGGTGTCGTTGCTCGCGACCGGTGCGACCGCGTCGTACATGAGCCAGCACTTCTGGCTCGCGGCCCAGGGTCCGCAGTGGGGCGACCGGTCCTCTCCGGGCATGGCCCAGATGCTCGACGACATCGCGAAGTACAAGCCCGACCAGAAGCCCGACATCTACTTCGCGTTCGGCTACGCGCAGGCGCTCACCGTCTCGAAGCTGCTCGAGAAGGCGGTGTCGCTCGGTGACCTCAGCCGGGCCGGGATCATGAAGGCGCTGAACGAGCTCGGAACCGTCGACACGCTCGGCCTCGCCGGCACCTACACCTACGGGCCGCCTGCCGACCGTGTGCCGCCGCGTGCGTCGACGATCTTCGCGGTCGACGCGACCGCGCCGGGCGGGCTCAAGGCCATCAAGACGAACTTCGAGTCCGACACCGCCAAGCAATTCGTCTTCCCGAAGTAGCCCCCAGCACGCTTGTGTGGATGTGGGTCACGGTCTTCGTGACTCACATCCACACGAAAGCGGTACGGGCTACGCCGCGGTGAGGCGGACGGGGAGCGACTTCAGCGCGTTGTTGAGGTTCGAACGCGTGCGGACCGGCTCGCCCGTGAGCTCGATCGTGGGGAACGCGCGCAGCAGCTCCTCGAAGAACACGCGGCCCTCGAGCCGCGCGAGGTGCACGCCGAGGCAGAAGTGCTCGGCGATCCCGAACGACAGGTGCGGGTTCGGGTTGCGGCGGATGTCGAAGCGGTGCCGGTCCGCGAAGACGTCGGGATCGCGGTTCGCGGCCGTGTAGTACATCGCGACCTTGTCACCCGCGGCGATGGCCTGGTCCCGCAGCTCGGTATCGGCGGTCGCGGTACGCCGGAAGTAGTGCAGCGGGTTGGCGAAGCGAAGGATCTCCTCGACGGCTGACCCGACGAGCGCGGGGTCGTCACGCAGCTGCGCCATCTGGTCGGGATGTTGGAGCAGCGCGAGCAGACCCGACGACAGCATCGTCTTCGTGGTGTCGTTCCCAGCCGTGACGAGCTGCACGAAGAAGCTGCCGAAGTCGATGTCGGTCATGTGCGTGCCGCCGAAGTCCGACTCGAGGATCAGCGTGGTCAGGTCCTCGCGGGGCTCCTCCTGGCGGCGGCGCATCGCGAAGCCGATCGCGTACATCGCCATCTCGGCCGACGCGTCACCGGCACCCGCGGACTCGATGTCGGGGTCCTGGCTGCTCGTGTTGCGCTCCGCCAGCGCGTTGATGGTGGGCCAGTCCTCGCGCGGCAGCCCCATCAGCTCGCCGATGACGCGTGAGGGCAGGCCGGACGTGACGTCGTGCACGAACTCGACGTCGCGCTTTTCCGCGGCGTTCGCCATGAGCTCTCGGCAGATGTCGCGGATCTGGTCGCCGAGGCGCGCGATCACCCGTTGCTTGAAGCTCGGAGCGAGCGGTCGCCGGTAGTCGGTGTGTCGCGGCGGATCCATGGCCAGCAACATGTCCCGCATCATCGCCAGGCGCGCGGGCTCGAGGTTCTCGAGCACGACGCCGCCCTCGCTCGCGGAGAACAGTCGCGGCTCGCGCGCGACGTGGACCACGTCGGCGTGCTTGAGCACCGCCCAGTACCCGGGCTCGTCCGGCATGTCCTGCCAGAACACGGGCCGGGTCCGGCGCAGCTCGTCGAAGAGCTCGTGCGGCGGGCCCTCCACGTACGCGTCGGGGCTGTAGATGTCGATGTGAGTGGCGGTGCTCATGGGTCGCTCTCGCTCCCGCTCGAGTGGGCTACGCCCAGCGGAGCTCCGCTTCGCTCCGTGCTCATGGGTCGCTCTCGCTCCCGCTCGAGTGGGCTACGTCCAGCGGAGCTCCGCTTCGCTCCGTGCTCATCGGAGTTCACCGTACTGTCTGCGGCGATCTGTCGAAATCCCCGCCGACCCGGAGCATCCGCAATGGACAACGTCCTGCTCGAAGCCGTCGACCCGCACGTCACGCTCGTGACGCTCAACCGTCCCGACCGGCTCAACGCGCTGAACTACGAGCTCGCCGCCGACCTGCACGACGCGCTCGACCGGATCGGCGCCGACCGCGACTGCAAGGTCGTCATCCTCACCGGCGCGGGTCGCGGCTTCTGCGCCGGTCTCGACCTCAAGGACTGGGGGACGCCGCCCGGCGCGGGCGAGCACGCGCACTCCCCCGTCGGCGTCGGCGGCCAGGAGTTCCTCGCCAACCTGACCGTGCACCTGCGCGCGACGCCGCAGATCGTCATCGCGGCCGTGAACGGTCCCGCGTTCGGCGGCGGGCTGTCGCTCGCGTGCGCGACCGACGTCCGCATCGCGGCAACGTCGGCGCGGTTCTGCTCCGCGTACATCCGTACCGGGCTTTCGGGCACCGACATCGGCATCACCTACCTGCTGCCGCGCATCGTCGGAGCCGGCTACGCGTTCGACATGATCGTCAGCGGACGCGAGGTCGACGCGACGACGGCCGAACGCATCGGTCTCGCCACCCGGTTGTCCGCCGACGGGTCCCTGCTCGACGACGCGCGCGAGCTGGCCCGCACGATCGCGGGCTACACCACGACCGGGCTGCTGCTCACCAAGGAGGTGATGTGGCACAACCTCGACAACCCGAGCATGACCGCCGCGATCGCGCTCGAGAACCGCAACCAGAACCTCGCGAGCCGCACGCCCGAGGTGCAGGAGCACATGGAGCAATACATGGCGCCCCGCCGCGCGAAGGACTGAGGGGCGCCTACCTCACAACGTGGAATTCCACGCGGTAGACGAGGGTGTCGTCGTGGATCGGGCCGGCGTGTGCCGCGCGACGACGGAGAGCCTCGAGGTCTGCTTCACCGGCAAGGGCGAGATCGTCGTCGGTGATCGACGAGAACGGCACCAGGTCCAGCTCGTCGATCTCGATCATCACCGACCCGCTCCGGTAGACACCCCCGGCCTTGACCTGTGGTCTCGACCAGAGGCGGTAGGAGACGGTGATGGCTCCGTCCGCGACCCGGTCGCGAAGGTCGGCGCTGAACTGCACGCCGCAATTGTGACGCACGGCAGCGAGCCGGGAGGTCGGCGCTCGCGCACCCGCGCCGGCGGTCCGGTGCAGACTGCAGCCATGGCTTCCTGGTCCGACGTCGTCCGTGCCGCTCCCGAGCTCGCCCGTCTCGTCCACGCGCGCTTCCAGGCCACCGGCCTCGGCCTCCTCGCGACGGTACGGCGCGACGGCGCGCCGCGCATCAGCGGCATCGAGCCGCTGTTCGCGTCCGGCGAGCTGTGGCTGGGGTCGATGCCCGAGGCCCGCAAGGGCGCGGACCTGCGCCGCGACCCGCGCTTCGCGCTCCACAGCGCGACCACCGACAAGGACGTGACCGACGGCGACGCCAAGGTCTCCGGCCGCGCCGTGCTCATCGACGACCTCGCCACGACCGAGCGATTCGTCGACGCGTTCCGGACCGAGACGGGACGGGCGCCCGATCCGGGAACGTTCGACCTGTTCCGGGCGGAGGTGACCGCCGTGTCGATGCTGCGTCCCGCGGGCGACCACCTCGACATCGACTGGTGGGACGAGGCGACGGGCGTGCACCACGTCGACCGCTCCTGAATCCTTTGTCGCCGCCGACGGATGCCGAGCGGCGCGAGCTGCGCGGTCGTCAGGGCGGCCCCCACCAACAGCTCGGTCCGCCGGTCGACGCGCCCTGGCCGCGGACGGATTCCGGGATCGCGGCCGCGTCGGTACCCTGGCGAGAGAGCCGAGCGCCGGGGGGACCATGAGCGCAGCGCCGACATCGAGTCCGTTCGCCGACCTGCGGGTGGTCGACGCCGACACGCACCTCACCGAGCCCCACGACCTCTGGACCGCGCGGGCGCCCCGCACGTTTGCCGAGCGCGTCCCCAGCGTGGAGATCATCGACGGCGTCGAGACGTGGCTCGTCGACGGCGTCGTCCTGAGCCGGGCCAGCGCCTCGAGCGTCGTGCGCAGAGACGGCGAGCGGTGCCGCGGCAGCGAGTTCATCCGCTGGGTGTTCGACGACGCGCACCCGGCCGCGTACGACGTGCCGACCCGCCTCGACGTCATGGACGAGCTCGGCATCTGGGCCCAGGTCGTCTACCCGAACGTCGCCGGCTTCGGCGGGCAGCGCTTCGCGGACGTGCGCGACGACGCGCTGCGTCTGCTGTGCGTCACCATCTACAACGACGCGATGGCGGAGATGCAGGAGCGCTCCGGCGGACGGCTGTTCCCGATGGGCCTCCTTCCGTGGTGGGACATCGACGCGTCGGTCGCGGAGACGGTACGCATCGCGGAGCTCGGCCTGCGCGGCGTCAACACGACGAGCGACCCGCAGCTGCACGGTCTCCCCGACCTGGCCGAGCGCGCGTGGGACCCGCTGTGGGAGGTGTGCAGCGACCTCGCGCTGCCGGTGCACTTCCACATCGGCGCGAGCGAGACCAGCTTCAGCTGGTTCGGGACGTCACCGTGGCCGTCGTACCACGGCGATCAGAAGCTCGCGATCGGCTCGGCGATGATGTACCTGACCAACGCGCGCGTCCTCGCCAACATCATCTACTCGGGGATCCTCGAGCGCTTCCCTGCCTTGAACGTCGTGTCGGTGGAGAGCGGGATCGGCTGGATCCCGTTCGTGCTCGAGGCGCTCGACCACCAGATCGACGAGACCGCGCCGGGGACGATGGACTACCTGTCGATGCGGCCGTCCGACTACTTCCGCCGTCAGATGTACGCGTGCTACTGGTTCGAGCAGACCGACGTGGCGCACACGCTCGAGCAGCTCGGCGTCGACAACGTGCTGTTCGAGACCGATTTCCCGCATCCCACGTGCCTCTATCCCGACAGTCTGTCGCACGCGGCGAAGGGGCTCGCGGGTGTCGCGCCCGATGTGGCGCGCAAGGTACTCCAGGACAACGCCGCGAACTTGTACCGGATACCGTTGCCCGCGTGACGGTTGCTGACGCACGATTCACCGGAAAGGCCGCGCTGCTGACGGGTGCGGCGAGTGGCATCGGGCGCGCGGTCGCATTGCGCCTCGCGGGCGAGGGCGCGCACGTGTTCGCGTTCGACATCGACGCGAAGGGCCTCGAGGAGACACGCCGGCTCGCGTCGGAGGCGGGCGCGTCGTTGCAGTTCCTCGAGGGGGACGTGAGCGATCCCGCCCAGTGCCGAGGCGCGGTGCACGACTGCGTCAACGCGTTCGGCCGTCTCGACGTGCTCGGCAACATCGCCGGGATCGCCCGGGCCGAGCACTTCGTCGACGTGCCGGAGGAGCAGTACCGGCGCATGATGGGCGTCAACGTCGACGGTTATGTGTGGATGTGCCAGGCCGCGATCCCGCATCTGCTCGAGACCGGCGGGAACATCGTCAACATCGCGTCGAACGCAGGACTGATGGGGCAGGCGTACACGGTCGTCTATTGCATGACCAAGGGCGCGGTCGTGCAGCTCACCCGCTCCCTCGCGATGGAGTACGTGAAGACACCGCTGCGGGTGAACGCGCTCGCCCCCGGCGGCATCGAGACCAACCTGTCGGCGAGCTTCCAGATCCCCGCCGACGTCGACTTCGGCCTCATGGCCCGCTACACCGGGTTCCGGGCCATGGGTCACCCCGACGACGTCGCCGCGCTGTTCGCGCTCGTCGCGTCCGACGAGGGCGCCAACATCCACGGCGCGATCCTCTCCACCGACGCCGGCATCACCGCCGGCTGACCGCCCCCGATCTCGATGCAATGAAACATCCCGGGGGTCGGGCATCGAGGGTGGCACGATGGCGGAGATGGCGACGCTCAAGGAGCAGGTGCAGCGCGATCTGACCGACGCGATGCGTGGGCGCGACGAGGTCGCGGTCGCGACGCTGCGCATGCTGCTCGCAGCCGTCACCAAGGCCGAGGTCGCCGGCAAGACCCAGGTGACCCTCGACGACGCCGCGGTGCAGGGCATCGTGCGCACCGAGATCCGCAGGCGCGGCGAGGCGGCCGAGCTCTACGAGCAGGGTGGTCGTGACGAGCTCGCGACGCGCGAGCGCGCCGAGGCCGACGTCCTCACCCGCTACCTGCCACCCGAGCTCTCCGACGAGGAGCTGACCGCGATCGTCGACGAGGAGGTCGCGCGCTCGGGCGCCGAGGGACCGAAGGCGATGGGCCAGGTCGTGAAGGCCGTGCGCGAGCGCGTCGGCGCGGCGGCCGACGGCGCCCGGATCGCGGCGACGGTCAAGGCCGCGCTCGGCCTCGGCTGAGGACGCCGCGGCAGGAACTTTCGTCCCCCCGCGCGGGACCATCGGCCCTGGGTGCGCGACGGGGCCGGGCGGACACTGGACCGATGGCGCGGATCCGGCGCTCGTCGAAGACGGCGTTCCTGGTCGCGGCCACGGTCGGGCTGGGCCTGGGCGCCGTGCTCCACCTCCTCGGAGCCGGCGGCCCCGCGCACGCGCTGTGGGCCGCGACCACTGTGCTCGGCGTGGTGCCCGCGTCGTGGTGGGTGTTCGACGCCGCGCGCCACCGGCGCCTCGGCGTCGACGTCATGGCCGTGCTCGCGCTCGTCGGAACGCTGCTGACGGGCGAGTACCTCGCCGGCGCGGTCGTCACCGTCATGCTCGCCAGTGGCCGCACGTTGGAAGCGCGGGCCTCGGCACGCGCCCGCAAGGAGCTGCGCGCCCTCGTCGACCGCGCGCCGCACACCGCCAACCGCCTCCTCGACGACGGCACCGTCGACACCGTTCCCATGGACCGGATCGCGCGAGGCGACCTGGTGCTCGTGAAGCCGGGTGAGGTGGTCCCGGTCGACGGCATGGTGGAACGCGCCGGCGCGATGGTCGACGAGAGCGCGCTGACCGGCGAACCCCTGCCCGTCGAGCGCGCGGTCGGCGACGTGGTGCGCAGCGGCACGGTGAACGCCGGCGGCCCGTTCGCGCTCCGCGCGACGACGTCGGCCGGCGAGAGCACCTACGCGGGGATCGTGCGCCTGGTCGCAGACGCCCAGGCCGCGAGCGCGCCGTTCGTCCGTCTCGCCGACCGGTACGCGGGCGCGTTCCTTGTCGTGAGCCTCGCGCTCGCAGGCGTCGCGTGGGCCGCGTCGGGAGAGCTCGTTCGCGCGGTCGCGGTCCTCGTCGTCGCGACACCGTGCCCGCTCATCCTCGCCGCCCCCGTCGCCATCGTCTCCGGCCTGTCGCGCGCGGCGCGCCGCGGCGTCGTCGTGAAGGGTGGCGGCGCCCTCGAGCAGCTCGCGCGCAGCACGATCCTCCTCTTCGACAAGACCGGCACGCTCACCACGGGCCGGCCCGCGGTGGTCGACATCGTCACGACGGGCGGGACCGCGCCGGACGAGGTGCTGCGGCTGGCCGCGTCGGTCGACCAGGTCTCGCCGCACGTGCTCGCGGCCGCGGTGGTGCGCGCGGCGCGCGCCCGGGCGCTCGAGCTCGTGCTCCCCACCGACGTCGAGGAGGTCACCGGCCACGGCGTGCGCGGGACGGTCGAGGGTCACGTGGTGCGGGTCGGGAAGGCGGGATGGATCGCGAGCCTGCCGAACGCGCGCTGGGTGCGCGGCGTGCGGCGCCGGGCCGACCTCGACGGGTCGATGACCGTGTTCGTCGAGATCGACGGCACCGTCGCTGCCGCGCTGCTGGTCGCGGACCCGATCCGTGCCGACGCGACGCGCACGATCCGGCGCCTGCGCCGCGACGGCATCCGGCGCGTCGTCATGGTGACCGGAGACCGCGAGGAGACCGCCCAGACCGTCGGCTCGGTGATCGGCGTCGACGAGGTGCTCGCCGAACGCACGCCGGCCGAGAAGGTCGACGCCGTGCTTCTCGAGCAGCGCAGCGGCCCGACGATCATGGTGGGCGACGGCATCAACGACGCACCCGCGCTCGCCCTCGCCGACGTCGGCGTCGCGGTCGGGGCGCGCGGCTCGACCGCGTCGTCGGAGGCCGCCGACGTCGTGCTCACGGTCGACCGCCTCGAGCGGCTCGGCGAGGCGCTCGTCGTCGCGCGCCGGTCGCGCCGGATCGCGCACCAGAGCGTGGTGGCCGGTATCGGCATGTCGCTCGTCGCGATGATCGCCGCCGCGTTCGGGCTGCTGCCGCCCACGTGGGGCGCGGTGCTCCAGGAGGTCATCGACGTCGCGGTGATCCTCAACGCGCTCCGTGCCCTGCGCGACGGAACGCGCATCGCCCGTCTCGACGAGGAAGAGGCCGCGCTGACGCGTCGCTTCAGCGCGGAGCACCGCGTGCTGCGCCCCGACATCTCGCGCATCCGCACGGTGGCCGACGCCCTCGGCACGGTGCCGCCGAGCGATGCGCTCGCCATGGTGCGTGAGGTGCACCGCTTCCTCGTGGAGGACGTCGGTCCGCACGAGGCGGCCGAGGACGCAACGCTCTACCCGATCCTGGCCCGGGTGCTCGGTGGCAACGACCCCACCGCGACCATGAGCCGGGCCCACGTGGAGATCGCCCACCAGATCCGCCGGCTCGGACGGGTGCTCGACGAGATCGAACCCAGCGGGCTCGACGAGGACGACGTCCTCGAGCTGCGCCGCGTGCTCTACGGCCTGCACGCCATCCTCGAGCTGCACTTCGCCCAGGAGGAGGAGGGCTACCTCTCGCTCGCCGACGAGGCGCCCACCGACGAGCCGGGTGACGGCCCCGGGACGGTTCCGACGGCGGTCGCGAGCTGACCTTCCCGCCGTTTGCCTACAGCGGCCCGCCGAAGCGCCGACCAGCAACAAATGGAGCCGCGTGACCGGGGATCGAGGGCCACCACCTGGATGGCCGTGGCCGGCGCGGGCTTCGTCGCGCTCTTCGCCGTCGTCATCACCCTCCGGCTCGGTGGCGCGAACCTCGCGGACACGGTCGACAACCTCGGCGAGCTCGCGGCCGCCGCGCTCGCCGGCCTGGTGTGCCTCGTCGCCGCGAGGCGCCGCACCGGCGGGATCCGCCGCGGCTGGTGGCTCCTGGGCGCGTCGTGCCTCAGCTGGGCCGTGGGCCAGGCGGTCTGGACGTGGTTCGCGCTCGAGGGCACCGCGGTCCCGTTCCCCTCGCTCGCCGACGTCGGGTTCCTGCTGTCGGTCCCGTTCGCGCTGCTGGGCGTGCTCACGTTCATCGAGACGCCCAGCCGGCGGTGGTCGCGACTTCTCGGTCTCGTCGAGGGCGGGATCATCGCGACCGGGTTCCTGTTCATCAGCTGGGCCCTCGTGCTCGGACCCGTGTTCCGCGCCGACGGCGACGGCCTGCTCGCCCACGTGATCTCACTCGCGTACCCGGTCGCCGACGTCGTCATCGTGTCGATCGTCGTGTTCTCCGCGACGCGATCCGACACCCACGAGCCGGCACGGCTCCAGCTCGTCGCGCTCGGGCTCTGCGCGATCGCGGTGTCGGACAGCGCGTTCGCCTATCTCACACAGACCAACAACTACCTCGGGAGCCAGCTCTCCGACGTCGGATGGGTCGCGGGCTTCCTCGTCATCGCGCTCGCCGCCGCGCTCCCGGTTCCGGCGCGCACACCGCGCGGCGGCACGCGCGTCGCGAGGAGCGCGCTGGTGGTGCCGTACCTCCCCATCCTCGCCGCGGGCGGCGTCGCGGTCCTGCGCATGGTCGACGGGGACGGGCTCGACGCGTTCCTCGCGTGGACGGGCATCGTCGCCATCGTGCTGCTCTGCGTGCACCAGATCGTCGTGCTCAACGAGAACCACGGCCTCACCGTCGGCCTCGAGGCCCGCGTGCGGCGCCGCACGGTCGAGCTGCTCGAGCGCGAGCAGCACTTCTCCGCGTTGGTGCAGCGCTCGTCCGACGTGATCTGCGTGCTCGAGGGGGACCTGACCATCCGCTACGTGAGCGACTCCGTCCGCCGCGTGCTCGGCCTCGCGCCGGAAGAGCTCGTCGGGAAGGCGATCGTCGACGTCGTCAGCGTCGACGACCTTCCTCCGGTCGAGGCGTTGTTCCGGCAGGTCGTCGCGAACTCGGACCGCACCGCGAGCGCCGAGTGCCCGATCCACGGCCCCGACGGCGCGGTGCGCTTCGTCGAGCTCACGGTCACCAACCTGCTGCACCACCCCGCGGTGCACGGGATCGTGGTCAACACGCGCGACGTCACCGACCGCCGTGCGCTCGAGGACCGTCTCCGCCACGACGCGTTCCACGACTCGCTCACCGGCCTGGCCAACCGCGCCCTGCTGCGCGAGCGGACGCAACACGCGATCGCGCGCAGCCGGCGCACCGGCACGCACGTCGGTGTCGTGCTCATGGATCTCGACGGCTTCAAGGCGATCAACGACAGTCTCGGTCACGCCGTCGGCGACGACGTGCTCGTGAGCATCGGACAGCGGCTCGCGACGTGCGTGCGACCCGGCGACACGGTGGCGCGCCTCGGCGGCGACGAGTTCGCGTTCCTCCTCGAGGACCTCGAGCGCCCCGAGGAGGCCGAGGCCGTCGCGGACCGGATCATCGACGCGCTCGCGCAGCCCATCGAGATCGGCGCCCGTGAGCTCATCGTGCACGCGAGCGTCGGGATCGCGGTCCGCGAGGACGAGGACCCGGCCGAGCTGCTGCGCAACGCCGACGTGGCCATGTACGCGGCGAAGGACAACGGCAAGGCCCAGTACCGCTGGTTCGAGCCCGAGATGCACGAGCAGGTGGTGACCCGGCTGGCGGTCGAGGCCGACCTCCACCGCGCGCTCGAGCGGGGCGAGTTCGAGGTGCACTACCAACCGACGGTCGACCTCGCGACGCTCCAGATCCAGGGCGCCGAGGCGCTCGTGCGCTGGCGACATCCGGAGCACGGCTCCATCGGACCCGACCGGTTCATCGCCATCGCCGAGGCGACCGGGATCATCGTGCCGCTCGGCACGTGGGTGCTCGAGCAGGCGTGCCTCCAGGTGCAGCAGTGGCGGGCGGCCTGGCCCGACGGCCCGCCGCTCTCGGTCAGCGTCAACCTCTCCGCCCGCCAGCTCCAGGATCCTTGTGTGGTGGACGCGGTGGCGGACGTGTTGCGCCGCACGGGCGTCGACCCGGCCGCGGTCGTGCTCGAGATCACCGAGAGCCTGCTCGTGAAGGACACCGAGCTGAGCATCGCCCGGCTGCACGAGCTGAAGGCGCTCGGTCTGCGACTCGCGCTCGACGACTTCGGGACGGGGTACTCGTCGTTGCGGTACCTGCAGCGCTTCCCGATCGACGTGCTGAAGGTCGACAAGTCCTTCGTCGACTCCGTGCACCTGGGTTCCGAGCAGTCCGCGCTGACGCGCGCCATCGTGCGGATCGGCCGGACGCTCGGGCTGACGGTCGTGGCCGAGGGCATCGAGCTGCAGGAGCAGGCGATGCTCCTGCGCGCCCTGGAGTGCCACGGGGGTCAGGGGTTCCTGTTCGCCCGTCCCATGACCGCGCCGCAGCTGTGCGAGCTGCTCGAGCGCGCCGCGCACGGCGAGCCGGTGTTCCCCACCCGCGCGCCCGCAGCCTGAAGCCTCGGCGGCCGCCGGCGCGGCGCGCGTGCACGGGCCGCTCCCGCGTAGCAAGCTCGACGCCGCTTTCCTCATTGCCGACGTTTCGGGACCGGTGCCCATGCCACGACTCGTCCCACCGACGCTGACGACCCGGCTGCTCGAGCGCATGATGTCGCTCCCACCGGCACGCGACCGCGACGTCACCGAGACGGTTGACGTGCGGGTCCCCATGGACGACGGGATCGACCTCCTCGCCGACGTGTACACACCGGCCGGGCCGGGACCGCACCCGACGGTCCTCGTGCGCTGCCCCTACGGACGCCGCGGCCCGCTCGGCCTCCTGTTGGGGCGCGCGTTCGCCGAGCGCGGCTACCGCGTCGTGTTGCAGAGCTGCCGCGGGACGTTCGGATCGGGCGGCGTGTTCGAGCCGAACCGCAACGAACGGGCCGACGGGCTCGCGACGATCCGTTGGCTCGAAGCCCAGCCGTGGTTCGACGGTCGGCTCGCCATGAACGGGCCCAGCTATCTGGGTGGTGTGCAGTGGGCCGTCGCCGACAGTGCGGGGCCGTCGCTGCGCGCGTTGTGCACGCACGTGACGTACTCCGACCTGACCGGGCACTGGTTCTCCGGTGGGTCGTTCTCGCTCGGGGACGCGATCGAGTGGACGACGATGGTGAGCGAGCAGGAGCGCGAGCGCTTCCGCATCGTGGGGATGCTGCTCGGCACGCGCGAGCGGCGCATCGACCGTGTCCTCAACCACCTGCCCGTCGAGGACCTCGATCAGCTCGTGGTCGGCCATCGCGTTCCCGCGTGGCGCGATGTCGTCGAGCACCCGTCCGCCGACGATCCGCACTGGGAACCGGCGAACCACACCGCCCGCGTCGCCACGGTGACCGCGCCGGTCCTGCAAGTCGGCGGCTGGTACGACATCTTCCTGCCCATCCAGCTCGCGGACCATCGCGCGCTCGTCGACGCGGGGCGGCACCCTCGCCTCGTCATCGGACCGTGGACGCACGCGGCGAGCAAGGGCTTCTCGACACAGGTGACCGAGTCGTTGCGCTGGCTCGACCGTCACGTGCTCGGCGCCGAGCCCGACGGCGCGCGCGCCGAGAACGCGCCGGTGCGCGTGTTCGTGATGGGGGCGGGAACGTGGCGAGACCTGCCTGCGTGGCCGCCGCCCACCGCCCGTGCGACACCGTGGTACCTGCACGCCGGCGGACGACTGGACCCGACGGAGCCCGGTGACGAGGGTGCCGACTCCTACACGTACGACCCCGACGACCCGACACCCGTGATCGGCGGGACGCTCCTGCGCCGCACGGGAGGTCGGCGCGAGCAGCGACGCACCGAGACCCGCCCCGACGTGCTGCTGTTCACGAGCGAAGTCCTCGAGACCGATGTCGACATGATCGGCGAGGTGCGCGCGGACATCCGCGTGTCGTGCGACCTGGAGCACTTCGACGTCTTCGTCCGACTGTGCGACGTCGACGAGAAGGGCCGTTCGTTCAACGTGTGCGACGGGGTGCAACGGGTCACCCCGACGTCGCATCCCCGTCCGCCCGATGGCGTCTGGTCGGTGCCGGTCGCGCTCTGGGCCACGGCGCAGCGCTTCCGCGCCGGGCACCGCATCCGGCTGCAGGTGTCGAGCGGAGCGCATCCACGGTTCGCGCGCAACCTGGGGACCGACGAGCCGCTCGCGAGCGCGACGACGACGCGGGTCGCGCACGTCTCGATCCATCACGACCGCGCGCAACCGTCGGCGATCGTGCTCCCGGTGGTCGGGACGCGGGCCGAGGCGCCGGCTCAGCGCGCCGGAAGCGCGGCGACCGAGTAGTCGGAGGGATACGGGAGCGCGACCGCGGCTCGGGTGCCCAGCTCGAACGCGTGCATGGGCGGGTCGATCCCGCCGAACACCACCCAGCGTCCCGACGGCGACCAGGTCGCGTACCCGTACGCCTCGCCGATGTCCACGCTCGCATCCGGGACCGGTTGCACCTGCCCGGTCGCGACGTCGACGAGGACGAGGGTGGCGGTCCCACCGCCACGGCTCGCCGACACGAACGCCGCGAGCCGGCTGCCGTCGGGCGAGAACGCACCGCCGTAGAGGAACCCAGTGCCGGGCGTCGGCGCCACGATCCGACGCCGCGCACCCATGACGCTGTCGCCGAGCACGAGCGCGCACGGGGGCGCGCCGCTCGCGGGGCAGTCGACCCACGCGACACGGCTCGTGCGCGCGCCGCCGGGCCGGAACGTGTCGATCGGATGCCAGACCGTGCCGAGCCGCGTCACCCGTCCCGAGCCGGTGTCCCAACGGGCCAGCGTGGTCTCGATCGCGTCGCCGTCGGTCTCGACGAGCACGCCGTCGGCGACCGCGAGCGGCGGATCGGTCAGCCGGTAGCCGGCCGGGATGCGCCAGGGGCCCGCGACGCGTCCGCGTGTCGCGCGCCACCGCTCGACGCGATCCCCGACCTGCACGTAGAAGAGTCCGGGCGTCGTCGCGGGGAAGACGTCGCTCCCGGTGCCGACCGCACGCAGCCGTGTGGTCCCCGGATCGAGCCGGTACACCGTGCCGTTCTGCGCGGTGTAGGCGTACTCGCCGACCCTGATCACCGGACACGTCGTGCACCAGTCGCCGGCCGCGGACCCATCGGACGGCGAGCCGGAAGACCCACCTGACGCGCCGCCGGTCACGGCGTAGGGATCCGCGACCGTGAGCCCGGCCGGAGCGATCCACGCGAGGGAGGCGTCGACCGCCGGCGCGCGTCGCGGGTCGAAGCGCAGCGAGTCGAGCAGCGAGTCCGCCTCTCGCTCCCGTTCGGGCGACGCGTCGCGTCCCGACACCACCGCGGCGGAGAACTCCCGACCCTGGTCCTGGAACGCGCCCCAGAGGATGCGCTCGCCGCGCGCTGCCACGCGGGGGCAGTCGGCCATCGGCTTCAGCACGGTCCCGTCGCCGAGATGCGCCGGTCGTGGTGGCGCGCTCGGGTTGGAGGTGGCGCGCTCCAGCACCCACACGAACACGTCCGTGGGACGCATCGCGCGCACGACGCTCTCGGGCAGCTGGTTGTCGCACGCGACGTCGGACGACTGCGACACCGGGAGCGGGAACGTGCCCGCGGCGAGGATCTCGTGGGGATCGGTGAGGCCGGACAGCACCCGGTCCGCGCGCCGCCAGCCCGGGGGGATCGTGACGCTGAAGCCGGCGGCGCGCGCGACCGGGTGCTCGGTGGTGCGGACGTCGCGGGATGGCGCGGTGCGCGACGCGGTCCACGCGGCCGCCGCGCCCGCGCCCAACACCAGCGCGACGACGGCGGCCGTGACCCTGCGCCGCCGGCGGAGCCCACGTCCGCTCGTGAACGCAACGGCCACGTCGAAGGGTGCCGACGGCGTCACCGCCGCGTCGCGCAACAGGGTGCGGAGGTCAGTCGACATCGACCACCTCCGCGAGATCGGGCTCGTGCTCGTCGACGAGGCCCGATCGGCGCAGCCGCTCGATCCCGCGGTGGGTCAACGTCTTGACCGTGCCCTCCGGACAGCGCATGAGCGCGGCCACGTCGTGGATCGAGAAGTCGGCGAAGTATCGAAGGACCAAGACCTCGCGTTCGCGCTTCGGGAGCGCGGCGACCGCGTCGCGCACCGCGAGCTTGGTCGCCGGGTCGTGCGTCAACGACTCCGCGTCGGGACCGTGACGGGCCGCGGCGCGCCGTCCGGCCGCGCGCCTGCGGAAGTGCGAGTTCGCGAGGTTGATCGCGACCCTGTAGGTCCACGCGGACGGCGAGTCCTTCTGCCGCACCGAGGCCCAGTGCGCGCAGGCGCGTGCCAGGGCTTCCTGGGCCAGTTCCTGGGCCAGGTCACGCTCGCCGCAGTAGAGGCTCAGCGCGCCGACGAGTCGGGGATACTCGGCCGCGCAGAAGCGGGCCAGGTCCGCCGGGACCTCCGGCTTCGCCCCCGACCGCCCGCGCCCCGCGTCGCGACCCATGTCGCAGCCCACCTCCGTCACTGCGGTCGAGACGCACGACGCCCGTCGCAGGTTTCAACCGCGGGGCGGTCCCGGCCCGCGCCGGCCGCTCCGTGGGAACGTATCGGCCCCGGCACGGCGGCGCCCGGGAGACGGAGAGGGACGGGATGATGGCCGATGCGTTCGACGCAGCCTGGTTCGCGGACACGTTCGACGCGGTGAGGAACTGGGGCCGCTGGGGTGCCGACGACGAACGGGGCGCGCTGAACCTGCTCACCGCGGAGCGCACGGCCGCGGCCGCGGCACTGGTCCGGACCGGCGACACCGTGAGCTGCGCCCTCGACCTCGAGACGGTCCCCGCCGCCGACAACCCGTTCCCCGCGGACCACCACATGCTCACGGCCGGCGACGCGCGGGGCGAGAACCCGCTGCCGGGCTTCGAGCAGTCGACCGACTACTTCGGCGTCGCGTGCCACGGGATGGCGGTGTCGCACATCGACGCGCTGTGCCACATCTTCGTCGACGGCCACATGTACAACGGCGTGCCCGCGCACGAGGTCCGCAGCACCGGCGCACGACGCAACTCGTTGCGCGCCCTCAACGGTGGGATCTGCGGTCGCGGCGTGCTCCTCGACGTTCCCCGCGTACGCGGTCGCGACTGGATCGAGCCCGGGGACCGGATCACACCGGACGACTTGGAGGCGGCCGAGCGTGAGCACGGCGTGACCGTGGAACCGGGTGACGTGCTGCTGATCGCGACCGGGCGCGCGCGATGGCGTCGCGCCGAAGGGCCGGGCATCATCACCAAGGGGCTGGCCGGTCTCCACCCGACGTGCATCCCGTGGCTGCGCGAGCGCGACGTCGCGGTGCTCGGAAGCGACGCGATCTCCGATGCGTTCGGCGCGGGCATGGTGGCGAACTGGCCCATGCCCATCCACCAGTGCCTCATCGCGGCGATGGGCGTGCACCTGCTCGACAACCTCGACCTCGCCACGCTGGGCGACGCGTGCGCGGGCCACGAGCGGTGGTCGTTCCTCCTCACGATCGCGCCGCTGCGCATCCCGCGCGCAACCGGATGCCCCGTGAACCCGATCGCGGTGTTCTGACCGAGCTCAGGGACGTCCTCGGCCCAGGTGCGCGTCGAAACGCGCGGCGACGCCGGCATCGAGCGCGCCCAGCGGATCGTCGGCCCCGACCGCGACACCGGCCACCCACGCCGCGCGCTCCAGGACTTCGACGAAGGCGGTGTCCGCCGCGGGGACACCGCGGCGGGCGAGCACGACAGCGGCGGCACCGTGGAACACGTCACCCGCGCCGTTCGTGTTGCGCGCGACGACGGGCTCGAGCGGGATCTCACCAGTACCATCGGGGCCCGCCCACACGATCGGCGCGGGGCCGCGAGTCACCGCGATCCAGCGCACGCCGAGGCCACGCACGAGCCCGACGGCCGCGTCGACACCGCCGACGTCGCGCGCGAACGGCTCCCCCGCGACCACGACGTCGGCACGCGCGAGCAATGGCGTGAGCTCCTCGCGCCAGCTCCCCGCATCGGCGAGCACGGGCACACCCGAGGCTCTCGCGGCGACGGCGGCCCGGTACGCGACCTCGGGGTAGTGCCCGTCGAGCAGCACGCAGCCCGCGCCGTTGACCGCCGCGGTCACGCGCGCGTCGACGTCGGCGGTCAGCGCGGGCGCGCGGTCGATCGCGGACACCACGGCCCGCGTCCCGCCGTCGCGAGCGAGCACGACGCTCGCCACCACGGGTGCGTGGGGACGCCCGACCGCGCGAAGGTCGACGCCTCCCGCCTGCAGTCGGGTCGTGATCCACGCGTCGACCGGCGACTCGCCCAGGCACGTGAGCAGGGTCGATGCCGCGCCGAGCCGGCGCGCGGTGAGCGCGGCGCGTGCTGCCGGTCCGCCCGGACGCAGCTCGACCCCGCGGGCACGGACCTTCTCGTCCGCGGCGGGCGCGTGTCCGACGTCATACTCGCAGTCCATCGTCGCAAGGCCACACGCCGTCACGGCCCTTCGGTCATCGACCATCATGTCGGCCTCAAGGTAGGCGGGAAGCAGGCATCCGGTCGCGACGGCGCGCCGGCGGGGGGTGGGCGAACGTGGGGAACGGGCGGCGCACGGTGCGGACCGTCGCGGTCGCGATCGTCGCCGCGGCGATCACCCTCGCCGGGTGCGGCAGCGTTTCGTCGCACAGCGCATCCTCGTCGACCACGACCGTTCCCGCGCTGCTGCGCGACGTCCCGCAACCGATCGTCACCATCGCGTACCTGCTCCAGGACGAGCTCACCCATCTGGGCTACAAGGTCGGTCGTCTGGACGCCGGCTTCACGACGCGCGCGACGAACGCGCTCGAGCAGTTCCAACGGTCGAAGGGCCTGCCCGCAACCGGCGCGTTCGACCAGGCCACCGCCGTCGCGCTGCGCAGCGCCACCGGACGTCACGCACCGACGATCGTGCGCAGCGTGCAGTCGGTGCTGACCGAGCTCGGGCTCTACCACAGCGCGATCGACGGCAACTACGGGTCCGAGACGACGGCCGCGGTCACGACGCTGCAGCGCCGCGCCGGCCTGCATCAGCACGTCGGTCTGGTCGACGCGGCGACGCTCGTCGCGATGGTCGACGAGTGGCGAGCGAAGAAGCTGCCCGCGCCGAACCCACCGCCGCCGCCCAATGAGTCCGGTGTCCTCCAGCCCGGCGACACGGGCGCGGCGGTCGCGTCGGTCCAGCACCGGCTCGCCGCGCTCGGCTACCGGCCCGGTGACCCCGACGGCGACTTCGGCGCCGAGACCGAGAGCGCGGTCGTCGCGTTCGAGAAGCACGAGGGACTCGCGCGCGACGGCGCGGTCGGCTCGCAGGTCCGGGCCCGGCTCGCGCACCCACGCGGAGCGGGACCGCGGTCGATGTCGCCGCAGCCCCACATCGAGGTCGACCTCGACCGGCAGATCGCGTTCGTCGTGCTCCCGGGCGCGCCGGTCACGATCCTCGACGTGTCGACCGGCAGCGGCCAGACCTACACCGACCCGGGGTCGAACCAGGAGCAGGTCGCGTACACGCCGACAGGCACGTACTCGGTGTACCGCGAGATCGACGCGCCGGTGATCGCGCCGCTCGGCACGCTCTACGAGCCGCTGTACTTCCTCGAGGGCTGGGCCATGCACGGCGAGTCGGTCGTGCCGCCGTACCCGGGCAGCCACGGGTGCGTGCGCACACACGACTGGGACCAGGACTGGCTGTTCCCGCAGATCCCGGTCGGGACGCCGATCACGATCTCCGGCACCAACCCCGGCGGCGTGAGCCGTCCGGCGAACGCGGGCGCCGGCTACTGACCGTCGCCGTCGCGCGGCGCGAGCGGTGTGCCGAAGCGGATGATGTTGCCGTCGGGATCGACGACCGCACCCTCGCGCTGGCCCCACGAGGTGTCCTCGGGACCGTGGACCTCGGCACGTGCGGCCCTCCACGCAGCGGCGAGCGCGTCCGGGTCGTCGACCCACACGTACGCGCTCGCGTGGCCATGGTCGTCGAAGCGCTCGACGACGCCGAGGTGGAGCTCGACCTCGCCCGCGACCGCGTACCCGTAGCCGCCGCCGTCGTACCGGCGCGTCGAGAACCCGAGCCGGTCGTAGTGGGCCAGCGCGACGTCGAGGTCGCGCACCGGGAAGATCGGCGCGACACGCTGCAGCTGGATCACGCGCCGCACGCTACCGGCCGGTCGTGCCGTCGAGCAGCTCCCGGGTGATGTCCATGTGACCGACGTGGCGCGCGGTCTCCTCGATCATGTGGGTCACGACCCATCGCAGCGTCGTGGGCCGGATCTCGGTCACGAGCCGACGGTGCCAACTGGGCAGCGACGCGGTCAAGCCCATCGCCGATCGAGGAAAGGACGCGGCCGGCGACACGGACGCGGGACCAGACTCGAGGGCATGGCGGACGACCGCTCGGAGGTGGTGCGGCGCGGCTACGACCGCATCGCGGCCGACTACCTCGCCGCACGCGTCGCCGGCGGCGACATCGACGCGCTCGACGACCTCCTGGCCCGCCTCCCGCCGGGTGCACGGATGCTCGACGCGGGATCCGGAGCGGGCGTGCCGGTGACGCAGCGCATCATCGATGGCGGGATGTCGGCCTGCGCGCTCGACTTCTCGAACGCGCAGCTGCGACTGGCGCGCCGCCACGTCCCGAGGGCGGCGCTCGTCCAGGCCGACCTGGTCGCACTGCCCTTCGCGTCGGGCTCGTTCGACGCGGTGGTCTCGTTCTACGCGGTCATCCACGTCGACCGGGCGCTGCACGCGCACGTGTTCGGCGAGGTCGCCCGGGTGCTGCGACCCGGCGGCCACGCGCTCCTGTGCCTCGGGTCCCGCGACGTCCCGGCCGACGACGATCCGGAGAGCTGGCTCGGCGTCCCGATGTTCTGGAGCCACTTCGACCGGGAGACCAACCTGCGGCTGGTGGGCGAGGCCGGTCTGGCGGTCCTCGCCGCGAGTCACGTCGCCGACCCGATGGACCACGGCGGGCACACGTTCGTGCTGGCGCGGCGCCCGCCTGTGGGCACGAATCGGGACCTTGTTCCGTAACGTTGATTCGATTAAGCTCCGCGTTGTTCACCGATGACCGCGGGCACAGGACACAAGGGGGCCGCATGGGCGCGCTCGTCACCTACTCGCTCGACGACGGCGTGGCGACGATCGCCATGGACGACGGCAAGGTCAACGTGCTGTCGCTCGCGATGCAGTCGGAGCTCAACGCCGCGCTCGACCGGGCCGAGGCGGACCGCGCCGTCGTCGTGCTCGCGGGCCGCGACGGCGTGTTCTCCGCCGGCTTCGACCTGCCCGCACTCCGCGCCGGCGGCCCGGACGCGCTCGACATGCTCCAGGGCGGGTTCCTGCTCGCCGAGCGCCTGCTGTCGTTCCCGACGCCCGTCGTGATCGCGTGCACCGGTCACGCGATCGCGATGGCGGTGTTCCTGCTGCTCTCCGGCGACTACCGCATCGGCGCAGCCGGGCCTCACAAGCTCACGGCGAACGAGGTCGCGATCGGCATGACCCTGCCGCGCGCGGCGATCGAGCTGTGCCGGCAACGGCTGACGCCCGCGGTGTTCAACCGCGCCGTCATCCTCGCCGAGGTCTTCTCCCCCGATGATGCGGTCGCGGGCGGCCTGCTCGACCGGGTCGCGCCCGCCGACGAGCTCCTCGACGTCGCGCGCACGACTGCGAGCGCGCTGGCCAAGCTCGACCTGCGCGCGCATGCCGCGACCAAGCTGCGGGCGCGCGAACAGACCCTGCAGGCGCTTCGCGCCGCGATCGAAGCCGACGACGCGGACCTGCGCCCCCGCGCCTGACCTGCGATGCCGAGAGCGAAGCAACGCACCCCCGAGCTGCGCGACCGCGTGCTCCAGGTGGCGGTCGCGACGCTCGCGAGCGAAGGCGTGACGGGTTTCACCACGCGCCGGGTCGCGGAGGAGGCGGAGACGTCGACGCCCGCGGTCTACGAGCTGTTCGGCGACAAGGCCGGCCTCGTGCGCGAGGTGTTCTTCGAGGGCTTCCGCATGCTCGCCCGTCGCCTGGCCGAAGCCGAGGCGACCGACGACCCGAAGGCGGACCTCGTGCGCGTGGCCGATACGTTCCGCCGGTTCGTGCGCGAGAACCCGGTGCTGGCCGAGGTGATGTTCTCGCGTCCGATCGCCGACTTCGACCCCGGTCCCGACGAGCTGCGCGCGGGGAGCTCGGTGCGCGAGCTCGTCGTGACGCGTGTGCGGCGCGCGCTCGACGCAGACGTGCTGACCGGCGACGCGACCGACATCGCGCACGCGCTGGTCGCCCTCGCCCAGGGCCTCGCGGCCCAGGAGACCGCGGGCTGGCTGGGTACGTCGAAGGCGTCGATCGACCGCCGCTGGACGCTCGCGGTGCGGGCCATGCTCGACGGCCTCGCGCCCGCGCGTCGCCCGTCGATCAGGTGAGGACCGCGGGAAGGCGGCGATGCCCGAGGGCCCAGAACACCGGGTTCGGCTCCGGCGCGAAGCCTTCCACCAACCGGAGGCTCGACACCCGATCACACAGCGCCTCGATCACCGCCGCCGCTTCCAGCCGCGCGAGCGTCGCCCCCGGGCACACGTGCGGACCGGTGCCGAACGCGAGATGGTCACGCGGTCGCGTGCGGTCGACACGGAACGCCGAAGGCTCGTCGTAGCGCGACTCGTCGCGGTTCGCGCTCGCCACCCCGAACACGACCCGGTCACCCGGCGCCAGCGGGCAGCCGGACACCTCGGTGTAGCCGAGCACGGCCCGGGCCAGCACCTGCACCGGCGAGTCGTGACGCAGCGACTCTTCGACCACGACCGGCACGAGCGCGCGCTCCTCGCGGACTCGCTCGTACAGGTCGGGCGCGCTCGCGAGCGTGTGCAGGCAGTTGCCGATGAGGTTCCTGGTCGTCTCGTTACCGGCCACGATGAGGAACATCGTCTGGGTGCGCACCGCCGCATCGGAGAGGTATTCGCCGTCGACGTCGGTACGGAGGAACCGCGTGATCACGTCGTCGGGTGGATCGGGCACCGCTCGCCGCCGGTCGATCTCGCGCTGGATATACGCGGCGAACTCGGGATGGCTCTGCGACAACGTGGCGGGCTCACCGCTGTCCTGCGCGGCGAGCAGCTCGTCGGACCAGTGGCGGAAGCGCTCCTGGTCCTCGACCGGCACGCCCAGCATGTGGGCGATCACGGCGGACGGCAGCGGATCGACGACCGTCGCGACCAGGTCGACGCAGCCCGCGGCGGCCTGCTCGGCCAGCGCGTCCCCGACGAGCCGCCGCGCGGTGTCGCGGACGAACGGCGCAGCCTGCGCGGTGCGGTGCGCGGCGACGACCGTGTTGATGACGCGTCGGATCCGCCCGTGCCGCGGTTCGGGCACCGCGGAGATGACGATCTCGTCCTCCGGCAGCGCGCTGACGTCCATGAACGAGCCCACGAACCGGTCGACGTCGCGCAGACCCGCCTCCACGCCGTCGGCGGTCGCGACGTAGTAGCCCGCGGGCGTGTCGACCACACCGCCGGCCTTGCGCGCCCGGGCCATCGCCTCGTAGCGATCCTCGGCACCACCGGCGTACGGGTCGAACGCCTCCGTCATGACCGAGCCGTCTACTCTTCGCCGCCGACGGCGTCAACCGCGACGCGCGATGGCTGCGCGCGACACGGCGCCTTCGAGAGGAGCGGCGCGTGACCTGGGATCCCGGGCCCCGGCCCCAGTGGGTGAAGGACGCGATCGACGGGCGCTTCGACGCCGTGCTGGCCCGCGCGCGCGATCCCTTCGAACGCGACGCGCTGCTCGACGAGGCCCACATCACGACCGGGCTCGACGATTTCGGCGACGATCCCTTCGTCGAGGCGCTCGACGTCCTGATCGCGTCGGCCGAGGACGAGTCACGACTCCATGTCGTCGGGCGCTGGCGCCTGCGGACGATGCTGCTCGGGCTACTCGCGAACCGGCTGAAGCTGCGCGAGTACGTGCGTCACGACCCCGAGGTCATGACCGAGCCCATCGTGGCACCGATCGTCGTGACGGGCGCGCCCCGGTCGGGCACGTCGATCCTCCATCAGCTCCTGAGCCACGACCCCGCGCACCGCGCCCCCCGCTCGTGGGAGTTCTGGTGCCCGACGCCGCCACCGGAGCCGGCGACCTACGGGCGCGACGCGCGCGTCCCGCTCGCCGACGCCGAGATCCGGCTGAGCGCGGCGCTCGCGCCCAGCTTCGACGCGATGCACGAGATGTCGGCGACCATGCCGCGCGAGTGCATCGGCGCCCAGAATTGTGCGCTGCGCTCCGACGACCTGCCCGGCAACTTCCGCCTCCCCTCGTACCAGGCGTGGTTGGACGGGGCCGACATGCAGCCCGCGTACGCGTGGCACCGGCTCATCCTCCAGACGCTTCAGCGGCGCATGCCGTCCCGTCGGTGGGTGCTCAAGGCGCCGTCGCACCTGGCCGCGCTCGACACCCTGTTCGAGACGTATCCCGACGCGGAGCTCGTGATCACGCACCGCGATCCGCTGACCATGCTCGCGTCGGTCACGAGCCTGGAGGCGACGCTGTACTGGGCCCACTCCGACGGGGTGCAGTACGACACCGTGGCGCAGGAACAGCTCGACCGTCACGCGCGCCTGCTGGACGGCCTCGTCGACTGGCGCGAGCACCATCCCGGCGTGCGCGTGCACGATGTCGAGTACTGGCGCTTCGTCGAGGATCCCGTGCGCGCGATGGAGGAGCTCTACGCGGCGATGGACACGCAGCTGACCGGGGACGCGCGCGCGGCGATCGCGGGTCACGTCGCCGCCAAGCCCCAGGGTCGTCACGGTGGCCACCGGTACTCGTTCGACGACCTCGGCCTCGACGAGCGCACGACCCGTGCGCGTTTCCGCCGGTACCAGGACCGCTTCGGCATCCCCGACGACTTCTAGCGTCGCGCCCCCAAAGCCCCGCTGCGTTGGGACGGTTAGCGTCGCCAGGACGACACTTTGCGTCCCAACGCGGGAAGAGGGCGTGACCGATGACGCAGGAAGACTCCGACACGGGCGCGGCGTGGCAGGACTTCTGCCGCCGCATCGGGGAGCTCGGCGAACGCATCCTGGCCGACGACTTCCCCGGCGCGAGCGGCACCGACGCGGCGCGCGACCGCGCCGAGGGCTTCCGCCACCTCGCGAACCAGGTCGCGTGCTGGCTCACGTACGCCATCGGCCACACCGACGCACGGCACCCGTTGCTCTTTCGGCACAACGACCTCGTGTACCGCTGGGGCGGCCCGAACGTCGACCAGAACGCGCGCCGAGCGGTGATCGCGGGCGACGGGACGTATCGGATCAGCGGCACGATGGGCGCGTGCGAGGAGTTCGTTCTCCAGGTGAAGGCGGGCGAGATGCACACCGGCGACGCGCGCGTGTGCGCGGAGACGTCGGCGTCCCGGCTCGGCCTCGGCCCCGGTGACGCGTTCACCATCGTGCTGAGCGCGACCGAGCAACCCGGCAACTGGGTCGAGATCGCGCCCGACGCGAACCTCGTCCACGTGCGGGACTACTACTTCGACTGGCAGGCGCGGGAGCCCGCGACGTTCGCGATCGAGCGACTCGACACACAGGGCGAGCCCGAGGTGCCGCTCACGCTCGCTCGCGTCGAGGCCATGCTGTCGGAGGCGTTGCGACAGATCGAAGGGTCGATCGTCTATTGGCGGGACTACCAGGACGACGTCCGCGCCACCCAGGACCTCAACACGTTCGGCGCTCCCGCGTTCGTGCCCGAAGGAGTGCACGACATCCTGTACGCACACGCGTTCATCGCGCTGAGCACCGCGGACGCGCTCGTCATCGAGGTCGACCCGTCCGATGCCGATCTCTGGGACGTGCAGCTCTACAGCCGAGGCTGGTACGAGTCGCTCGACTTCTCGAACCGGTCGACCAGCTCGAACCACCGTCTCGCGCACCGCGACGCCGACGGGCACGTCCGCCTCGTCGTCGCGCCGGTCGATCCGGGCGTGCCGAACTGGCTCGACACCGAAGCGCGCGACGAGGTCATGTGCACGATGCGGTGGTGGCGCGCCCGTGGAACACCGCTCGTGCGCACCGCGCTGGTGCCCGCGACTGCGCTACGCGAGCACCTTCCCGCCGATACCCCCTACGTCGACGTGGGCGCGCGCTCGGAGCAGATGCGTCGCCGCGCCGCGCACGTCGCGCGTCGCTACCGCACCTGAACGTCGCTCAACGCGGCCACGTCGACGACGCCGGCGAGGAGCACGCGTGCGACACGCTGGAGCAGCGCGTCGATCTCCTCGATCGTGAGCTCGCCGTGCGCCCACGAGTACAACGCACCCTG
Organism: Acidimicrobiia bacterium; assembly: GCA_036558745.1. Taxonomy (GTDB): domain Bacteria; phylum Actinomycetota; class Acidimicrobiia; order IMCC26256; family JAMXLJ01; genus JAMXLJ01. Next base: position 36,141 of record DATBEZ010000038.1, read on the forward strand.
CCACGCGAGCCCGAGAAGCAGGTTGAACTCGTCCGCGTCCACCGGCTCGCCCTCGATGGCGGCCTTCACGAGCTCCTGAACGACCGCGTCCTGCTCCTTGCGCAGCTCGCGCACACCCGGATCGGTCGAGCCCAGCGCGAGCACGAACGCCTGCCCGAGCTTCGGCGACCGCGCCAACGCCTCGCACGTGCGGTGCAGGAACTCCGCGACGCGCTCGCCCGCCGTCGCCGCGTCGGAGTCACCCGTTCCGTCGGCCCGCAGCTGACGCACGAAGTCGAGGTGCGCCGCCGCGATGAGCTGGTCCTTGGACGAGAAGTACCGGTAGATCGTGGCCGAGGAGAGCCCGGTGAGCCGCACGACATCGCGGATCTGCACCGCCTCGTATCCGCCCCGTTCGGCGAGGGTCCGGGTCGCTGCGATGGCGCGCTCGGCCGGACCGGGTTCTGGTGCCGCCCCACGCACGTTCCCCACAACGTGATCGTACCGAGAACAGCGCTGGTCAAACCTGGGTTCGCGTGTGACAGCGCGCAGTACGGCATGCGAGATTCGTGACATGACCTCACGTTCCGCTCGGACGAAGCGGTACCTCACCTTGCGCGGCACGCCGTTGCGGTACTGGGTTCGCATCCACATCTGGGTGTACCGCACCACGCACGGGCGGGCTCTGTACCGCATGCGCGGGATGCCGTCGCTCCTGCTGACGACGACGGGGCGCCGTTCCGGCCGTGCGCACACGGTTCCGCTCCCCTACTTCACGGATGCCGACGGCTCGGGCAAGGTCGTCGTCGGGTCGTTCGCGGGCTCGGACCACGACCCGGCATGGGTGCTGAACCTGCGCGGCGACCCCTCCGTCCGGATCCAGGACCGCGCGGAGGTGTACCCGGCGCGCGCCACGGTGCTCGAGCGCGAGACCCGCGCACCGGTGTGGGAACGCGTCGTGGCCGCCGCGCCGTGGTACGCGAACTACCAGACCGCCACGTCGCGCGAGATACCGCTCGTCCGGCTCGAACGGACCGAGCCCGCCGACGGCGGGGCGTGACCGAGCCGCATTGGGGCGCGCGGCCGGCCTGCTGCTAGTTCTTGGACCCCACATCGGCCTGAAGGGATGCCGTATGGCACTCGACGCGCGCACACCCGTGATCGTCGGCGTCGGTCAGCTGAACCAGCGGACCGACGACCCCGCCGCGGCAGCCGAGCCCGTCGAGCTCATGGCGGAGGCCGCCCGCCTGGCGGCGACCGACAGCGGAGGCGGCGACGTGCTCCGCGCCATCCGGAGCGTGCGGGTCGTGAACCTGTTGTCGTGGCCGTACCGCGACCCTGGCGTGCTCGTCGCGGAACGGCTCGGACTCGAGCGTCCCCACACCGCGTACAGCGAAGGCGGCGGTCAGATCGTGGGGACGATCGTGTCACGCACGGCGACCGACATCGTCCGCGGCGACGTCGACGCGGTGCTGATCGCGGGCGCGGAGGCATGGCGGACGCGCACCGCGGTACGTCGCGCGGGCGACGCGCTCCCCTGGACGCAGCAGCCGGAGGGCGTCGCGCCCGACGACGTGATCGGCGCGCCGCTCGACATGTGGCACCCCGCCGAGCTGGAGCGCGGCATCCGCTTCCCGATCCAGGTGTACCCGATGTTCGAGCACGCGTTCCGTGCCACCCTCGGCCGGGGCGTCGCCGAGCACCGACGCCGGGTCGCGGAGCTGTGGGCGCGGTTCAGCGAGGTGGCCGTCGCCAACCCGCACGCGTGGGATCGGGAGCGCCACACCGCGGCGGAGATCGACGATCCGGGTCCCGGCAACCGCATGGTCGGCTTCCCGTACACGAAGCTGCTGTGCTCCAACGAGCGCGTCGATCAGGCGGGCGCCGTCATCGTGTGCTCAGTCGGACGGGCCGAGGCGCTCGGCATCCCGCGCGACCGATGGGTGTTCCCGCACGCGTACGCCGAAGCACGCGCGCCGTTGGTCTCCGAGCGCGTCTCGCTCGGTGACTCGCCGATGGTGCGCGCCGCGGGTGAGACGCTGTGGGCGTTGTCGGGCGCCGGCCCCGAGGACGTCGCCCACGTCGATCTGTACTCGTGCTTCCCGTCCGCCGTCGAGGTGCAGGCGACCGAGCTCGGCTTCGGGTTCGACCGCGACCTCACCGTCACCGGCGGGATGCGCTTCGCGGGCGGACCGTGGAACGACTACCCGATGCACGCGCTCGCGTCCATGGTCGACCGGCTGCGCGCCGACCCCGGCACACGCGGCGTCGTGAGCGCGAACGGCGGCTACATCTCGAAGCTCGCGATCGGTCTGTTCTCGACGGAGCCGCCCGCCTCGGACTTCCGCGCCGGATCACCGAAAGACGCGCTCGACGCGATGCCGCGCCGCGCGGTCGACGAGGCGCCCGACGGGCGGGCCACCGTCGAGACCTACACGGTGATGCACGGCCGCGACGGTGAGCCGACGGAGGGCTTCGTCGGGTGCATCACGGCCGACGACCGGCGCGCGTGGGGTCACGTCACCGATGCGGACACGCTCGCGGCCATGACGGTCGACGAGATGGTCGGGCGCAAGGCCACGCTGCGCCCCGACGGGACCGCCACGCTCGACTGAGCAACGACCGAGGAGACGGAGGACGGGTGGACCGCGAGAAGCTGGAGTCGTTGTTCGACCTGACGGGGCGCGTCGCGATCGTCACCGGCGGCACGCGGGGCATCGGCCGCGCGATCGCCGAGGGTTTCGTCGCCGCAGGCGCCAAGGTCGTCGTCGCGAGCCGCAAGGCGGACGCGTGCTCGGAGACCGAGGCCCACCTCGTCGCGATGGGCGGCGAGGCGCTCGGCGTGCCGACCCATCTGGGTGAGCTCGAGGCGTTGCCGCCGCTCGTGGCGCGCACGGTCGAGCGCTTCGGGCGGCTCGACATCGTCGTCAACAACGCGGCCACCGCGCTGCGCGAGGACCTCGGGCACTTCACACCCGACGCGTACGCGAAGTCGATGGACGTGAACCTCCGCGGTCCGGTGTTCCTCATCCAGGAGGCGCTCCCTCACCTCAAGGAGAGTCCCGCGCCCTCGATCGTGAACGTGATCTCGGCCGGCGCGTTCCTGTTCTCCGCGTTCACCGCGACGTACGGCGCGGCGAAGGCCGCTCTGTTCTCGTTCACGAAGTCGATGGCCGCGGAGTACGCGCCGTTGCGCATCCGGGTCAACGCGCTCGCGCCGGGAACGGTGATGACCGACATGGTGCGGGCCAACCCGCCCGAGGCCCAGGAGCGGATGGCCAAGGCCGCGGTGCTGCGCCGCGGCGCCGACCCCGACGAGATGGTCGGCCCCGCGCTGTTCCTCGCGTCCGACGCGTCGAGCTTCGTCACCGGGCAGGTGCTGCTCGCCGACGGAGGGCTCGTGCCCCACTAGCGCTCGTTCGTGCGCGCCAGTCGGACGTGGGCGACGGACGCCGAGGCGACGAGCTCGACGCATTCGTAGCCCTGCGCCGCGACGTCGGTCCCGTCGAAGAGCCGTTCACCCCGCCCGAGCAGGGTCGGCACGACCGCGAGGTGCAGCTCGTCGAGGAGCCCGGCGCGCAAGAACTCGCGGATGGTCGCGCCGCCGCCGCCGACGCGCACGTCGGCGCCGGCCGCGGCGTCGAGCGCGCGCTCCCGCGCGACCTCGATCCGGTCGGTGACGAAGTGGAACACCGTGCCGCCCTCCATCTCGATCGACGGACGCGGGTGGTGGGTCAGGACGAACACCGGGTAGTGGAACGGCGGTTCGTCGCCCCACCAGCCCGTCCACGAGTCGTCGGTCCACGGGCCCCGGACCGGCCCGAACATGTTGCGGCCCATGATCTCGGCTCCGAAGCCCTCGAGGCCGCGCGCCACGAAGTCGTCGTCGATGCCGGTCTCACCGCCCTCGGTGCCGAGGATCGTGTGCCGGCCGGTCCGCGTTCGGAAGATCCACTCGTGGAGCCGCTGCCCGCCCACGCCGAGCGGGTGCTCGAGGCTCTGGTCCGGCCCCGCGACGTATCCGTCGAGCGACATCGAGAAGTTGTGCACACGCAGCTTCGCCATGACTCGCGCTCCTGTGGTGGGTCCGGCGCATCCGTCGAACGCGCTCGGTCTCGACGTCGGAGCCGAGCCGCCGCGATCGACATCCCCCGCGCAGTTGGGACGATTTCCTGCGGCATGTGTCGGAAATCGTCCCAACTCGGCACGGGGGGACCGGTCAGTGGGCGGGGAGGTGGCCGGCGAGCACGGCCGCCTCGGCCCGGAGGCGCTCGGCCCGGTCCGGACGGCCGACGCGCTCGTACTGCTCCGCGACCGCGGCTCGCTCGTCGACCTCGCGCTGCACGACCTGGCGCAGCTCCGTCTCGCTCAGCTGCCGACGGGGGACGTCACCCGCGCCGAGGCCGAGGACCGCACCCGCGATCGTCGATTCGCCGACCGGGATCGCCGGCACCGCGTCGACCGCCTCCGCGTTGTCGATCGCGCCCAGCACGGAGCGCAGCGCGGCGACCGACACGACGTCGCGCTCGACCATCGCGTCGCGCAGGGCGGCGCGGAACCGGTCGCCGAGCCTCGTCGAAGGGTCACGGTGCACGCAGTGACCGTACCGTGACGACCGGCACACCTTCGGCGCAATTTCCGAGAGCGACACACCGCTCACGCGATGCGCGCCTCGGCCAGCCCGCGCGCACCACCGCCCGTCGCGGCCTCGACCGCGGTCCGAAGCACACCGTGCGCGTCGGCTTCGGAGATCCAGCACCCGACCGGCGCGCCGTCGGCCCGCACGAGGACCGCGCCGCGCCCGCGCACGCCGATCGCGCGCGCGGCGAACGGTTCGAGACGAGTGGCCCGGATCGGCACGGGTCCGCCCACCGAAGCCGCTGCATCGCGCCAGGCGGTAGAGGCCGTGGCCGTGAACAGCGTGAGCCCCGGTCCGACCAGGTCGAGTGTCGACACCCGTCGCGCCGCGTCCGACCACGCGTGCGCGATCCGGCCGCCCAGGTCGGCATGCAGCTCCTCGATCGGCTCACGGATGCTGCCCGACGGGTCCGCCGAGCGGGCCAGGTTGTGCTCGACGATCGGCCGCCGGTCGGTCTCGTAGGAATCGAGCAGCCCGGGGTGCGCCCACCCGCTCAGCACCCAGGCCAGCTTCCATCCGAGGTCGAACCCGTCGGCGATCGCGGTGTTCATCCCCGTCCCGCCGCGCGGCGTGATCCGGTGCGCGGCGTCGCCGACCAGGAACGTGCGCCCGGCGCGGAAGGTGTCGGCGATCATCGCCGCGAACGAGAACGACGAGATGCGGTCGATGCGCGGCTCGAGGTTCGGGACGCCGCACGCGAGACGGATCAGGTGCGCGAAGCGCTCGGGCGCGGAGTCGGCGCCACCTTCGCTCCCGGGGTCCACGCGCAGGCCGTAGACCCACCGGTCGCCGTGACCGGCAGGGAGCAGGTTGCCGGTCGCCTCGGGATGCGTGATCCAGTAGATCCCGTAGCGGTGCGGCCCCGCGACGTCCCACAGCGGCGCGCGGAAGACGGCCGTGACCGCCTCGAGGAGATGGTCCGAGCCGCGCATCGGAATGTCGCACGCGGCGCGCACGGTGCTGTGCGCGCCGTCGGCGGCGACGACGTAGCGGGCACGCACGCGGCGCACCGTCCCGCGCTGCGTGTCGCGCAACGTCGCGACCGCGCCACCCGGTCCGTCGCGGAATGCGACGACCTCGGCGCCGGAGACGACGCCCGCCGACGGAAGACCGCGCAGGTGATCCTCGAGCACGGACTCGAGATGGTCCTGGGGCACGCACGCCGGCGTGGTCGGGCTCAGCACCGCACACTGCCCGGGATCGGGGACGCCGACCGGAGCCCCCGCACCCGACCCCGCCTCGGCCAGGGTCTCGCACGTCCACAGGCGCCAGCCCACATCGTCGGCGCCGGCGCGGACGGCGTCCTCGAGGCCCCACCGGCGCACGAGCTCCATCGTGCGCAGGCTCGCCAACGTGGCACGGGGCAGGGCCGACGGCGCGCGCCGGCGCTCCACCACGAGACACCCGACGCCGTGGCGGGCGAGCGTGATGGCCGCGACCAGCCCGGCCGGACCCCCGCCGACGACCAGCACCGGCACCTCGGTCTCGGCGTCGCGCCCGCCGCCCGCGTCGTGTGGTGAGGTCCCCGCCGGTGCCGTCCCCGTCGGTGCCGTCCCCGTCGTTCCCGTCCTGCTCGTGTCCATGCTCCGCCGCCTTTCACACGACAATCTGTCTTCCGACCGACAGGATGTCTTTCGGAAGTCGACGTGTCAAGCGAAATGTGGCAGGCTGGGACGATGGCCACCCGCAAGTACGAGCAGCGCCTGCGGGCGGAGCGCGCGGACGCGACCCGGCGCCGGATCCTGGACGCCGTCGGCCAGCGGCTGCGGGAGGCACCGACGGAACCCGTCTCGCTCGACCAGGTGGCGCGCCTCGCGAAGGTCGCGCGTTCGACGATCTATCTCGTCTTCGGCTCCCGCGCCGGGCTCTTCGACGCGTTCAGCGAGGATTTGTGGGAGCGAACCGGGCTCGCCGACCTGACGAGCGCCGTCGCGCACCCGGACGCGCGGGAGCACCTGCGCGGCGGTCTGCGCGCGAGCGCGCAGATGTACGCGGCCGAGCGCGACGTGTACCGGGTGCTGTTCTCCATGGCTGCGCTCGACCCGGACTCGGTGGGCGGCGCGATCGCCAAGAAGGAGGAGAACCGGCGCGGCGGGATGCTCCACCTGGCCCGCCGTCTCGACGAGCAGGGCCTCCTCCGCGACGACGTGACGGCGGAGGACGCGGCGCACGTGCTGTGGGTGCTCGCGAGCTTCGACGCGTTCGACCTGCTCTTCACGGGCCGGAAGCTGTCCCTCGACGACGTGGTCGCGCTGCTGGTGACGTCGGCCGAGCGCACGCTGCTCCGTTGATCGCGCGTCACGCGTCCGGCGGCTCGGGCGCCTCGCGCAACGACATGCGTAGGAAGAGGAACCCGTCCTCCTCGAGGATGTGACCGACGACGGGCGCGAACGGGGGGTCGAACGGCGGGCCGGCCATGATGCGCGCGCCCTCACCGCCGACGACCCGCGGTGAGACCGTGAGACAGAGCTCGTCGATGAGCCGGGCCCGGGCCAGGTCCCCGTTCACGCCGGGACCGCCCTCGACGAGCACCGTGCGCGCGCCTTCGTCGGCGAACACCGCGAGCGCGGCCGCGAGATCGACCCGCTCCTCTCCCACCGCGACGAACTCCGCCACGGCGCGCGCCGCGTCGGGCGCGCTCGCAACCGCCGCGCTCGTGGTCACGACGGCCGGACGCGCGTGCGCCTCCGTGAAGAACGGTGACGACCAGTCCAGCCGCAGGGAACCGCTCACGACCGCGATGCGCGGCTGCGGCTCCTGACCTCGCGCGGCGCGGACGGCTTCGTCCGCGGGGCTTACCCGGGCCGGCCCGTACCCTTCGGCACGGGCGGTGCCCGCGCCCACCAGGATCACGTCCGCGTGGCTGCGGATCGCGACGAACACCCGCCGGTCGGCGGATCCGCCGAGCGGGCCCGAGCGCCCGTCGACGCTGATCGCGCCGTCGAGGCTCGAGATCATGTTCAACCGCACGAACGGCCCGGGAAGAACGGCCTCGGGTGCGTATGCCTCGTTCAGGTCGACGTCGTCGACGGGATCGGGGAACAGCCGGCGCATCGGGCGACGCTAGGCCCCGCCGCGACGGGATGCAGCCCGGCACTCGCTCCGCACGCGGTGGCAGGATCAGCGCCCGAACCGTCCCGAGGCACCGAGTCACGCGAGGAGACGTTGCCGTGAGCACGCACAATCCCTACGACGACCTGCCGAAGCTCCCGTCGTTCCAGCTGACGAGCACCGACATCCACGACGGCGAGATGCTCGCCTCGCCCCACTGCAGCGGGATGATGGGCGCCGGCGGCGCCGACGTGTCACCCCAGCTGGCGTGGAGCGGCTTCCCCGCCGAGACCCAGAGCTTCGCGGTCACGGTCTACGACCCCGACGCACCGACCGCCAGCGGGTTCTGGCACTGGGCCGTCGCCGACATCCCGGCGAGCGTGACCGAGCTGGCGTCGGGCGCGGGCGACGAGAAGGGCAGCGGGCTTCCCGCGGGCGCGATCCAGCTGCGCAACGACGCGGGCATGCCCCGCTACGTGGGCGCCGCGCCGCCCGAGGGGCACGGGCCCCACCGCTACTTCACGGTCGTGCACGCGGTCGACGTGCCGTCCCTCGGGCTCCCGCAGGAGGCGACGCCCGCGTATCTCGGCTTCAACCTGTTCATGCACGCGATCGCGCGGGCGACGATCGTACCGGTGTACGAGCAGTAGCGGACCGGCGCGCCGTCGGGCCCGCGGGAGGTCAGGGCGTCAGCGCTTGACCCGCAGCGTCAGCGCGCGGGGCACCACGACGCCGGTTCCGTTCTCGAAGCGGATCCGGACCTCGCTGGTGACCGGCTCGACGTCGGTGACGATGCGCGGCTCGCCGCCGTCGGCCAGCACCGCGTCACCCCGGACAAGGGTCGCGGGCGGCACCCGTGTCGCCCGCGACGCCGTCGCGCCGGACCCCGATCGCGACTGCTCCAGCAGCCGCTCCAACGTCTCACGGTGCCTCGACATGCTGCCTCCCGCTCGGTCACGCACGCCGGACCCCTGATGTCGGACATCGCCAGCTTGCTCGTGGACGCGTCGCACAGGCAGGGCCCAAGGTCCCGAGTGACACGGAACAACGCCGCGTGACAGGACGCACCGCTACTGGTCCAGCTTGAAGATCCGCATCGCGTTCTCGCGGAGGAACTTGGGCCACACGTGGTCGCGGAACGCGACGTTCGGCAGCTCGTCGAAGATGCGCTCGAGGCTCAACCCCATCGGGTAGTAGCCCGCGTACATGATCTTGTCGGCGCCGCGCGTGTTCGCGTAGTCGATCACGGCCTTCGGGTAGTACTTGGGCGCGAACGCGCTCGTCATGTACGACAGGCCCGGCCACTTGAGCATCAGCTTCACCGCGAGCGCTTCCCACGGCTCCGCGCCGTGGCGCATCACGATCCGAAGCTCGGGGAAGTCGTAACAGACCTGGTCGAAGTGCATGACGTCCTGGCATGCCGACGGCAGACGCGGTCCCGCGATGCCCGCGTTCGCGACGATCGGGATGTCGAGGTCGATGCACGTCTGGTAGATCGGGTAGTACCGACGGTCGCTCACCGGCACCTGGGGATTGCAGCCGGCGGGGAACGTCGTCACCGCCTTGATGCCGTGCTCGTCGTGCGCGGCGCGGATCGCGCGCACCGCGCCCGTGATGTCGTTCGGGTCGACCTCGAGGCTGGCCTTGAACCGGTCGGGGTGGTCGCGCAGCGCCTGCTCGGTGCGTGTGCTCCCGAGCCCGACCAGCCCGAGCTCGATCCCGTACCGGTCCATCTGCGCGAGCGTGACGTCGACGGGATCGGCGTCGTCGTCGAGACGGTTCGGCACCTGCTTGAACATGTACTCGGCGGGGAACTCCATCTCGCGGCTCTCCGCGTCACGCAGCTGCGACTGCATGAAGTCGTAGTGCCGGCGCGCGTTCGCGCTCGGGAAGCCGATCATCAGGTCGACGATCCCGACGTCGTTCGGCATCCCCATGGTCTCGCGTGCCCCTTCCGGCCGTCCTCGGTGACGCGGGTTCGGCGACGCTACGAGTGCACGCGCAACGTGGTCAAACAGCCCGCAGGTGCCCGTCCACGGCGCGCGCGAGCAGAATCACGCCCGTGCCCGGGCCCGACAGCGACGCATCCCTCGACGACCACGCGTTGGCCGCGGCGCTCGCGCGCCGGGCCGCCGAGCTCCTCGTCGAGCTGCGCGGCAGTGGGCTCACCGGCCGTGCGCTGGGAGACGAGGGTGACCAGCGCTCGCATACCCTGCTGACGCGCGGCCTCGCGGCCGCGCGGCCGCACGACGCGGTCCTCTCGGAAGAGGGCCGCGACGGCCCCGCGCGCCTCGACGCGGCGCGGGTGTGGATCATCGACCCGCTCGACGGCACGCGGGAGTACGGCGAGCCGGGACGCGACGACTGGGCCGTGCACGTCGCGCTGTGGGCCGGCGGCGAGCTGGCCGCCGGCGCGGTCGCGCTCCCCGCGTCCGGCACCGTGCTCGCGACGCCGCGCGTCGAGCCGCCCGCAGCCCGACGCGACGCGAGCACGCCGCTGCGCATCGTGGTGAGCCGCTCGCGCCCACCCGAGGTCGCGAGCGAGCTCGCGGGGCGCCTCGGGGCCGAGCTCGTCGAGCTGGGATCGGCCGGCGCGAAGACCGCGGCGGTCGTGCGGGGCGAGGTCGACGCGTACGTCCACGCCGGCGGCCAGTACGAGTGGGACTCGGCGGCACCGGTCGCCGTCGCGCGCGCGGCGGGGCTGCACGCGTCGCGTCTCGACGGCGGCCCTCTGGTCTACAACCGGCCCGACCCGTACCTGCCCGACCTGCTCGTGTGCCGGGCCGAGCTCGCGTCGACCGTCCTCGAGGTGCTCACGACATCGAGGTGATCAGCGTCGCCACGGCACCCGGAGCCGGCGCGGACGGGCGCGTACGCTCCTGCGATGGCATCCGATCCCGGCGACGACGCGCGCGCGACGACGGGTGCGTCGGTCGTGGCGCAGCTCGAAGGCGCCGCGGTCCGGACGCCGGACGCGACGCTGCTCGCGCCGCTGTCCTGGCGGGTGCGGGCCGGCGAGCACTGGGTCGTGCTCGGACCGAACGGTGCTGGCAAGACCACGCTGCTGTCGTTGCTGGCGGCGCGTCGTCAGCCCAGCGCGGGACGGGTGCGATTGCTGGGCGAGGAGCTGGGCCGGGTCGACGTGCGCACCCTGTGGCCGCGGCTCGGACTCGTCGGTCACACCATCGCGGATCGCGTCCCGCCGCGCGCCCGCGCGGTCGACGTCGTGCGCACCGGACCGACCGGCTCGTTGACCCCGTGGTGGGACAAGCCCGACCGCGAGGCCGAGGCGACGGCGCGCGCGCTCCTCGCCCGGCTCGGGTGCGGCGCGCTCGCGGACCGCACCCTCGAAACGTGCTCGCAGGGTGAGCGCCAGCGCGTGCTCCTCGCGCGGGCGCTCACGGCCCGGCCCGAGCTCCTGCTGCTCGACGAGCCCGCCGCCGGGCTGGACATGCCCGGCCGCGAGGCGCTGCTCGGCGCGCTCGCACACGCGGCGGCCGGCGGACCCGACGGCGCGCTCAGCGCGACGTCGGTGCTCGTGACCCATCACCTCGAGGAGATCCCGGCGAGCACCACCCACGGGCTGCTCCTCACGCGGGGCGCGCTCGTCGCCGCGGGTCCGCTCACGGACGTGCTGCGGCCCGCGCCCCTCGAGGACTGCTTCGGCCTCCCCGTGCGCGTCGAACGCCATGCCGGGCGATGGTTCGCCCGGGCGGATCCTGCGTGGTCGCTCTCCGTGGCCGGGATGAAACGTGTTCCGGAACCGCCCCCGGGCTGTAGTAGAACGGACGCTTGACGCGTTCGTCCTGACGAGCGCGCAGATCCCCGAGGTGGCAGCTCCCTTGGACGCGGCAGACACCACGCACGAGGGCTCACGCGCGCGCGACGCCGTGCGGCTCAACGGCCCGATCGACCTCGCCAGCGCACCCGACATCGAACGCATGCTGACGCTGCGGGTCGCGACGGCAGAGGGAGCCGTCGCCCTCGACCTGTCCGAGACCGACTTCATGGACTCGAGCGGCCTCAGCATGCTGGTGCGCCTCAGGAACAAGGCCCACGCGCGCGGGCTCGCGCTGGTGCTGGTCGACCCGAGTCCGCCCGTGCGCCGGCTGCTCGAGATCACCCGCGTGGACGGCCTGTTCACCTTCGCGGGCTGAGCCGGGTCACACCCCGCGGTCGCGGGACGCACCCGCGTAGGTGACGAGCCGCGACAGGTCGGATTCGGTGACGACACCCACCGGCCGAGCGCCGTCCAGCACGAGCACCGCGGGAGGCACGTCGACGTTCGCGAACGCGTCGAGCAGGGCGGGCGCAGGATCCGGCGGCGCGACCGTCGGCACCTGCGCGATCGGTGTGGCGACCTGGGCGACCGTCGTCGTCGCGCGTGCGGCGGCAGGCAGCGCGCGCACCCGCTCCAGCGTCACGAGGCCGATCACGTTGCCTGCGCCGTCGACGACCGGGAACGCGAGGTCACGGTGCACGAGGAGGTAATGGTCGACGAAGTCACGCGCGGTGACCCAACCGGGAACCGGCGTCGGGTTCGGTGTCATCACGTCGGCAACCCGACGGCCGTGCAGCACGTCCTGCAACCGGGCGCGCGCCTCCTCGGCGCGCGCGGACGTGATCAGGAACCAGCCGAGCAGCGCGAGCCAGAGCCCACCGCCGATCCCGCTGCCGAAGCCGAACTCGACGAACCCGAGCCCCACCAGCACCCAGCCGAGGACCTGCCCGGCGCGGCTCGACGTCTCCGTCGCGCGGAGGCGGTCGCCGTGGCGCCACCAGAGGAACGCGTGGAGCAGCCGGCCGCCGTCGAGCGGCGCGCCCGGCAAGGCGTTGAACACCGCGAGCACGACGTTGATGAGTCCGAGCCACCACAGGACGGCCACGACGAGGCGTGACGCGTCGAGCGCGTCGAGCCCGAGCGCGAGCCCCCCGAGCGCGATCCCGATCACCAGGCTCGTGAGCGGTCCCGCGCCCGTGATGCGTAGCTCCGCTGCCGGCGTGGGCGCGTCGTCGTGCATCCGGGTCATGCCGCCGAGCATCCACAGCGTGATCCCGTCGACCTCGACGCCCTCGTGGCGGGCGACGACCGCGTGGGCCACCTCGTGGGCGAGGACCGCGGCGAGGAAGAGCACGGCGGTCACGACTCCGGCGAGGACATGGGCGGCGACCGGGTAGTGCGGTGCCTCGTCCGGGAAGCGGCCGGCGGCGAGGCCCGCCGCGAGCAGCACCACCACGACGAGCAGGCTCCAGTGGAGCCCGATCTCGACGCCGGCGATGCGGCCGAGCCGAACACTGTTCTTCATGACACCGTCCCGGTGGGCGACGCGCGTGCGCGTGGCTCTCCACGATCGCGCGTGTGGCGACGCCTGCGAAGGCCGGCTCCCGGGCGCTTCCCGGTTCGGGACGGTGACGTCCGACTGCTCCAGCGGGCGGCCCATCCTGCCGATCTGACAGGGATCGCACCGCTGCACGTCGAGGACCAGAATGACCCGCCCGCCCGACCCGAATCCCGTGCCCGGCCTCCCGTCCGGCACCCGTCGGGCCGCCGCCCTGCGCACCGCGGGCCGTGCCCTGCTGCTCGTGCTCGCGTCGGCGCTGGTCGCGGGCGTCGCGGCACGGGAGCTGCGCCCGCCGCCGTCGCCGCACCCGCGCGTGTACGGCGCCGCGCTCGCCGAGCCCGGGCCGACGGGGCGGCGCTGCCCCGACGCGCTCGACGCGGCATGCGCCCGCGCGGTGGGCACCCGGGTCGGGGTGACCGTCGCGTGGCTGCCCGACGGCGACGGCTGGCGGGGCGCGGGGATGCAGTCCGGGGGCTCGGGTGCACACGGTTGGGCGACCCAGACGCTGCGCACCGAGCACGCCACGCTGACCCTCACGTCGAACTCCCCCGCGGCCGAGGTCGGCGAGCCGGCCTCCGTTCCCGGCGCGACCGGCCTGACCGTCCGTGTCGCGGACGGCGGCGAGCGCGTGCAGCTGGTGTGGTCCCGGAGCGGTACGCGCTACGTCGCCGATGCCCGTGCCGACGGGCCCGCGACCCTGGGCGAGCTCGGCGCGCTGGTCGACACCTGGCATCGCATCCGGTACGCGAGCCCGGTGACCGGCTGGTCCTGACGCACCGGGCGCGCGACGGCGCTTCGTCGTCGCCGGCTCAGCCGTGCTGCAACTCGGGTCCGAGACGCTCGTACGCGTCGCGCACGATGCGGGCGTGGTCGAACGCGAGCCTGACGTGACCAGCCGACGCGGGGTCGAGCGCGAGGTCGCGAACCGGGATCACCTCGGCCCGTGCCGCGTCCGAGCCGGCCGTCGGCGTTGGTGCGCCCGCGACCACACCGGCGAAGACGACCGAGACCGTGCGCTGGCGCGGGTCGCGACCCACGTCCCCGTACGCGCCCAGCTGCGCGAAGTGCGCGCTCCACGCCTCGGCACCGATGTCCACGCCCGTCTCTTCGAGCAGCTCGCGACGGGCGGCGGCGTCGAGGGTCGCGTCACCGGGGTCGAGGAAGCCGCCGGGCAGTGCCCACGACCCGCGGAACGGATGGCCGCCGCGCTCGACGAGCAGCACGGCCGGACCGTCGTCACCCACGCTCAAGACGACGATGTCGACGGTCACCGCGGTCTGCTCGTAGCTCGTGGGGTCGTAGGTGGCCAGGAACCGCGCCTCGTCGTCGTCCTCCGCGTCGTGAGCGTCGTGGCGTCCCGGGTCGGGCACGGGCGCTCAGACCAGGTCGCCGAGGCCCGGTGCGAGCTGCACGCCTGCCGCCTTCATGCGGCCGATCGCCGCCGCCGTGGTCTCGGGCGTCAGGCCCGCGATCGCACCCCGCAGCACCCGGGTCGCATACCCGTGGCGCACGCCGTCGAGCGCGGTCTCGGTGACGCAGAGCTCGGCGGGCATGCCCACCACGTCGATGGCCGTGATCCGGTGTCGCCCGAGCCAGCCGTCGAGGGGCTCGCCCGTGTGGTGCTCGATCGACTCGAACCCCGACGCCGCGCCGCCGTGGTGGCCCTTGTCGAACACGGCGTCGAACTCGAGCTCCTCGACCGTCGCGTGCAGGCGCGCCCCCTGGGTGTCCGCGATGCAGTGCGGCGGCCAGCTCGTCTCGAAGTCGGGAGGCGTGCCCGGCGCCGCGAAGTGCGACCCGGGATCGACGTGCCAGTCGCGTGTCGCCACGACCGCCTCGTACTCGGCCTCCTGCGCGAGCAACGCGATCGCGGCGGCGACGTCGTTGCCACCGCGAAGCGCCGCCGCGCCGCCTTCGCAGAGATCACGCTGGACGTCGACGACGATCAACGCCCGCCGTTCGTCGTCAGGGATCACGTCGTGCGCCATGTCGCCCCACTTCCGGTCACACCGGTCACCGTCGGCTACCTCTCCCCCGTCAGACCACTGTCGCGACGAGCGCCGGACCCGTCGCATCCGCGCGCCGAGCCGACGGCGCCAGCTCCGCGCGCGCCGCGATCGCGTGCGCGCGTGTCTCGTCGAGACTCGCCACATCGACCGGCTCGCCGTCTTCCATCAAGCGCGTCTGCAGCGGCCGTCCCGCAACGTCGCGGTCGTCGACCACGAGATGCTCGGCCGTCGCGTACCCGTCGGGTCCCGGGACACGGAACGCGCGCTTCGGGCACGCGGTCGTCGCCTTTCCGGTCGAGCGCTTCGCGACGGGACGCAGGCGCGCGTCGTGGCTCGCGCGGCCCGACACCGCGACGAGCTTGTAGACGAACCCGGGTGTGGGTGCGAGCACGACTCGCGTCCCGACCATGAACGCGTCGGCGGGCACCGACGCGAGACGATCGATCGCGTGCTCGTCGAGGTCGCCCGAGACCACGATGCGCGCGGCCCGGGCCCCGAGCTCGTCGAGGAGGAGCCGGGCCCGGGGCACCTCGACCAGCGGGTCGCCGGAGTCGATGCGGACGGCGCCCAGGCCGGGGCCCGCGACCTCCACCGCGGCCCGGATGCCCTGGGCGATGTCGAACGTGTCGACCAGCAGGGTCGTCCCCGGTCCCTGGGCCGCCACCTGGGCCGCGAACGCCTCCCGCTCGGAGTCGTAGGCCAGCACGAACGCGTGGGCCGCGGTGCCGGCGGTCGGGAGCCCGTAGCGGGCGGCCGCCTCGAGGTTCGACGTCGACGCGAAGCCCGCGAGGTACGCGGCTCGGGCGGCCGCGACGGCAGCTTCCTCGTGCGTGCGACGTCCGCCGCCCTCGATGAGCGGGCGCCCCGCGGCGGCGTCGACCATGCGGCTCGCACCGGACGCGACCGCGCTGTCGTGGTTCAGGATCGAGAGGAGCAACGTCTCGAGCACGACCGCGTCACCGAACGACGCCTCGACGCTGAGCACGGGCGAGAACGGGAAGAACATCTCGCCCTCCCGGTACGCGTCGACGCGTCCGGAGAACCGGTACGACGCGAGGCGGTCGATGGTCGCCGCGCGCAGCATTCCCGTCGCGACGAGGTAGTCGAGCTGCGCGTCGTCGAAGCGAAAGCGCGCGAGCGCGTCGGCAAGACGACCGGTGCCCGCGAACACGCCGTACCCGTAACCGCGCGGGAGCGCGCGGGCGAAGACCTCGAACACGGCCGGAAGGTCGGCGACACCGGAGTCGAGCGCGGCATCGAGCATGGTGAGCTCGTACGCGTCGGTGTGCAGGCCGAGCGCGCTGAGATCCGTTCGCGTTCCGCCCGACGCCACACGCGCAATATAGGTCGGGAGGTCGGCCGTCGCCCCGGGCGGCGAGCCCGCGCCGACGACGCTCGGTCAGTGCAGGTCGGCGTAGTGCTGGCGGAACGCGTCCAGACCGATCTCGCCGGTGGCTCGCGACCCGACCTTGCCCTGCGAGTCGACGAAGATGAAGTACGGGAACGCCTGCGTGTTGACCGCCGCGGCCGCGGTGCCCTCCTTGTCGTCGAGGATCACCGGCGCCTTGGCCGCCGGCCAGTGCAGCGTGTTGTTGATCCAGTCACCCGGCGGCCAGTGCGGCGCGTTGGGTTGTTGCGAGGTGACGACCAGCGTGAGCTTGATGTCGCCGAGCGCGCCCGAAGCGAGCGCTCGCGCCAGCGGCGGCAGCTCGTTGTTGCAGTGCGGGCACCACGGCGCGCCCACCACGATGACCTGCTTGCCGCCCGTCGGCGAGACGGTCACCGGGGCGCGGTCGGGCGACTCACCCGTGATCGTCGGGATGGGGTCGCCGTCGCCGGTGGCCGCGTTGGACTCGTCGAAGGGCTGGAGCTGCGAGCCGGAGACGCTGACCTTGCCGTAGTCGAGGAGCACCTGACCGTTGGCACCTTTCGCCTGCTTGGTGTTGGATCCTCCCCCGGCCGCGAAGGCGGCAACCGCCGCGATCCCCACGACGACGATCACGCCGAGTGCGACGTACAGGCCGGTGGGGCGCCGGCGCGGGCTGCGGTTCTTGGTCGCGGGTCGCTTCCGCGGCGGGGGTCGTCGGCTCACGAGCCGCTCCGTTCCATGGCCGGTGCGCGACCGGCCGGCTCGACCGACGGGAGCGGCGCCTCGTCGGCCCCGAGCGCGTCCGGGTCGGCGACGAGGGTGAACACGATGATGGCGACGAACCCGCACATGGCCATGAACGGGATCGTGACGAACCCGAAGTGCTCCACCCAGCGGATGTTGCACGGGTTGGTGATCTCGCACGCGCCTTCGCCGAAGTTCAGGTGCTCGACGCCGAGGTGCCACAAGGAGATGAGCAGGCCACCGGTCGCGAGCGGCAGCGCGTACCAGCGCACACTCGCATCGCGACGGAGCGCGGCGACGACGAGCACCACCGCGAGCGAGTACATCGCGATGCGCTGGTACCAGCACAGGCGACACGGCGGGAAGTGCGCGCCCTCCGAGAGGTAGAGACTGCCGGCGGTCGCGATCACGGCGATCGTCGCTGCGAGGGCGAGGGCGCTGCGCCGCAGCATCACCCCGAACGCTCCCTCGCGTGCGCGGCCGACCAGCACCACGGCCGTCACGATCGCCCCGGCGAGCGCGATGAGCGCGAGCAACGACAGGAACGTCGTCACGGCTCGTACGGACATCCGCGCTCCCTCGATCGGTTCGCCGGAGTGCCATCGTCGCGCGCGACCGGTGTCACCCCGTGCGCGTGCCCCGGCGCGCCACTCCCCGCGCGTGAGCACCCGGCCGGGTACGACGCGGCGCACTCCTCGGGCAGGGCGGGCGTGGCTCAGTTCGGCTGGGCGCCGAGCACGTAGTTCGCCGGTGGCAGCACGGTGACCGTTGCGCGCCACCCGATCGCAGCCAAGCGGGCTTCCAGGTCTCGGGGTGCGTACGCCACCTTGACGATCGTGAATTCGCGGCCGTCGGGAAGCCGCCTCTGTTCGCCACCGCCCGTGGGATCTTCGGCGAACCGCACGGTGCCCTCATCGTCCCGTATGCCGTCGTCGACCATGACGACGTGCCCTCCGGGAGCAAGCGCGTCCCGCACCATCGACCAGAACGGCTGGAAGCGACCGGCCGGGACGTGCGACAGCCAGTATCCGGCGAAGATCAGGTCGTAGCGATCGTCCGGCTGATACTCGAAGAGGTCCGCGACGACGTAGTCGACTCGTTCCTTGCCGTGACGCGAACGACTGACCTCGTGCAGTTCGGCGGAGATGTCGATCGCCGTGACGTGCTGGCAGACGTCGAGCAGCGGTCCGGTCCACCGGCCCGGGCCCGACCCGAGCTCGAGACATCGGGCGCTCGGCGGGCAATGGGTCTGCACGATCGCTTCGAGTGCAGGGTCTTCGAAGTACGCGCGCAGCAGTTCCTGCACCCCGGGGTCTTCCCGACCCGGAGGCCCTTGGAGCGCGTGCGCGCGGTAGAACTCGATCTGGTCGCGGATGCGTGCCTGATCGTCGCCATCCGTCATGCGCGGAGCGTACGAGTGAGACGACCGACCCTCCAGTCCGCCGGGACGCTCGAGCCGGCCCACGACCGGCCCGAGCCGGAGCGACCGGTCTCGTGCCAAGATGTCGCGCCGGCGCAGGTGACGAGGGGGGACGCTTGCGATGAAGGTACCGATTCGGGCGCGACGCCTCCGGGTGCGCGCCGCGCTGATCGTGGTCGTCACGGCGGCCGCGCTGTTCTCGACCGCCACCGCCGCGACGGCGGACGGCAACCACGGGCGCGACGGGCATCACGACCGTGGGCACGAGACGTCGGCCATCGTGTTCAACGGCGAGGGCAACAACCTCAACGCGTACACGCCGACGCCGCCGTTCCGGAAGCAGACGGTGATCCACACGCGCGCCGACGACCCGAGGGGTCTCGACATCAACGGGCAGATCTGCTTCTTCCCCGACGGGTCACGCCGCTTCGTGGCCGGTGAGGACACCGGGCAGCCGAACCCGCCGCAGGGTTGGGGCATCTTCCAGCTCCACGGCGACCGGGTGGGCTCGCTCTCCGCGACGGAGGTCGCGAAGCTCACGCCGACGTACCAGCCGTCGGTCGACAACGCGGAGAACTACGGCTGCGGGTTCCTGAGCCACGGTCGCGTGCTCACGACCGACGTGGGCAACCAGGCGACCGGCACCGGCGACGGGCAGCTCATCGTGTGGTTCCCGCCCTTCCGCTTCGGCGCGAACCACTACTGCAAGGTCGCGACCGACATCGCGACCGCGGGCGGCATCCACGTCGACGGGCACGACCGCGTGTACGTCGCGTCCGCGCGCGCACCGACGGCCGGCATCTGGCGCTACACCGATCTGCCGACGTCCGACACCGCGGCGGGTGGCTGCGGTGCGAAGGACGCGACCGGCGCGCCGCTCGCAACGTCGGTCCACCGCTCCCTGTTCATCACCGCCGACCCGCACGCGGCCACACCGAACGCGATCGTCGCGTCGGGTCACGGCACGTTCTACGTGTCGAGCGTCTTCACCGGGACGATCGCCGAGTACGATCGCCGCGGGACGTTCCTGCGCACGATCCTCGCCCCCCCGGCGGGTGACATGCTCGGCGCGAAGCCGTACTCGACCGGGACCCCGCTCGGCATCGGCGTCGGACCCGACGGCTCGATCTACTACGCCGACATCGGGATCGTCATCAGCAGCGGCGGCATCGGTCCCGGGAACGACACCGGCACGGTGCGTCGGATCCGGTTCGTGCACGGCGTGCCGCAGGCCCCGCAGACCATGGACACCGCGCTCGCGTTCCCCGACGGCATCGGCATCCTCACCCCGCGCGCCCACCAGGACAACGACTGACGGGACGGCACCACACTCCGACCACACCCTCACCCCACCCGCGCCAGTTGGGACACGAACCGGCGCTCCGACACCGGATCGTGTCCCAACGCGCCAGGGTTCACATCTCAGGTGATGCCGTCGGCGCGGCAGGCGTTCGCCGCGGCGCGCAGGTCGACGCTGAACTGGGGCGGCGGCTCCTCGTCGGACTGCAGGGCGCGCACGACGACGGGGCTGCCCATCGCGCGGGTCGAGGTGCACGCCGCGAGGTCGGCGGACACGCGCCCGTCGGACACGAGGACCTGGCCGAGCACGTTGCGCCCGGTGACGAAGCCGAGCGCGTCCGTCGCCGAGCTCGGATCCGCGATCTTCGCGTCGGCTCCCGGGTCGCACGCGGTGAGCACGACGCGGCCTCCGATCGTCTCCACCCGGTCGACGCCGGCGGGCATCGACGTGAGCCACCGCTGCCACCCGGTGCGGATCGCCGCGGTGTCGCTGACGCTCCGACCCTCGAACGCGACGCGCAGGCACGACACCGTTCCGCGCTTGAACTCGACCATCGAGTCGCCGGCCCAGCCGTCCGCGTACTTCATCGCGTCGAGCGCCGGCAGCCGGCCCGCGAGGGTGAGGTACAGGTCGAACGCGCCGAAGACGTCGGTGTCGACCTTGTGCTCCCCCGGCCCCAACGCAGGCGTCGGAACCTTCACGGGATCCGGCGTCGCGTCTGCCAGCAGCGGCGCGTAGAAGTCGAAGTCAGAGCGGGGCGGGTCACGGAACGCGTCGTCGACACCGTTCGTGCCGTGCAGGTTCTTGATCGTGTCGACCATCGGCTCGCCGAGCGAGTACGGCGCCTGCTGCGTCGCGACGAGGAACTCGGGCACGTCGCCGATGTCCTTGCCGATGTCGTCGCCCTGGGACGCCTGCGCCTTCTCGTACGCGGCGCGGTCGACGCTCGAGAGCTGATCCTTGTACTCCGTCTCGATCCGTTCGGCGTCGCCCTCGATGAGCGCGGTTCCGGCGAGCGCCGCCTTCGCCTTGTCGGCGTCCTTCCGGATGCGGTTCAGGTCGAAGTACTGGTCCTGGAGGACGTGGGTGAGCTCGTGTGCGATCGTCACGCGCGTGGAGACGTCCAACGCGGTGCCGCGCACCCGGATGCGCTTGGTGTCGGGGTCGTAGAACGCGAGCACGTCCGAACCCTGCAGCTCGTTGTTCGACCCGAAGAGGTCGACCTTGCCGTGCACGAGCCCGAGCGCGCGCAACTCGGCCTCCGCCTGCTGGATGTCGCGCTTGTCGGACGCGCTCAGCTTGCTGTCGTCGCTCGTGACGAGCTTGCGAAACGCTGCGTCGGAGAGGAAGTCGACCGGCACCGCGTGCTTGAACCCGAGGCCGCGCAGCTTCGCCACCTCGTCGGCGATCGGGGCGATCCGCGCGTCCCACTGCGCGGGATAGCTGTGTGACGGCGAACGGCCGACGAGCCAGTACGTGAGACCACCGGCGGCGAGCGCGAACGCGACGACGGCGGCGACCACGGCGATCACGAGCGGGCGCCGGCCGCCCGGCCCGCCCGAGCCGGACGCGGGCATGAGATCGCTCGGACCACCGGCGGCGGGCGTGCCGGTGAGCGGGGGCGGGCTCCACGCGTTCCCGCCCGGCGGCGACCACGGGCCCGAGCCGGGCGGGGCCCATCCCGACGGGGCGGACGCGGACGGCGAGGGAGACGGCGGAGGCGATTCGGGCGGCTGCTGGGAGGGCGGCGCAGGCGGCGGCACGCTCCCGCCGACCGGCGATCCCACATGGGTCGCCGCCACCGCGCTCGGCTCCGAGGCCGCAGGCGTCTCGGCCCCCTCGATCGTCGCCCCACAGCGCCGGCACGTCGACCATGCGGCCGGGACCAGGAAGCCACAGCCAGGACAGGTCCTCACGAAGTCTCCTCGAGGTGGGTCGGCGGGCCGAGATTCTGTCTCGACGCGATGCAGCGACCGCTTGAGGCGACCGTCGGCACGCTCGGCCGGGCCGTGCCGGCCGCCTCAGGATGCCGCGTCGCGCTCGGCCCGCAGGTTCACCACCGCGGCCGGCTCCAGCAGCCGGTCCACCGTGCTCGCCGGCGCCGGCGGCGCGAAGTGCAAGCCCTGGGCCAGGTCGCAGCCGAGCGAGCGCAGCACCGCCGCCTGCTCGGGTCGCTCGACCCCCTCGGCGGTCACCCGCAGGCCGAGCGCGTGGGCCATCGTGATGACGGCCTGGATGATCGCGGCGTCGGACGCGACCCGCTCGAGCCCCGCGACGAACGAGTGGTCGAGCTTCACCGCGTCGACGGGAAGGCGCTTGAGGTAGTCGAGCGACGCATACCCGGTGCCGAAGTCGTCGATCGCGACCTGGACGCCGAGGCTGCGGATCCGGTCGAGCGCGACGAACGTCCGCTCCTCGTCGGTCACGGCCGCGTGCTCCGTCACCTCGAGCTGCAACAACGCCGGGTCGAACCCGGTGTCGTGCAACGCGGTCTCGATCTCGTCGACCGCCTCGAGCTGACGCAGGAATCGCGTCGAGAGGTTCACCGAGACGCGCGGCGCGGCGACGCCGTACGCGTCGCTCCACCGGCGACCGTCCAGGCACGCGCTCCGCAGGACGAACCGGTCGATCGCGACGACCAGGCTGCTCTCCTCGGCCAGCGGGAGGAACGCGTCGGGCAGGAGCAGGCCCCGCTCCGGATGGGTCCAACGCACGAGCGCCTCGAGCCCCACGAGCTCGCCGCCGCCCAGCGACATCTCGGGCTGGTAGTACACCGTCAGCTGGCCGTGTTGCACCGCGTGCCACAGCTCGGCCTCGGCTTCGAGCCGTTCCGCGACGCGGGGCGCGCGGTCGACGTCGAAGAGCTCGTACCGCGCCCGACCCTTTTCCTTGGCGACGTACATCGCGAGGTCGGCTTCGCGGAGCAGCTCGCCGGCGCCGGTCCCGTCGTCGCGCGACACCGCGATGCCGATGCTCGTCGTGACGAACAGCTCACGACCGCCGGCGACCACCGGCAGACGCAGCACGTCGAGGATGCGCTCGGCGGTGCGGATCGCGTCGTCGACGGAAGGCAGCTGGTCGAGCAGGATCGTGAACTCGTCGCCGCCGAAGCGCGCGACGAGATCGTTCGGCCGGACGCAGCGCCCGAGGCGGCGCGCCACCTCGACGAGGAGCCGGTCCCCGATGTCGTGACCGAGGCTGTCGTTCACGAGCTTGAACCGGTCGACGTCGAGGAACAGCACCGCGATGCGCTCGCCCGCGCGCTCGGCCCGGGCCAGCGACCGGTGCACGCGGTCCACGAAGGCGCCCCGGTTCGGCAGCTCCGTCAGGAGGTCGTGGAACGCCTGGTGGCGCAGCTGCTCCTCGAAGCCGCGCCGTTCGGTGATGTCGCGCAGGTTGACGACGATGCCGCGCACGGCGGGATCGTCGAGGAGGTTCGTCACGCCGGCCTCGAACCATCGCCAGCGCTCACCCTTGAACGCGAGCCGCAGCTGCACCCGGTGCACCTGGCCCGGGCGGTCCGCGGTCCCCTGCACCACGCGCGCCGCGGCGAGATCGTCCGGCTGGGCCAGCTCGCGCGCCTCCAGGCCCACGACCGCAGAGACCGGGGCGCCGAACACCTGGGCGAAGGCGGGGCTGGCGTACGCGATGCGCGCGTTCGCGTCGACGACGAGGATGACGTCGGACGCGTGCTGCACCAGGGCCCGGAACCAGGCCTCGCTCCGTTCGGCGACGTCCTGAGCCCGTTCCTTGGCCCGCGTCTCCCACACGACGAGCCGGATGGTCACGGCGGCGCCGAGACCGCACAGGACCGCGAGGCCGTGCACGAGCGGCTGGGCGACGAGGCTGGGCGCGACGTGGAGCGCGATGGCGAGCTGGCCGGCGACGATGCAACACGAGGAGCAGACGATGGCCGGTGCCGCGACGGCGGCGCCGTCCCCGTCGAGGTTGTCGACCGCGCCGAACACATAGCCGACGGCGAGCGTGGGCCCCCACCCGAGCGCATAGATCACCGCGGTGATGCCCGCCATCTCGATGCCGATACGCAGCCAGAGTCGCCAGCCCCGAGCGGGTGACGGCAGCGAGGCCTGCGCGACCGTGCTCCCCCCGTACGCGATGGCCATGAGCACGAGCAGCAGCCACAGCGGTGTGCCGGCCACGAGGCCGACGCGGTGACCGATCCAGAACAGCGGGAGGCAGAGCAAGGCCCAGAACGCGTTCGGCTTCCGTGTCGCCTCGCGCATCCGCGCGCGCCATCCCCGCCCTGCCACCCTCACGATGGACATATCGGCCGATTTCCGCTCGCGGTTGAACGACGGCCTCCGACGACCGACGGCGCGCACGCGGACCGTTCCCGCCGCGCGCGCGGGCAGGGGCGACAACGGGAGATGACGGTAGAGTCAGGTTCGTGACCTCCCCCGTGCGGATCCTGTCGGTCGGTGCCGCCTCGGCGGGCCTGCGACTCGCGGCGAGCGACGTGGCCGCGGCCTGGGGTCGCGCCGGCGGCCGCGGCCAGACCGCGGTGTGCGCGCCCGACGAGGACGTGCTCACGCTCGCGGCCGAGGCCGCGGGGCGGGCGCTCGCCGCGGCCGACGTCGACCCGTCGAGCGTCGACGGGCTCTGGTGGGGCACGACCCGGCCGCCCTTCGCGGAGGGACCGAGCCACGCCACCCTCGCGGCCGCGATCGGGCTCTCGGAACGTTCGGGCGGCGCGCTGGGCTCGGGCTCGCCGCACGCGGGCGTCGAGGCCCTGCTCGGAGCGGCCGACGCGATCGCCGCCGGCACGGCGCAGCGGGCGCTCGTGGTCGCGGCGGACGCGGTCGTCCCCGGCCCGGGCACACCGTTCGAGAGCCGGGCCGGCGCGGGCGCCGTTGCGCTGGTCCTCACCGCGGGCGCGGGGCCCGCGGCGGTGGGCGCACGGGTCACCCGCACCCGTCCCTTCCTCGACCGCTACCGCGGCGACGACGAGCTCGCGACCCGCGACGTCTATGACGCGCGCCTGTTCCGCGAGGAGGTGTTCGTCCCGCTCGTGCGCGAGGTCGGCGAGCAGCTCGGCTCGCTCGATGTGAGCACATGGTCGTTGCCCGATCCCGACGGACGTCTCGGCGCGGTGATCGCCAAGTCGCTCGGCGCGGGCGCGCCGACGTCGAGCGCGGTGTACGCCGCGGTCGGTGACACCGGTGCCGCCGCCGCGCTGCTCGGCGCGGCCGAGGCCCTCGACGCGCAGGGAACGGTCGGCCTCGTCGCGTACGGCGGTGGGCGCGCGACCGCGGTCGCCGTCACCGTCGAGTCGCCGGTTCCCGGTGCCGCAGCCGTCGCCGACGCGCTGAGCGGTGGCCGCCGCGCGAGTTACGCCGAGGTGCTGCGCTCCCGCGGCCAGCTCGTCGCGGCCGGCGAGACCGTGGCCATGGGCGTCCCGCCGGAGAGCGCGATGTTCGTGCGGGGCATGGACGAGATGCTCGGTCTGCTCGGGGCGCGGTGCGCCGACTGCGGAACCATCAGCACACCGCCGTCGATCCATCCGACGTGCGTGAGCTGCGGTGGCACCAAGCTCGAGCCCGTGGCGCTGGCGCGCCGGGGCACGGTCCACACGTTCGTCGTCAACCAGACGATGCCCGCGCCGTTCGTCGCGCCGCTGCCCATTGCAGTGGTCGACCTCGAGGACGGGGCGCGCGTGATGCTCCAGGTCGTGGGCGACGGCAGCGGGCTCGAGATCGGCTCGCCCGTCGAGCTCGTGCTCCGGCGGTACGCGTACGAGCGGGGCGTGCCCGTCTACGGCTTCAAGGCGCGTCCGATCGCGCCGGCGGAGGTGAGCTGATGGCATGGAACCGGGTCGCGGTGGTCGGCGCGGGGCTGATCAAGTTCGGCGAGCTGTTCGAGCAGAGCTACGAGGACATGGCCGCGGGCGCGTTCAACGCCGCGGTCTCGGCGGTCGACAAGGGCTTCGACCCTTCACTCGTCGAGGCCGCGTTCGTGGCGACGCAGCGGGGCACGTTGTGGGGCCAAGAGGGCATCGGCGGCAACACGGTGCCGACCGCGATCGGCCTCGCGGGCATCCCGTGCACGCGTGTCGAGAACGCCTGCCCGTCGGGCTCCGACGCGTTCCGCGTGGGTGCGATGGCGGTCGCGAGCGGGGTCCACGACGTCGTGCTCGTCATCGGTGTCGAGAAGATGCGAGACAAGTCGACCGAGGAGGGACTGCTGTCGCGCGCGGCTGCGGGCCACCCGATCTACACCCGCGGTGAGACCGCGCCGGTGCTCTTCGCCCCGTTCGCGACGCGCCACATGCACGAGTTCGGCACGACCCGGGAGATGCTCGCGTCGGTCGCGGTGAAGAACCATCACAACGGCGCGCTCGACCCGTACGCGCACTTCCAGAACGAGATCACCGTCGACGACGTGCTCAAGGCACCGGCGGTGTGCACGCCCCTGCACCTCTTCGACTGCTGCCCGCAGACCGACGGCGCCGCCGCGACGTTGCTCGTCAACGCCGACCGGGCCGGCGAGTTCACCGACAAGCCCGTCTACGTCGCCGGCTTCGGCGTCGCCACCGACCACCCGTACCTGCACGAGAAATCGAGCTTCGTGGGGCTCAAGGCGACGACGCTGGCCTCGGAGCGGGCGTACAAGATGGCCGGGATCGAGCCGGGCCAGGTCGATGCGGCCGAGGTGCACGACTGCTTCACGATCACGGAGATCCTCGACATCGAGGACCTCGGCTTCGTCGACAAGGGCAAGGGCGGCGTCGCGTCGCTCGACGGCGAGACGTCGCTGACGGGCCGGATCCCGATCAACACGTCGGGCGGGCTGCTGGCCAAGGGTCACCCGATCGGCGCGACCGGCGTCGCGCAGCTCACGGAGTGCTGGTGGCAGCTGCGGGGCGAGGCCGGCCAACGCCAGGTCGAGATGCGCAACGGCTACGCGCTGCAGCACAACGTCGGCGGGCGCGGATCCGGGGTCTCCGTCGTCAACATCCTGACGAACCACAACCCGTGACCGCCCCCGAAGACGGCGCGTTGGGACGGGGAGGGTCGACCGTGACGGTCCGGGTCGAGACCGGCGACGACCACGTCTGCCGGATCGCCCTCGACCGTCCCGAGGCCAAGAACGCGCTCTCGATCGAGATGCGCGACACGATCGTCGACGCGGTGCGCGCCGCACGCGCCGATCCGAACGTGCGCGCCCTGCTCATCACCGGCGTGGGCGACGCGTTCTGCGCGGGGATGGACCTCGGCGCCTCCACGGTCGCCCGGGCCGGCGGCGGTGAGTTCGACACCCGATCGACGTCGGAGGCGCTGCGCGTCGGCGTGCAGGCGTTCATCCGCGAGCTGTGGGAGCTCGACAAGCCGACGGTGGCCGCGGTCAACGGTGTCGCCGTCGGTCCCGGCGCCCACCTCGCGCTCGCGTGCGACTTCGTGCTCGTGCACGACCGCACCCGGTTCCTGTGGTCGTTCGCGAAGTGGGGACTGGTCGTCGACGCGGGTGGCGCGTACCTGCTGCCGCGCCTCGTCGGTCTGCCTCGCGCGAAGGCGATGGTGATGCTCGGCGAGGGTGCGACCGGTGCCGAGGCGGTCGAGCTCGGTCTCGCCTACCGCTGCGTCGCGCCCGACGCGCTCGACGCCGAGGCGAACGCGCTCGCGGCGAAGCTCGCCTCGGGTCCGACCCGCTCGCTCGGCCTGTCGAAGCGGCTCCTCAACGCGAGCTTCGAGACCGACCTCACGCGCTCGCTCGAGCAGGAGGGCGCGGCGCAGTCGCTCGCGACGACGTCGTCGGATCTCGTCGAGGGCATGGCCGCGTTCAAGGAGCGTCGCGACCCGAGGTTCACCGGCCACTGATCGCTCTGGAGTCGATTCACCCGGCCCCGTCCAGGAATCGACCCCAGAGTGCTACCAGAGCTCGTCGACGTAGCGGTCGGTGCCGATGTCGGTCCGGAAGAACGGCGCGACGAGGCGCGTGTCGCCGAGACCCGACTTCTCGACCGCGTCGGTGTAGCGGTGGAATCGGTCCAGCGTGTCGCGCACGTCCCCGGTGACGAAGAACAGCTGGCACACGCGCTCGGGGCCGCCGGCGCGTGACCCCAGGTCCATGGGGACGTCCTTCTCGTCGTTCTCGCCGCCCGACGGCGTCCACGAGCTCGCGATCTCGATCGACGATCCGTCGAGCAGCTCGGGCAGCAGGTCCTTCGCGACCCGCTCGTGGAACGCGGGCGCGTCCATCCCGCGCGCGTCGAACCACGCCGCGACCAGACCGTCGTACCCGTGGTCGAGCGCGAGCGCGACCGGCACCGGGTCGTCGTCGCGGTACGTCGCGCCGACGTGGTCGAAGAGGACCGTGTGCACGTGCTTGCGCTCGGCGAAGCCGCGGCCCTGCGAATAGAGCTCGCGCACCTGCGGACGGGCCCACTCGTCGAAGTGGTCCATGTGGTGGCCCTGCTCGACCCAGTAGATCGCCACGTAGGAGCCCGCGTCCGTCGGGTTGGCGACCGTCGTCCCGCCCGCCGGCCACCGCAGGTCCTTGAGCGCCCGCGTCGCGACCCACCGGCTGCCCGCGAACAGGAACGGGCCGATCATGCAGCCGGCGTAGTAGTGGTCCCGCTCGTACCAGCGGTTGTACGCACGCTCGAAGCCCCGGTTCGGATCCACGAGGGTCAGGAGCATGCTGCCGACCTTGATCGGATAGTCGTCGACACCACCGACGTCGAGCGGATAGTTCACGGCTGCTCCCCTCACCGGTTTGGAACACGTTCTCGTCGGAAGCTAGCGCCGGCACCGCCGCGCGTGCCCGGCGCCGGCGTCCCCGGGGCGACACGCCGTGCAGGTCAGGAGGACGACGCGGAGTGCGCACTTGACCACGCCCGGCGGCCGGGTGTTGACTGCGCGGGTTCGGGAAAACGCGGTTTTCGTCGGAGGTAGGGACGAGTCCGACGCGCTCCCGCGCACGACACCAGCCTGTCCACGACCGAGGGAGGGCGCACCCCCGGTGGCGGTCCCCGACGACGCCGACGCCCCACGCAGCTACCCGGTGCGCATCACCGGCGCGCTGGACTGGGAGGCATCGACCGCGTTCGTGCTCCGCGTCGCGCGCGCCGTCGACTCCGCGGTCGCGCAGGGGGCGGACGAGCTCGCGATCGACCTCTCGGAGGTCGACTACGTCGACACCGCGGGCCTGCGCGCGCTGATCGAGGGCAAGCGACACGCGGGCGAGGGCGGCCTTGGTTTTCACCTCGTCCGGGTCCCGACCCGGGTCCTGCGCGTCGTCGAGATGGCCGCGTTGACCCGGTTCTTCGGCCTGCCGTCGGTGCGCGCCCGCCGGGCCGGACGCTGACGCCCTCGCAGGTTGAAAACGTGCGCGACCGCTCGCCGATCGGCGAGCGGGGTACGTAGTCTCCGATCCTCCGCCGGGTCGGTCCGGCGTGGCCCCGGGGGGAACACGATGGCAACGGTCGAAACGGTGAGAGGTCCGCTCGACACGAACCGACTCGGACCGACGCTCATGCACGAGCACGTCTTCGTCCTCAACACGGAGGTCCAGAACAACTTCGAGCTGGGCTGGGACGAGGACGAGCGGGTCGCGGACGCGGTCACGAAGCTCAACGAGCTCAAGGGCCGAGGCATCGATACCATCGTCGACCCGACGGTGATCGGGCTCGGGCGCTACATCCCCCGCGTGCAGCGGGTCGCGGCCGAGACTGCGCTCAACATCGTCGCGGCGACGGGCATCTACACGTACAACGACGTGCCGTTCTGGTTCCACTACCGGCTCGCGGCGATGGCGCCGGAGCAGGTCGACCCGATGGTCGGGATGTTCGTGCGCGACATCAACGAAGGCATCGCCGACACCGGGGTGAAGGCCGGCATCCTCAAGTGCGCGACGGAGGAGATCGGCTTGACGCCGGGCGTCGAGCGCGTGTTGCGAGCGGTCGCCATCGCCCACCGGGAGACCGGCGCGCCGATCACGACCCACACCCACGTGCACACCTACCGCGGGCGCGACCAGCAGCGCGTGTTCGAGGAGGAGGGCGTGGACCTCTCCCGCGTCATCATCGGACACTCGGGTGACAGCACCGACCTCGACTATCTCAAGGAGCTGATGGACAAGGGCTCGTTCATCGGCATGGACCGTTTCGGCGTCGACGTCCTGCTGCCGTTCGAAGACCGCGTCGCGACCGTCGTCTCCTTGTGCGAGCAGGGCTACGCCGACCGGATGGTGCTGTCGCACGACGCGTCGTGCTTCATCGACTGGTTCGACCCCGCGCTGATGCAACACGTCGCGCCGAACTGGCACTACACCCACATCTCGGACGACGTGCTTCCCGCGCTCGAAGCGCGTGGCGTCGACAAGGAGCAGATCGAGCTCATGCTCGTCGACAACCCGCGGCGCATCTTCGAGAACGTGACGCCCTACTGACGAAGCTCAGCCCGAGACGCCCGCGCCCTTCGCAGGCCACGTCGTATACGCGGGCGGCCAGCTCGGGCGCGCTTCGTACTTCGCGTGGAGCGCGCGCTCGATCAACAGCTCGAACAGCGTGTCGTTCTCGGTGAACGCGCCCGTCGCGACGTAGGCCTCGTACACCGGGTCGCGCACGCCGTCGTCCTCGGCGAGGCGCGCCGTGCCCGCGAGCGAGAACTCGTCGTCGACATCGGCCGACGAGAACGTGTGGAACGCGTACCGGCCGTCGCGGTGCAGGTCGTGAACCTTGGGCGACTGGTTCCCGACGAACACGTAGAGCCCGCCCACGGCGACCACCGGGCACACGGGATGCAGCCGCGGCGCGCCGTCGCGCCGCAGCGTGGCCAGGTACCCGAGGCCGGGCCCGTACTGGTAGAGCAGCGCGTGACCCGCCGCGGCCAACGCCGGCGCCTCACGCTCGAACGTCTCCCACCGCACGCCCGGCACCGCAGGAGTGTGGCACCTGTCGCGCCGCGGCACGTCGAGAGCGTCGTTGGCTTTGGCCGACGCGGGACGACCGCCGCTACTCTCTGACGCGCACGTCAGGAACCGGCCGCCGAGCAGAGGGGGACGTTCAGATGGGTCTGTTCGACGGGAAGGTCGCGATCGTCACGGGCGCAGCCCGCGGGATCGGGCGCGCCGAGGCGATGCTGCTCGCGGCGGAGGGCGCGGCCGTCGTGGTCAACGACCTCGGCGGCGATTTCACGGGCGAGGGCAAGGACGACCGGCCGGCGCAGCTCGTGGTCGACGAGATCACCGCCGCGGGCGGGAAGGCCGTCGCCAACTACGACGACATCGCGTCGTGGGCCGGCGGCGAGAGCGTCGTGAAGCAGGCCGTGGACACCTTCGGTCGCCTCGACGTGCTCGTGAACAACGCCGGGATCCTGCGCGACAAGATGAGCTTCAACATGGACGAGGCCGACTGGGACGCGGTCATCAAGGTCCATCTGAAGGGTCACTTCGCGCCGAGCAAGTTCGCCGCCGCACACTGGCGCGCGCAGAGCAAGGCGACGGGCGAGCCGGTGAACGCCAAGATCGTGAACACCGCGAGCGAGTCCGGCCTCTACGGCAACGCGGGGCAGGCGAACTACGCGGCCGCGAAGGCGGGCATCGCGTCGCTGACCATCGTCATGGCGCGCGAGCTCGAGCGCATCGGCGTGCGAGTGAACGCGATCGCTCCGGTCGCCCGCACGCGCCTCACTGAGACGGTCGCGTCGGGGTTCATGGACGCGAAGGAAGGCGAGTTCGACAAGTTCGCACCGGAGAACGTTGCCGCCGGCGTGGCGTGGCTCGCGTCCGACCTCTCGGCCGGGGTCTCGGGCCAGGTGCTGAAGATCCAGGGCGGGCTGGCCCAGATCGTGCAGGGGTGGCGACCGGTCAGCCAGGCCGAGGCCGACAAGGAGTGGACGGTCGAGAGCATCGAGGGGGCGCGCGACACGCTGTTCGCGAAGTCGGAGCCGGGCGTCCCGCCGTTCATGTTCCCGGGCGCGTAGGAGGAGCGCGACGTGCATCTGGCCTGGGGACCCGGGGAGGAGGCGTTCCGCGCCGAGCTGGTCGCGTTCCTCGAGGAGCACGCGCCGCCGCAAGCACTGGTGCGGCGCGACTTCGCCGGCACCGGCGAGCCGCGCGAGGGCGAGGACATCGTCCCGCAGTGGTCGCGCGAGTGGCAGGCGACCCTCTTCGACCACGGGTGGATGGTCCCCGGCTACCCGCCCGAGCTCGGCGGCCGCAACGCGACGCCGATCCAGACGCTCGTGTACCTCGAGGAGATGGCCGCGCGCGGCATCCCGCGCGCGTTCCACTTCCCCGGCTACGCGATCGTCGCGCCGAGCCTGCTCGAGTTCGGCAACGACGAGCAACGCGCGCTCGCGCCGGCCGCGATCCGGGGCGACACCATCTGGTGCATCGGCATGAGCGAGCCGAACGCCGGATCCGACCTCGCGGGTCTCCAGACGCGGGCCGACGTGTACGAGGACCACTTCGTCATCAACGGCCAGAAGGTGTGGACCAGCTACGCGATGATCGCGCAGAAGTGCTTCTGCTACGTGCGCACCGACCCGAACGTGCCGAAGCACAAGGGCATCAGCCTGCTCATCGTCGACATGGATACGCCCGGCATCGACATTCGCCCGTTGCGTCACCTCAACGGCGCGGAAGGGTTCGCCGAGGTCTTCTTCACCGACGTGGTCGTGCCGCGCGAGGGGCTCGTCGGCGCGTTGAACGACGGTTGGCGCATCACGCAGGGCTCGCTCGCGCACGAGCGCGGCGGGCTGTGGGTCGAGGGCGTCGCGCGGCTGGAGCAGGCGGTCACGGGGCTCGCCGACCTGGCGCGGCGGCTCGGCCTCGCCGACGACCCGATCGTGCGGCGCCGCATCGCCGAGGCGGCGAGTCGCGCGTCGAGCCTCCGCGCGCTCGGGTACAAGGGTTTCACGAGCTTCGCCCAGGGCAGCTCCGCGCCCGAGCACTCCTACATGAAGATGGCGAGCTCGGAGGCGGGCAAGGCGGTGTACGAGCTCGGCATGGAGATGCAGGGTCCGTACGGCCCCGTCGTCGACGACGCGCGCGGCGAGCAGGGCCGGTGGATCCAGAGCTTCTTCGCCAGCTTCGCCAACACGATCGCCGGCGGCAGCTCCGAGATCCAACGCAACATCATCGCCCAACGCATCCTCGGACTCCCCCGTGCATGACGCCGCGAGCGAGCGCAGCGAGTGAGCACGCGAAGCGAACGGAGCGGATGGAGTGAGCTGAGGGACGAGCGAGCGGAAGTCGCGCAGCGGAAGCGAAGCAATAGGTCACGCGAAGCGAACGGAGCGGATGGAGTGAGCGAGGGACGAGCGAGCGGAAGTAGCGCAGCGGAAGCGAAGCAATAGGTATGGACTTCGGCCTGACTGATGACCAAGAGCTGCTGCGCGATACGGCCCGCAACCTGCTCACGCGCGAGTGCCCGCCGTCGTTGGTGCGCGCGCACATGGACGACCCGTCGGTCGCGGCGCCGCTGTGGGAGCACCTGCGCGGGTTCTGCGGGCTCGGCTCCGGCTCCGCCGTCGACCTGTCCCTGTTCCTCGAGGAGACGGGCTTCGCCGCCGCGCCCGGGCCGTTCTTCGCCACCGTCGCGCTGTTCGCGCCCGTGCTCGAGGCCGCGGAGTCGGATCTCCTCGAGAAGGTGCTCGCGGGCGAGACCACGGGCACCGTCGCGCTCGCGGGGCCCGACGGCGTCTGGCGCCCCAGCGCGGACCTCACCAAGACGTTCGTCCCCGAAGCCGACAGGGTCGACCACGTCGCGGTCGTCGGCACCGGCCCGACGGTCGTCGTCGCCGACGCGTTGCCCGCGCGTTTCGTGCGCACCGTCGACCCGTCGCGGCGCATCTTCGACGTCGACACCAGCGTTGTCACCATGGCCGCTCGTCCCCTCGACCGCGATGCGCTCGACGCGGTCGTCGAGCGTGCGACCGTCGGGCTCGCGGCCGAGCTCGTCGGCACGTGCCGTCGGCTGTTCGAGATGGCGCTGTCGTACGCGAAGGAACGGGTGCAGTTCGACCGCCCCATCGGCTCGTTCCAGGCCATCCAGCACAAGCTCGCCGACATGGCCCTCGATCTCGAGCGGTCGTGGGCCGCGGTGTACTACGCGGCGATGACGCTCGACGCCGACGACCCCGACCGCCACCGTGCCGCGCACGTGGCCAAGGCGGTCGCGGGCGAGGCCGCGCGACGCATCGTGAAGGACTCGGCCCAGATCCACGGCGGCATCGGCTACACGTGGGAGCACGACCTCCACCTCTACCTGCGGCGCGCCCTCGCGTCCGAGGCGTGGCTCGGCAACGCCGACTGGCACCACGACCGCATCGCCGAGCTCATCATCTGAGCGATCCGACCGCCCCCCTCGGGTCGCGTCGGCGCCGCTAGGACACCTGGCGATCCACGACCGGTGCGGATCCGGCCCCGGTGATGGCGAGACGACCCTCGAGCAGGAGCTGGAGGAGCGTCGCGGGCGGCATCGGTCGCGCGAAGAGGTATCCCTGCGCGCGCTGGCAGCCCAGCAGGCTGAGCTGCTCGTGCTGTTGACGTGACTCGACACCCTCGGCGACGACGTCGAGACCGAGCATCCGTCCGAGCTGGATCATGACGCGCGTGACGTCGGCACCCTGGGGCAGATGGTCGATGAAGGACTTATCGATCTTGAGCACGTCGACGGGCAGATTGCGCAGGTAGCTGAGCGACGAATGCCCGACACCGAAGTCGTCCACCGCGATGCGCACACCGATCTTCTTGAGCTCCGCGAGTCGATCGGCGGCGACCGTGAGATCCTGCATGAGGATGTGCTCGGTCACCTCCACCACGATCCGACCGGGGTCCACCCCGTGCTCGTCGAGAAGTCGGGCGAAGGTGCGCGGCAGCGACGCGTCGTTGAGCTGCAGTGGAGAGACGTTGACCGTCACGGTCAGCGTGCCGTCGATCTTCCCGAGCTCGGAAGCGACGTCACATGCGCGTGCGAAGATCTGCTCGCCGAGCGTGTCGATGACGCCGGCGTGCTCCGCCAAGGGGATGAAGACGTCGGGCGGGATGGGGCCACGCTCCGGATGGGTCCAGCGAGCGAGCACCTCGGCACCGGTGACGGTGCCCGAGCCGACCTCGACGATGGGCTGGCACGCGATCGTGATCTCGTCATTGGCGACGGCGCGACGGAGCTCGGCTTCGAGCTCGAGGCGTTGGATCGCGTGCTCGTGCATCGCGTCGTCGTAGACCTCGAAGCGGTCACGGCCCGACGCCTTCGCCACGTACATGGCCAGGTCCGCGTTGCGGAGGAGATCCTGGGCGTCGGTCGTCAGGTCCGAGAAGGCGATGCCCACGCTGGCGGTCATGACGAGCTCGTGGCCGCTGACGACCGTCGGGGCGGCGACGGCGTCCAGGATGCGTTCGGCGACGTCGCGCGCCGTCGCGTCCCGCGC
Organism: Acidimicrobiia bacterium; assembly: GCA_036558745.1. Taxonomy (GTDB): domain Bacteria; phylum Actinomycetota; class Acidimicrobiia; order IMCC26256; family JAMXLJ01; genus JAMXLJ01. The sequence goes on from DATBEZ010000038.1 coordinate 71,389, forward strand.
GTCCTCGACGATCACGGCGAACTCGTCTCCACCGAGCCGCCCGACCAGGTCTCCACCGCGTACGCAGTGCTTGAGTCGATCCGAGCACTCGACCAGCAGCGCGTCGCCGGCGGCATGACCGAGCGTGTCGTTGACCTGCTTGAAGTGATCCAGGTCGACGAACAGGAGGGCGACGTCACCGGGCCGGGCGCGGCCGAGCAGCTGCTCGAGGTGTTCGGTCAGGAGCGTGCGGTTCGACAGCCGCGTGAGCGGGTCGCGCAGCGCCTGGTCCTCGTTCTGCCTCCACGCGAGCACGAGGGGGATGCTGGCGGCGAGGACGAACGCGCCGTGGATGAGCGCCCACAGCCACGGGTTCGATCGCGCGGCGGCGTGGTTGTAGACGGAGTTGGGAGCGAGGACACCGACGACACCGTGCTCGAGCACGGTGAAGCCGATCGCGATGCCGAACGGCACCCAGTCCTGATACAGGGTGATGATCGCGACCACGACGAAGAAGTGGAAGTGCATCTCGATGAGCCCGCCCGAGAAGTGCACGAGCACGGCGGAGCACGCCACGAGTCCGAATGTCGCGCTCCCCGCACGGACCTGGCGCGACCACGAAGGGCACGATGCACAGGTGGCCGCGACGATCACCGGCAGGAGGTCGACGAGCGTGTGCTCGGCGCTGTGGTGCGTCAGGACCCCGAACAGGAAGAGGAAGGGCAGGTGCGCCCACAACAGGATCGTGATCCCGCGGTGTCGCGCCTCCCAGACCCGGGCCGGGAGCGCGCGGCCGGTCGGCAGCAAGCGATCGAGTCGCGATCGAACCGAGTCGTGAGACGATGAACCCACGGAGGTCTATCGGCCTGTCCACTTCGGGTCTGAGTGCCACCCCTGGCGAGCGTACGGCCCCCGCGCTAGCGTGTCCGAACATACGTTCGAGCCCCCGGAGGCCTCCCCATGGCAGCGGTCAAGCCGATCCCCGACAACTCCCCGCGTCTCACGGCGTACCTCGCGATCGACGGCGCGGCCGAGGCGATCGACTTCTACACGCGGGTGCTGGGCGCGCACGAGCGGATGCGCATGTCCGAACCCGGCGGCAAGGTCGGCCACGCCGAGCTCGAATTCGGCGAATCGGTCGTCATGCTCTCCGACGCGTTCCCGGAGATGGGCGTCGTCGACCCAAGGCGCCTCGGCGGCTCACCGGTCACGCTGTCCGTCTACGTCGAGAACGTCGACGCGACGTTTCGCGACGCGATCGCGGCGGGCGCCAAGGAGCTCCAACCGGTGGAGGACAAGTTCTACGGCGACCGCGCGGGGCAGTTCGAAGACCCGTGGGGTCACCGCTGGAACGTCATGAGCCACATCGAGGACCTGTCCGACGAGGAGGTGGAGCGGCGCGCGGCCGCGTACATGGCGAACGAGGGCTGAACCACGCGCACCACCGGTTGCTAGCGCAGCGCGCCGGGCTCGTCGAGCCAGCGGTTGAGCGCCGCAGTCCGGGCGTTGCGGCACACGAGCACGTGCTCGACCGCGCGCCGGATGCGGCGCTGCTGCCCTGCGCTGGTCGCGACCTGGCGCAGCAGGTAGTCGGCGGCGTCGCCGTGGTCCTCCTCGGCGTACGCGTGCACGCGGAAGTTCTCGACCTCGATGCCATAGTGCGCGCGCATGCCCTCGTACATCTTCTTCGCATAGTCGGTCGACGCCGCGAAGCGCTCCCCCGCCCAGCCGAACGCGGCGAGGCCCTCCTCGTAGGAGCGGCGCATGTAGAAGAGCGTCGTGAACACGGAGCCGATCGATTCCGGCATGGCGCGATACGACAGCAGCTCGTCGTCGGTGATGCCGAGCATGCGCGCCCAGGCGATCTTCATGTCCACGTGGTTCTGGTCGCCCGCGAACCCGGTCTCGTCGGCCAGGTTCTGGAGCCAGTGCTGGAAGTGCTCGCTCGTGGCGAGGTCGAGCGCGTCCACGTCGGGCGCGTTGGACACGATCGAGCCGAACTCGGTCGTGTACCACTTGCCGAGGAAGTAGTACTCCTTGGCCAGGCGCTTGAGGAGCTCCATCGACAAGGTGCCGTCGGCGACGCGCTCCCACACCTGGTTCTTCTCGGTCGCGATCTCGGCCTGCAGGGCCTCGAGCCCGTCCATGAACTCGGGAACCGAAAGGGCCTCCGCGTTCTCGGCGCCGGACCCACGGATGTCGCGGAACTCTCGTGTCATCTCGCTCACTCCCTCGCTTCTGGGGCCCCGGCGCTCGCCCGAGCTGCCCGCGTCGTTCGTTCGCTGGCGAGCTCCCTTCGCTCCTCCGTCGCCACGGTCGCCGCGCGGCAGAGCGAGGAACGCATTACTGTAGGTCTTTCTAACACTCGTGTCACGCCCGCGCACCCGTGACCCGCAACGGGTCCCGGGGTAGCATTGATGACGCACGTGTCAGCTTACGTCCCGGCCCGTCGGGCGCAACTGCGGAGGCAGCGATGACCCACGTCGACCTGGTCCAGCTCGCAGGGCACCGCGGCCGTCTCAGCGAGGAACCGACGGTCGACAGGGTGACGGCCGAGGTCGTCCGCGGCGCGATGGAGACCATCTGCTTCGAGATGGCGACCTACGTGAGTCGCACCGCGACCACGCCGATCCTCAACCAGAGCAACGAGCGCAACGCGACGATCCTCGACGCGAAGGGCCGGCTCGCCGCGCTCTCGGTCGGCATCCCGCAGTTCATGCTCACCTCCACCCTGCCGGTGCGCTTCGCCCTCGAGTTCTTCGGGACCGAGGAGTTCCGCGAGGGCGACGTGTTCGTCGGCAACGACCCGTATCACGGTGGTGGCCACCTCCCCGACTACAACGTCTTCGCGCCGGTCTTCGCCGACGACGGCAACGGCAACCGGCGCATGGTGCTCATCGCCAGCATCCAGTGCCACCACGGCGACACCGGTGGCGGCGTGCCCGGCGGTTACAACGTCACCGCGGGCGACATCTGGGGCGAAGGTGTGCGCTGGCCGTCGGTCAAGGTCATCGACCGCGGCGTCGAGCGGCGCGACGTGCTGTACGCGCTGCAGGCGAACAACCGGCTTCCCGACTACATCGGCGACCTGCGCGCGCAGATCGGCGCTGCGCAGCTCGGCGTGCGCCGGCTGAGCGAGGTCATCGAGACGTACGGCACCGGCGCGGTCGAGGAGTCGGTCGACCACATGATCGACTACGCGGCGAAGCGCTTCCGCGAGGAGGTCGCAGCGTGGCCCGACGGCGTGTACGAGGCCGACGCGTACGTCGACCACGACCCGCTCGGGAACCCCGACATCCACCTGCACGTCAAGATCACCGTCGACGGCGACGACCTCACGATCGACTACTCCGGCAGCGACACCCGCCAGGAGATCCAGGCGTGGTCGACGTTCGGCAACACGCGCGGCTACACGATCGGCCAGATCGCCTCGATGATGGATCCGGAGATCCCGAAGAACGAGGGGTTCTTCGACCAGATCAAGCTGGTCGTGCCGAAGGGGTGCGTGCTCAACCCGCACCCGAACAAGCCGGTGAGCGCGGGCACGCACCATCCGGGCGCCGACGTCGGCGAGGTGATCGCGGTCGCGATGCAGGACGTGCTGCCCGACAAGGCCGTGCCCCAGACGTACAAGACGGGCATCCCGACGATCATCGTGGGCCAGGACCCGCGCACGGGCGCGACGTTCACCGACCACTCGGCCGAGGTGTACGCGGGGTGGTGCAACGCGGCCAAGGGGATGGACGCGTGGGGCGCGCAGAACGCGAGCTTCGGCAACCTGTGGAAGGCCACCGCGGAGATCAACGAGAGCCTGTACCCGCACGTCCAGTGGAGTCGCGACTACCGCACGGACTCGGGCGGGCCGGGTCAGTGGCGGGGCCTGTGCGGCAGCCACTACGAGAAGGAAGTGCTCGTCGACGCGAAGGTCTACACGTACGTCGTCGGCATGAAGTACCCGATGCCGGGGATCTGCGGCGGCGAGCCGGGCGAGCCCAACAAGATGGTGATCCGCTACGGCTCGGACGACCCGTTCGTGGTGAAGCACACCGCCGACTGGGTCCCGATCAGCTCCGGGCAGCGCGTCATGTACGACTACGGCGGTGGGGGCGGCTGGGGGAATCCCCTCGACCGCGACCCGCACGCGGTGCTCGACGACGTGCTCGACGAGTACGTGAGTGTCGAGGGCGCGACGCGGGACTACGGCGTCGTGCTCACCGGCTCGCTCGAGGAGCTCACCCTCGCGGTCGACCACGAGGCCACCGCGCAACTGCGCGCATCCCGCCGGGGCTGAGCGATGGGCTACCGGGTGGGGGTGGACGTCGGTGGGACGTTCACGGACCTGATCTGCGTCACGCCGGAAGGCACCGTCGTGCTCGACAAGACGCCGACGACCCTCGACGACCAGTCGACCGGCGTGATGAACGGTCTCGCGCTGCTCGCCGAGCGCTTCGAGCTGCCGCTCTCCGAGTTCTGCGACCAGGTCGACATCGTCGTCCACGGCACCA
>DATBEZ010000039.1:0-43662 GCA_036558745.1 Acidimicrobiia bacterium
ACCACGTCGAAGCCGAAGTCCGGTGGTCGCAACGCGCACGGCAAGATGACGTCGCGTCACCGCGGCGGCGGCCACAAGCAGCGCTACCGCCTCGTCGACTTCAAGCGGAACAAGGACGGCGTCCCGGCGAAGGTCGCCGCCATCGAGTACGACCCGAACCGCAACGCGCGCATCGCGCTGCTGCACTACCGCGACGGTGAGAAGCGCTACACCCTCGCCCCGAACGGCGTGCAGGTCGGCGACATGGTGCAGAGCGGCCAGGGCGCCGAGATCCGGCCCGGCAACGCGCTGCCGCTGCGGTACATCCCCGTTGGTACGACGGTGCACAACGTCGAGCTCAAGCCGGGCGCGGGCGGCAAGATGGGCCGGGGCGCGGGCGCCTCGATCCAGCTGATCGCCAAGGAAGGCCTGTTCGCCACCTTGCGTCTGCCTTCCACCGAGATGCGGCGGGTGTCGATCGATTGCCGCGCCACGGTCGGCTCGGTCGGCAACAGCGAGGCGGGCCTGGTGTCGATCGGCAAGGCCGGCCGCAACCGCTGGCGGGGCAAGCGCCCGCACGTGCGCGGCGTCGCCATGAACCCCGTCGACCACCCGCTCGGCGGTGGCGAAGGCAAGAGCTCCGGCGGCCGCCACCCGGTGTCGCCGTGGGGCAAGCCCGAAGGTCGCACGCGGCGCCGGGGCAAGCCCTCCGACAAGTTGATCGTCCGCCGCCGGCGTACCCGCGGCGCACGGAGGTAGTTGCGCCGTGCGGATGCAGCGGAGCCAGGGATGGCGCAGCGAAGGAGCCATGTAATGCCGCGCAGTTTGAAGAAGGGCCCGTTCGTCGACGAGCACCTCCGCGTCAAGATCGAGCGCCTCAACGAGGCGGGCGACAAGCGCGTCGTGAAGACGTGGTCGCGTCGCTCGACGCTCACGCCGGAGATGGTCGGTCACACGATCGCGGTGCACGACGGTCGCAAGCACGTGCCCGTGTACGTCACCGAAGCGATGGTCGGCCACAAGCTCGGCGAGTTCGCGCCCACCCGCACGTTCCGGTACCACGCCGGACAAGAGCGATCGAGCCGGCGCTGATGGCAGTCGAACTCGACGCCCCGCACGCGCGTGCGACCGCGCGCTACCAGCCGGTGTCGCCGTACAAGGTGCGCCAGGTGCTCGACCTCGTGCGCGGCCTCGCGGTCGACGACGCCGAGCGCATATTGCACCTGTGCCAGAAGGATGCAGCCGACGACGTGCTCAAGGTGCTCATCGCCGCGGTCGCGAACGCGGAGCACAACAAGAACCTGATCCCCGAAGAGCTGTTCGTGGCCGTCGCGTACGCCGACGAAGGTCCGACCCGGAAGTGGGGGCAGCCCCGCGCGCGCGGTCGCTACTTCCGCATCCGCAAGCGGACGTCGCACATCACGTTGATCGTCGCTCGCTACGACGACGACGAGCTCGAGCGGCGCACGCAGATCGAGGAGCAATCGGGCCGCGGGGCCGCGGCCGTCCGTCGGCGCCGCGCCGAGCGCGTGCGCCGGTCGCGCCAGCGCGAGGAACCGGCGGCCGACCACGAGCACACGCACGACCACGACCACGACGACGACGAGAAGCTCGCCGACGATCCGACCACGCTCGCGGGCGAGGAGCAGGAAGCGTCGGAGGGCGAGTACATCGACGTCGACGACGCGATCGAGGAAGAAGAAGCCGAAGAAGCGGCGACTGCGGAAGCAGAAGCCGACACCGACGTCGAGGCGGAAGCCGACGCCGATGCCGACGACGCGGATGAAAGCGAGCCCAAGTAATGGGTCAAAAGGTCAACCCGTACGGGTTCCGGCTCGGTGTCACCACCGACTGGAAGTCGCGCTGGATCGCGAACAAGAAGGAGTACACGGACTCCCTCATCGAGGACTGGAAGATCCGTGACTACCTCCGCAAGCAGCTCGAGCGCGCGGCAGTGAGCCGCATCGAGATCGAGCGCACGCGCGACCGGTTGCGCATCGACGTGTACACCGCGCGTCCGGGCATCGTGATCGGCCGGCGCGGCGCCGAGGCCGAGCGTTTGCGTGAGGGACTGCGCAAGATCACCGGCAACCCGAAGATCCAGTTCAACATCCAGGAGATCAAGCAGCCCGAGATCGACGCGACCCTGCTCGCGCAGGGCGTCGCCGACCAACTCGCCGGCCGCGTGTCGTTCCGGCGCGCGATGAAGCGCGCGGTGCAGACCGCGATGAAGGCGGGCGCGCAAGGCGTGCGCGTGCAGTGCGCCGGCCGCCTCGGTGGCGCGGAGATGAGCCGCAAGGAGTGGTACCGCGAAGGTCGCGTCCCGTTGCACACGTTGCGCGCCGACGTCGACTACGGCCTCGCCGAAGCGCGCACCACGTTCGGACGCATCGGCGTGAAGGTCTGGATCTACAAGGGCGAGATCCTGCCGTACAAGAGCGCGGCCGAGGACAAGATCGCGAAGGAAGCGGCCATGGCGGTCGGCGAGACCGCCGGTCAGGGCCAGGGTCGCCGCGTCGTCAGCGCCGGTGGTGGTCGCCGCCGACCGGCCGCGACCGAGGAAGGTGCGGCCGCGGCCACACCCGCACCGGCCGAGACCCCGAGCGAAGACGCCGAGCCGCAGCGCGAACTCGTGCACGAGGCCGATCCCGAGATCGAACGCCTGCTCGCCGAGGAAGAAGAGATCGAGCGCCGCATCCGTCAGCAGCACGAGACGCCGCACTTCCGCGGCGACGACGACTGACGGCCGGCGAAGGTACGGGAGCGATTCCATGTTGATGCCGCGAAAGGTCAGGCACCGCAAGCAACAGCGGGGACGCCTGCAGGGCACGGCGAAGGGAGGTACGAAGCTCGCGTTCGGCGACTTCGGCATCCAGGCGCTCGAGCCCGCGTGGTTGACCAACCGTCAGATCGAAGCCGCACGTATCGCGATGACGCGCTACATCAAGCGTGGCGGCAAGGTCTGGATCAACGTCTTCCCCGACAAGCCGGTCACGCAGAAGCCGGCCGAGACGCGCATGGGATCGGGCAAGGGCAACCCCGAGCACTGGGTCGCGGTCGTGAAGCCGGGGCGCGTGCTCTTCGAGCTCTCCGGCGTGCCAGAGCCCACGGCGCGCGAGGCCATGCGTCTCGCGATGCACAAGCTGCCGATCAAGTCGCGCTTCGTCGTGCGGACCGAGGAGGCCTGATGGCGAAGTCGAGCGAGCTGCGCGAGCTCAACGACGACGCGCTGCTGCAGCGTCTCGCGGAGGCGCGCGAGGAGCAGTTCAACCTCCGGTTCCAGAACGCGACCGGTCAGCTCGACAACACGACGCGCCTGCGCGACGTGCGCCGTGACATCGCGCGCCTGCACACGTTCCTGCGCCAGCGCGAGATCGAAGCGGCCGAGGCCGCACAGGGTCAGGAGTGACGATGGCCGACGAGCAGACGAGCACCGCCCGCGGGAACGGGCGCAAGGTCCGGGAGGGCATCGTCACGTCCACGAAGATGGACAAGACCGCGGTCGTCGCGGTCGTCGACCGGGTGCAGCACCGCCGCTACAAGAAGACCGTGCAGCGCACGCGCAGCCTCTACGCGCACGACGAGGGCAACGAAGCCCGCGAAGGTGACCGGGTGCGGATCGCCGAGACCCGCCCGCTGTCCCGCCAGAAGCGCTGGCGTGTCGTCGAGATCCTCGAGCGCGCCCGATAGGAACGAGACCCTCATGATCCAGCAAGAGAGCCGCCTGAAGGTGGCCGACAACTCGGGGGCCAAGGAGGTGCTCTGCATCAAGGTCCTCGGCGGCACGCGCCGTCGCTACGCCAGCATCGGCGATGTCTTCGTCGCGACGGTGAAGGACGCGGTGCCGGGGGCCGCCGTAAAGAAGGGCGACGTCGTGAAGTGCGTGGTGGTGCGCACCAAGAAGGAGAAGCGCCGCGCGGACGGGAGCTACATCCGCTTCGACGAGAACGCAGCGGTGCTCATCAACGACCAGATGCAGCCGCGGGGCACCCGCATCTTCGGGCCCGTGGGCCGCGAGCTGCGCGACCGCCGCTTCATGCGGATCGTGTCGCTGGCGCCGGAGGTTCTGTGATGGCGGGCGACAAGCCGAAGATCAAGATGAAGATCCACAAGGGTGACCGCGTCGTCGTCCTCAAGGGCAAGGACATCGGGAAGGAAGGCGAGGTGACCCGGGTCCTTCCCGATCGTCGTCGCGTGATCATCGACGGCGTCAACGTGGCCAAGCGCCACCAGCGGGCGACCCGGGCGACGATGCAGGGCGGCATCATCGACAAGGACATGCCGATCGACGTGTCGAACGTCGCGCTGCTGTGCTCGAACTGTGGCGCCACGCGCGTCGGCTACCGCATCGACGAAGCGGGCGACAAGCACCGCGTCTGCCGCAAGTGCGGGGGTGATCTCTGATGGCGGCTCCCACCGCGGCCGCAGAGGTGCCGCGCCTCAAGCGCCGGTACCTCGACGAGCTGCGCGACCAGCTCAAGTCGGAGCTGAGCCTCGGCAACGTGATGGAGGTCCCGCGGCTCGACAAGATCGTCGTGAACTGCGGCGTCGGGCGCGCGACCCAGCAGTCGTCGCTCCTCGACGGCGCGGTCGCCGACCTGACCATCATCACCGGACAGAAGCCGGCGGTGACCCGGGCCAAGAAGTCGATCGCGGGCTTCAAGCTCCGCGAGGGCAACGCCATCGGGGCCAAGGTCACGCTGCGCGGGAACCGGATGTGGGAGTTCTACGACCGCCTCGTGAGCATCGCGATCCCCCGCATCCGCGACTTCCGGGGTATGAACCCCGACTCGTTCGACGGGCGGGGCAACTACACGTTCGGGCTCACCGAGCAGCTGATCTTCCCGGAGATCGACTACGACAAGATCGACACCGTGCGCGGGATGGACGTCACGATCGGCACCACCGCGCGCAACGACGAGGAAGGCCGCGCGCTCCTTCGTGCGCTCGGCTTTCCGTTCCGCCGTCCCGGCCAGACGCAGGGGTAATTGCATTGGCGAAGAAGGCACTGATCCAGAAGCAGCAGCGGGCGCCGAAGTTCAAGGTGCGCGCGTACACGCGTTGCCGCCGCTGCGGACGATCACGCTCGGTCTACCGCAAGTTCGGCGTGTGCCGGATCTGCCTGCGCGAGCTCTCCCACGCAGGAGAGGTTCCGGGCGTGACGAAGGCCTCGTGGTGAGGGGGTGAGCCGATGACGATGACCGACCCGATCGCCGACATGCTCACCCGTCTGCGGAACGCCAACATCGCGTTCCACGACGACTGCGGCATGCCCTCGTCGAAGGTGAAGGAGGCCCTCGCCGGCATCCTGAAGAGCGAGGGCTACATCGAGGACTACCGGGTGGAGGACGACCCGTCGCGTCCCGGTCGCCGCCTCGTGATCGAGCTGAAGTACACGCCGGACCGCAAGCGGACGATCTCGGGCATCAAGCGGGTGTCGAAGCCCGGTCTGCGGGTGTACACGAAGGCAGAAGGGGTGCCGCGCGTGCTCGGAGGCATGGGGATCGCGGTGCTGTCGACCAATCAGGGGCTCATGACCGACCGCGAGGCGCGCAAGCGTCGCATGGGCGGCGAAGTCCTCTGTCACGTCTGGTAGCCCTATGTCCCGCATCGGCAAGAAGCCCATCCCGATCCCGTCCGGCGTCGACGTGACGATCGCGGACGGCCACGTCGCGGTGAAGGGCCCGAAGGGCAGCCTCGAGCTCGACGCGCCCGAGGGCATCACCGTCTCGCGCGAGGGCGACGAGCTCGTGGTCACCCGTCCGGACGACGAGCGCGAGCACCGGGCGCTGCACGGGCTCACCCGCTCGCTCGTGAACAACATGGTCGTGGGCGTGTCCGACGGCTTCACGCGCGAGCTCGAGATCGTCGGCGTCGGCTACCGCGCCACGGGTCAGGGACCCGACCGCATCGAGCTGCAGGTCGGGTTCTCGCACCCCGTCGCGGTGAAGGCGCCGGAAGGGATCACGTTCGAAGTACCCGCGCCGACGCGCATCACCGTGCGCGGGTTCGACAAGCAGCTCGTCGGTCAGGTCGCGGCCGACATCCGCAAGGTCCGCAAGCCCGAGCCCTACAAGGGCAAGGGCATCCGCTACGCCGACGAGCGCGTGCTCCGCAAGGCCGGCAAGTCGGCCAAGTAGCCGGAGACGTCGAGGTCACTCATGAGCAACGTCCAACGTCTGACGGGACGGGACCGACGGCACCGCCGGGTCCGCAAGAAGGTGCGGGGCACGGCCGAGCGGCCGCGCCTCTCGGTGTTCCGCTCGAACCGTCACGTGTACGCGCAGGTGATCGACGACGTGAACCGGCGCACGCTCGCGGCCGCGTCGACGGTCGAGACCGACGTGCGCGCCGGCGGGACCGGCACGGTGGACGCCGCGAAGAAGGTCGGTCAGCTCGTCGCCGAGCGCGCCAAGACCGCAGGCGTCGACACGGTCGTGTTCGACCGGGGTGGCTTCCGCTACCACGGGCGCGTGGCGGGCGTGGCCGACGGCGCGCGCGAAGCGGGCCTCCAGTTCTAGAAGTAGGAAGTCGAGGAAGCTCATGGCCGAAGGCCAGTACGAAGAGCGCGTGATCGCCATCAACCGGGTCGCGAAGGTCGTCAAGGGCGGCCGGCGCTTCTCCTTCACCGCGCTGGTCGTCGTCGGCGACGGCAACGGGAACGTCGGGCTCGGCTACGGCAAGGCCAAGGAGGTGCCCGCGGCCATCCAGAAAGGGATGGAGGAGGCCCGCAAGAACCTCTTCGCGGTGCCGATCGCGGGATCGACGATCACCCACACGATCCTCGGCGTGCACGACGCGGCGCGCGTGCTGCTGAAGCCGGCGGCGCCCGGTACCGGTGTCATCGCGGGCGGCGCCGCCCGTGCGATCCTCGAGGCCGCCGGCGTGCACGACGTGCTCGCGAAGTCGCTCGGCTCGTCGAACGCGATCAACGTGTCGCGCGCGACGATCGAGGGCCTGCGCGGCCTCCGCCGTCCCGACGAGGTCGCGAAGCTGCGCGGGAAGTCGGCCGAGGAGGTCTCAACCGTCGGCATGCTGCGCGCGTACCGCGACGCGTCGGTCCGCAAGGCCGAGCCGACCGAGGTCGCGTGATGGCGGCCCGCTTGCGCGTGACGCTCGTGCGCTCCGCCATCGGCGCGAAGCCCAAGCAGCGAGGGACGCTGCGCGCGCTCGGTCTGCGCCGCATCGACCAGGCGGTCGAGCACGCCGACCGTCCCGAGATCCGCGGCATGCTCGCCCGCGTGCCGCACCTGGTCCGAGTCGAGGAGCTGACGTGAAGGTCCACGATCTGAAGCCGGCCGACGGATCGCGCCGCCCGCGTCGACGGGTCGGGCGCGGCATCGGCGGCAAGGGAGGCAAGACCGGAGGCCGGGGCATGAAGGGCCAGGGCGCGCGCGACACGGTGAAGCCCGGGTTCGAGGGTGGTCAGACACCGCTCATGCGTCGCACCCCGAAGGCGAAGGGGTTCAAGAACCCGTTCCGGATCGAGTACGTCGTGGTCAACCTGGACACGCTGGCCGGCTTCGACGCAGGCGCCGAGGTCGACCCCGGCGCGCTGCGCAGCCGCGGGCTCGTCCACAAGCACGGGCTGGTCAAGGTGCTCGGCCGGGGTGAGCTCGACAAGGCGCTCACCGTGCGTGCCCACGCGTTCTCGGCGTCGGCGACGCGGGCGATCGAGGCGGCCGGCGGCCGGACCGAGGTGCTGGCGCTGCCGTACAAGACGGGCCGCCCGCCCGCCCGCGGGAACGCCCTCACCAACCGCTAACCTGGGCTTCCCCTTCGACCGAGGAGGACGGCGCACCCCATGCTCTCCCGTCTCCGGAACATGTTCCGGGTGCCCGACCTGCGGAACAAGATCCTCTTCACGCTGCTGATCGTCGCGATCTACCGGATCGGGACCCACATCCCGGTCCCGTACGTCGACTTCCAGCAGATCAAGAACCTCGAGCACCAGTCGAAGAACAGCGGGGTGGTCGGCTTCCTCGACCTCTTCTCGGGCGGGGCGATCACCAACGTCGCGGTCTTCTTCCTCGGCATCATGCCGTACATCACCGCGTCGATCATCATGCAGCTGCTCGGCGTGGTGATCCCGAAGCTCGAGCAGTGGCAGAACGAGGGTCAGGTCGGTCAGAAGAAGATCACCCAGTGGACCCGGTATCTGACCGTGGCGCTCGCGCTGATCCAGGCGACCGGTTGGGTGTTCAGCCTCCACCAGGGTTCGAGCGGGCTGCTCGGCTTCGTCGGGTTCCAGGGCAAGGACATGATCCCGGGCTTCAACGCCCCACGCGCCGCCCTCATCGTGCTCACGTGGACGGCCGGCACCGCCATGGTGATGTGGCTCGCCGAGCTCATCACCCAGCGCGGCATCGGCAACGGCATGTCGGTGCTGATCTTCGCGTCGGTCGTGTCGCGCCTCCCCGCGCAGGGCAGCGCGCTGTTCTCCGAGGGTTCGAAGATCCAATTCACCGTGATCCTGATCATCGGCATCGCGATGATCGTCGGCATCGTGTTCGTCGAATCGGGACAGCGGCGCATCCCGGTGCAGTTCGCCAAACGGGTCGTCGGCCGCCGCATGTACGGCGGCCAGAGCACCTACATCCCACTCAAGGTGAACCAGTCGGGTGTGATCCCGCCCATCTTCGCGAGCTCGGTCCTCGCGTTCCCCGCGCTCATCGCGGGCGCGACGCCGTGGAACGGCCTGCAGAAGTGGGTCAACGACAACCTGATCCAGCGCCAGAGCTGGGCCTACATCGGGTTGTACACCGTGCTGATCATCTTCTTCGCGTACTTCTACACGGCGATCGCGTTCAACCCCGCGCAGCAGGCCGACATCATCCGCAAACAGGGCGGGTTCATCCCGGGCATCAGACCGGGGCCGCCGACGGAGCGGTACCTCGCCAAGGTCCTCAACCGGATCAACCTGCCGGGCTCGCTGTTCCTGGCGTTCATCGCGGTGTTGCCACTGCTCGTGATCGCGCTGTGGAACATCCAACAGTTCCCGTTCGGCGGTACCGCGTTGCTCATCATCGTGGGTGTCGCGCTGGAGACGATGAAACAGATCGACTCCCAGCTCATGATGCGCAACTACGAAGGATTCCTGACCTGAGGGGCGCGGGGTGAGCCAGGGTCCGCGACTGGTGATGCTCGGCAAGCAGGGCGCAGGGAAGGGAACCCAGGCCGCCCGGCTCGCCGAGCACTACAGGATCGTCCATCTGTCCACGGGCGACCTGTTCCGCGCGGCCGCGAACGCGGGCACTGCGCTCGGTCGCGAGGCCAAGGGCTACATGGACCGTGGCGAGCTCGTCCCCGACGAGATCACGATCGGTCTGATCCAGGAACGGTTCCAGGCAGACGGCAGCCCGCTCAAGGGCGGGTTCGTGCTCGACGGGTTCCCGCGCAACCGCCACCAGGCGGTCGAGCTCGACCGCGTGCTCGGTGACGTGCCCCTCGACCTCGCGGTCGACCTCGACGTTCCGCGCGACATCGTGCTCGAACGCCTCGCCGGCCGGCGGGTCTGCGAGCGCTGCGGCGCGGTGTACCACGTCAGCATGCCGCCGTCGCGGCCGTGGATATGCGACGTGTGCGGCGGCACGGTCGAGCAACGCGACGACGACACCGAGGAGGCGATCAGCCGCCGCCTCGAGCTCTACGACAAGGAGACCGTCCCGGTCCTCGACTACTACCGCGACCGCGGGACGCTCGCGGTGGTCGACGGGGTCGGGACCGGCGACGACGTGTTCGAGCGGATCGTGAAGGTGGTGGACGACTTCCGCTCCTCGGTCACGGGGCGCCGGGCGTGATCACCCGCAAGAGCGCCGATCAGATCGCGCTCATGCGGCGCGCGGGGAAGGTCGTCGCCGAGATGCACGAGGAGTGCGCCCGGGCCGCGAAGCCCGGCGTCACCACCCTCGAGATCGACCGGGTCGCGCGTGACGTGATCGAGCGGAGGGGTGCCCGGTCGAACTTCCTCAACTACCACGGCTTCCCCGCGGTGATCTGCACCTCGCCGAACAACGTGATCGTCCACGGGATCCCCGGCGGCTACGTGCTCGAGGACGGCGACATCCTCTCGATCGACTGCGGCGCCATCATCGAGGGTTGGCACGCCGACGCGGCGCTGACCGTCCCGGTCGGCGAGGTCGACGACGAGTCACAGCGCCTCATCCACGTCACCAAGCGCTCCCTCGATGCCGCGATCGAACAGGTCGTGGCGGGCAACCGTCTGGGCGACGTCGGCGCCGCGGTCGAGGACGTCGCCGAGGCGGCCGGGTTCACCGTGGTGCGGGAGTACGTCGGCCACGGCATCGGCACCGCGATGCACGAGGAGCCCCAAGTGCCGAACTACGGCCCGCCCGGACGGGGGCTCAAGCTCAAGGAGGGTTTGGTCCTGGCCATCGAGCCGATGGTCAACGCCGGCGGGGCCGCCACCCGGGCCCTGGACGACGGATGGACGGTGGTCACCGCCGACGGCCGGCGCTCCGCCCACTTCGAGCACACCATCGCGGTCACGGAGAGCGGCCCCGAGGTGCTCACGATTCCTTAGTCGCCGCCCGGCACTTCGGCGCGGAGCACGCCGCGCGGGGCCCAAGGCGGCGCGCACCAACGGCTCATCGCGTCGGCAGACGCGCCCGGCCCGTCCCGAGGGCAAGATTTCCGTCCACTCCCACCTGCGTGTATCCTGTTCGGTCGGCCCCGTGGTCTTTTGGCGCGCCTTTCGCGCGCCGTGCCCCTGAGGTGGTGCATCCTGGCGAAGCCCAAAGACGACACGATCCTCGTGGAGGGGACGGTCGTCGAACCCCTGCCCAACGCCATGTTCCGGGTGGAGCTCGAGAACGGGCACAAAGTGCTCGCGCACATCTCCGGGAAGATGCGCATGAACTACATCCGCATCCTCCCGGGCGACCGCGTGCAGGTCGAGCTCACGCCCTACGACCTCGGCCGGGGTCGCATCACCTACCGCTACAAGTAGCCGTTCGCGAAGGTTCATCAGTCATGAAGGTCCGTCCGTCGGTCAAGAAGATCTGCGAGAAGTGCAAGGTGATCCGCCGTAACGGTGCGGTGCGGGTCATCTGCGTCAACCCGCGCCACAAGCAGCGCCAGGGCTAGGAGACGCAGCGGAGGCCTGGGCGGAGCCCGGGAGGCCGCAGCGAAGTCGACCAAAGAGTGAGAGAGGTAAGGACCCGCGAATGGCTCGCATCGCCGGCGTCGACATCCCCCGCGAGAAGCGACTCGAGATCTCGCTGACCTACATCTTCGGCATCGGCCGCACGACCGCGCGCCTGGTGTGCGACCAGAACAACATCTCGGCCGAGACGCGCGTGCGCGACCTCACCGACGAGGAGGTCGCCCGACTGCGCGCGTGGATCGACCAGAACCTGAAGGTCGAAGGTGACCTGCGCCGCGAGGTGCAGGGCCACATCAAGCGCAAGATGGAGATCGGCAGCTACGCCGGGATCCGCCACCGCCGGGGTCTCCCGGTGCGGGGTCAGCGGACGCGCACCAACGCGCGGACCCGCAAGGGCCCGAAGAAGACGGTCGCCGGCAAGAAGCGCGCCCGCAAGTAACGACGCAGGCCGCCCGAGCGGTCGCGACACGGAAACACCGAAGCCAACGAGAGGGAGAACGTGGCTCGCCCCAGTGCTGGAGGGCGCCGTCCGAAGCGGCGCGAGCGAAAGAACATCGCCTACGGCATCGCGCACATCAAGTCGTCGTTCAACAACACGATCGTGACGATCGCCGACCAGCAGGGGAACACGATCGCGTGGGCCTCGTCGGGCAACGTCGGCTTCAAGGGCTCGCGCAAGTCGACGCCCTTCGCAGCCCAGCTCGCGGCCGAGACCGCGGCCCGGCGCGCGATGGAGCACGGCGTGCGCAAGGTCGACGTGATGGTCAAGGGTCCGGGCTCGGGCCGTGAGACTGCGATCCGCTCGATCCAGAACACCGGCATCGAGGTCGTCGGGATCAAGGACGTGACGCCCATCCCGCACAACGGGTGCCGCCCGCCGAAGCGGCGGAGGGTCTGATGGCGCGCTACACGGGACCGGTCTGCCGGCTGTGCCGGCGCGAGCGGATGAAGCTGTTCCTCAAGGGCGCGAAGTGCGACAGCATGCGCTGCCCGATCGAGCGTCGCCCGTACCCGCCGGGCATGCACGGGCGCGGCCGCATCCGTGAGAGCGAGTACCTGCTCCAGCTGCGCGAGAAGCAGAAGGCGCGCCGCATCTACGGCGTCCTCGAGAAGCAGTTCCAGAACCTCTACGCCGAGGCCGCCCGCCAGAAGGGCATCACCGGCGAGAACCTGCTGCGCATGCTCGAGCTGCGCCTCGACAACGTGGTGACCCGAGCGAACTTCGCGGCGAGCCGCAACCAGGGTCGCCAGCTCGTCCGTCACGGCCACGTCAACGTCAACGGCAAGCGGGTGACGATCCCGTCGTACCGCCTGCGCAAGGGTGACGTCGTCGAGCTCCGCGACAAGGCGCGTTCGATGATCGTGCTGCGCCACAACCTCGACACGCTCGATCGCGCGGTGCCGCAGTGGCTCGACGTCGCCGACATGAAGGCGACGGTGCGGGAGCTGCCGATCCGCGAGCAGATCGACGTGCCCGTGCGCGAGCAGCTGATCGTCGAGCTCTACTCCAAGTAGCCCCGCCGCGCCACCACGAACACCATCGGATCGGAAGCGAGCACACGATGCTGATCATCCAGCGACCCGAGATCGAGGCCCGCGAGGCCGAGGGCAACACCCAGCAGTTCGTCATCGGCCCGCTCGAGCCCGGCTTCGGCCACACCCTCGGCAACAGCCTGCGGCGCACACTGCTGTCGTCGATCCCCGGGGCGGCCGTGACCCAGGTGCGCTTCGACGACGCGCTCCACGAGTTCGCCGTCATCAAGGGCGTCAAGGAAGACGTCACCGACATCATCCTGAACCTGAAGGACCTCGTCCTGCGGTGCACGTCGGAGGAGCCGGTGACGCTGCGCCTCGACGTGAAGGGCCCGGCCGACGTGACCGCGGGCGACATCCAGACCACGTCCGAGGTGGAGATCCTCAACCCCGACCTGCATCTCGCGACGGTGAACGCGCAGGGCCATCTGCGCTTCGACCTCACCGTCGAGCAGGGACGCGGGTACGCCTCCGCGGAGAAGACCAAGCGCGCCGGCGCGCCGATCGGCGTGATCCCGGTGGATGCGATCTTCTCGCCCGTGCGTCGCGTCGCGTTCGGTGTCGAGCCGACCCGTGTCGAGCAGGCCACGAACTACGACCGGTTGACGCTCACGATCGAGACCGACGGCTCGATCACGCCCCGCGAGGCGCTCGCATCGGCGGGCGACACGCTGGGTCGCCTCGTCGGTCTCATCGCGGAGCTCTCCGCGGAGCCCCGCGGTCTGGAGCTCGGCGAGGTGTCGCCGGCGACGTCGACGTCGCCCGACCTGGAGCTGCCGATCGAGGAGCTCGATCTCTCCGAGCGTCCGCGCAACTGCCTGAAGCGGGCGCGCGTCGACACCATCGGCCAGCTGGTGCAGAAGACCGAGGACGACCTCCTCGCGATCACCAACTTCGGCTCGAAGTCGCTCGAAGAGGTGCTGCAGAAGCTCGACGAGCGCGGCCTGTCGCTGCGCGTGAAGGAGTAGGGCGATGCCGACCCCGAGGAAGGGCCCGCGCTTCGGCGGCAGCCCGAGCCATCAGCGGCTGATGATGGCGAACCTCGCCGCGCACCTCTTCGCGTCGGAGGCGATCGTGACCACGGTGCCGAAGGCGAAGGCGCTGCGCCCCTACGCCGAGCGGCTCATCACGAAGGCGAAGAAGGGCGGCGTGCACCAGGAGCGCCAGGTCGTCGCGCGCATCCACGACAAGGACGTCGCCCAGAAGCTCTTCGCCGAGATCGCGCCCCGCTACACGGACCGCAACGGTGGCTACCTGCGCATCCTGAAGCTCGGGCCGCGCCCCGGCGACAACGCCCCCATGGCGAGAATCGAATTGGTGTAGCGACCCGGACCACGCGGGCCGTGGGCGGTCGGTCGCGTCGAGCAGCGGGTGTCGCCGTTGGTAGGGGAGCGGCGAGCTTGCGAGCGCGACCATGACGTTGTTCGACGGTGGAGCCGGACCGTCGCGGTGTCGGTTGCTCGTCGCGTACGACGGCACCGGGTTCCACGGATTCGCGGAGCAGGCGGGTGTGCGTACGGTCGGCGGCGCGTTGCGGCGCTCGCTCGAGAAGGTCGTGCGCGACGAGGTCACGCTCACGTGCGCGGGACGGACCGACACGGGTGTGCACGCGTGGGGCCAGGTGGTGACGTTCGACGCGCCGCCCGGGCTCGACCCGTGGCGGGTGCAGGCCGGGATCAACGGGATGCTCGGCCCGGAGGTCGTCGTGCGCGCCGCCGATCTCGTCGACGCGACGTTCGACGCGCGCCGCTCGGCGACGTCGCGCATGTACCGGTACACGATCGTGAACCGGCCCGTGCCCGATCCGTTCCTCGCCCGCTACGCATGGTGGGTGCCGGAGCGCCTCGACCTGAAGCTGTTGCGGCTCGCGTCGGATCCGTTCCTCGGTGAGCACGACTTCGCCGCGTTCTGTCGCCGTGGTCCCGAGGGGTCGACGACGGTTCGGCGCGTGCTCGAGTCGTGCTGGCACGACCGCGGCGACGGTGTGCTCGTCTACGAGGTGCGCGCGAGCTCGTTCTGCTGGCAGATGGTGCGCTCGGTCGTGGGCACGCTGGTCGAGGTCGGCCACGGGCGCAAGCGCCCCGGCGACGTGATGGGCATCATCCGGGGCAAGGACAGGCAGGCCGCGGGGCAGCTCGCGCCACCCCACGGCCTGTGCCTCTGGGACGTCGGCTACTGAGCGAGGGGTCTCAGCCCGACGACGTCGTGGTGTCGTTGCTCGTGTCGTGCGGTTGCACGGTCACGACGAAGCCGGCGTCCTGACCGGTGGCGGCCCCGCCGGCCACGTTGACGTCGTACGTGGTGCCGACCGCGGTGAACGCCTGGTACGACGCACCGCTCCCGCCAGCCGAGGTCGAATTGTCGACGCGATAGCCGGCATCGGTGAGCGCCTTCTGGTAGTCGCTGACGACGGACGCGGTGTCGCCCTTCACCGTGTACGTGAGGAGCCAGACCTTCTTCCCGTTCTCCGTGTTGGACGCCGACGCGACGAGCGTCGCACCGCTCGGGGTCGGGACGTCGCTCTTCGGGAAGTCGCTCGGGAGCTGTGATCCGCCGAGGTTCACCTGGTTGCCGTTCGCGTTGACGGTGACGCCACCGTTGTCGTTGGCCTTCACCTTGCCGTTGGTGGCCTTCTCGACCGCCTTCTCCGCGGCGCCCTTGCCACCGCCGCATGCGGCACCGGCGAAGGTGAGGGCGACGGCGACCGCCGCCGCGATCCCTGCTCGTCTCATGTCGTCTCCCTGGTCTGGCGCCGGCCGCGGATGCGGGGCGCACGGCTCCGTGTCGACGGCGACGACACAGGGCTTGAGACCTACCGCGCTCCGCGCGCTCAGACCGGGTCGACGCGGTAGCCGTGCGCGCGGAGCGCGGCGACGACCTCGTCACGGTGCTCGGGATCGCGGGTCTCGAGCGTGAGGCTCACCTGCACCTGCTCGACCGGGAGCACCGGGCCGCTGCGATGGTGCTCCACGTCGATCACGTTGAGTCCCATCTCCGCGATCAGCGACAGCAGACGCATGAGCGCGCCCGGTCGGTCGGTGAGCGCGACGCGCACGACCAGGTACCGACCCGCGGCCGACAATCCGTGCTGGATCAGTCGCACCAGCAGCGCGGCGTCGACGTTGCCGCCCGAGAGGACGACCGCGACCGGCGAGCCCGGTTCGCCACCGACCCGACCCGCGAGCACGGCGGCGAGCGCGGCCGCGCCGGCCGGTTCCACCACGCACTTGCGCCGCTCGAGCAGCAGCAGCATCGCCCGCGCGATCTCCTCGTCGTTGACGGTGACCACGTCGTCGACGAGCGCGTCGACATGCGCGAGCGTGACGTCGCCGACGCAGTGCACCGCGATGCCGTCGGCGATGGTCTGCACCGCGACGAGATCGACGGGACGTCCGGCCTGGAGCGCGGCCTGCATCGGCGTCGCGCCCTCGGCTTCCACGCCCACGACGCGCGCACCGGGCACGAGCGCCTTGCATGCGACCGCGACGCCGCTGACGAGGCCGCCGCCGCCGACGGAGACGACGAACGTCGTCGCGTCGGGTGCCTGCTCGACCAGCTCGAGCCCGACCGTGCCCTGCCCGGCGACGACGGCGCGATCGTCGAAGGGTGGTACCAGGCTCGCGCCGGTCTCTCCTGCACGCGTGAGCGCGCCGCGCATGGCGCCCGCGAGCCCGTCGGGCACGAGCTCGACGCGCGCGCCGTAAGAGCGCGTCGCCGCGACCTTCGGCAGCGGCGCGGTGTCGGGCATGAAGATCGTCGCGTCGACACCCAGCAACGACGCCGCGAGCGCGACCCCTTGGGCGTGGTTCCCCGCGCTCGCGGCGACCACACCCACGGCCCGGCGCTCGGGCGGGAGCATCGCGATGTGGAAGTACGCGCCGCGCACCTTGAACGATCCGGTCCGTTGCAGCTCCTCGTGCTTGAGGAGCACGGGCCGGTCGGTGAAGTCCTGGAGGAAGCGGGGGCGGTCGATCGGCGTCGTCCGGATCACGCCGTCGAGCAGCTTCGCCGCGGCGCGCACCTCGTCGACCGTGACGAGGTCGGTGCTCACGGCGTGCCGGACTCGCCGAGGTAGAGGAACCCGTACCCCTCGTCGCGGAACACGAGCCCGGCGTCGCGCAGCGCGACATCCCAGTCGCCGCGCACCTCCGGATCGGTCTCCTCCATGCCGTGGTCGGCGACGAGCACGAACGCGGTGTCGTCGAAGATGCCGGCGCGCTCGGCCGCGGCGAGCACCTCACCGAGGCGTGCGTCGGAGTCGCGCACGCCCGCGGCCGCGATCTCGGAATGCGGACCGCCCTCGTGCATCGCGGTGTCGGTGAGCGTGAAGTTCACCCAGAGGAACCGCGGGAGCGGGTAGGTCATGTCGCGGTACGAGCCGGAGAGGATGCCGACGGCCTGCTCGGCGCCCATGTGGTCGACCACCGACGACCATGAGTAGTCCTTCGACGGCCGCACGAACCGCTCGGTGGTATGGGGCAGGCCGTCGGGCGTGCGGGGGATCGGGGGCACGTCGCCGCGGCGGAAGAAGTCGAACGTCGAGTAGTCGGCGCCGACGTCGCAGGGCTCGTTGACCGACGCCGTGAACGTGTCGGGCCAGGTGCGGTGGAACGCGCGGTGCACGGAGTCCACGCCGTCGACCAGGTGACGCATCGCGGTCGGCCACGTCGCGTTGGAGTTCGTGATGACCTGCTCGCCCCGGCCGCGGTCGTACCAGGCGTTGTGCAGGATGCCGTGGTGGCCGGGATGGCGACCCGTGATGATCGACGTGTGGTTCGCGAGCGTCACCGTCGGGAGACTCGCGATCGCCCCGTGCGCGTACGCGGTGCCCATCTCGAGCAGGCGCGCGACGTTGGGCGCCTCGCCGCGGCGCGCCATGTCGTAGAGCACGTTCGCGTTGGTGCCGTCGAAGAGCGCGGCGATCACGTGCCGGGGCCGGCGCGACGGGTCGAGCACCTCGTCGAGGACACGGCCGTCCTGGCCATGCACGTACGTCGGGCGGTCGTCGTCGAGCGGCGCGCACCCGGCCAACGCCGCGAGCGTGGGCGCGACGTCGACCAGGCGGGCCGCGCTCGGGACGAGGCCGTCCGCGCGCACGCCCGCGCCGGCGATCACGAACGGTGCCCGGGCCTGGACGACGTCGAGCGAGCCGTGCTCGCCGAGGTGACCGCCCTGGTCGGCCCAGTTGTGGGCGGCCGAGTGCTGGACGAAGACGTCGGGCGACGCCGGATGGTCGAAGAGCTGGGCCACGTGGTCGAACGCGAAGGGATAGGCGTTCTCGCCGCGGCCCGGGTGGAGACGGGCCCGCTCGGCGTCGAGGGGCGCGAACCGCTCCGTCGACCGGTCGGCCAGCGGATCGGAGCCGCCCGTCGCCGTGACCTCGTAGCCCTCGGGGCCCGGGCCGGTGCGCCGGAACGTCACCCACCCGTCAGCGGAGCGCGCCTCGTAGCCGCCGTCGCGGGCCAGGAAGACCATGTCGACGATCGGCTCGAGGGCGGCGTCGAGGAGCACGTCGACCGCCTGCCCGCGCGCCGCTTCCAGCACGTCGTCACCCTGCGGGACCGCCTGCGCCACGCTGCGAAGGCTACCCACCAACTCGGCCGTCGTGGCCCCCGATTGCTGCCCCGTTCCTGGTCGGGCTAGGATTGGCGGCCGCGCTCGCCGCGTTCGCGCGGCTTCGAGCGCCCCCGTCGTTCCGAACCGGTTCGTCCCAGCCCGAGGTTGTCGCGTGTCGACGTTCACGCCCAAGCAGTCCGACATCCAGCGCGCCTGGCACGTCATCGACGCGGAGGGGCAGGTGCTGGGCCGGGTCGCGACCGAGGTGGCGACGCTGCTGCGGGGCAAGCACAAGCCGATCTGGGCCCCCCACGTCGACACCGGCGACCACGTCATCGTCGTGAACGCGTCGAAGCTGGCGCTCTCGCCCCGCAAGCTCGAGCAGAAGCGCTACTTCCGCCACTCGGGCTACCCGGGGGGTCTGCGCGAAGAGCGCCTCGCCCACCTGCTCGAGCGCGACCCGGAGCGCGTCGTGCGCCTCGCGGTGCGGGGGATGCTGCCCAAGAACCGCCTCGGCCGCTCGATGCTGCGCAAGCTCCGCGTCTACGCCGGCCCGACCCATCCGCACGCCGCCCAGCAGCCGCAGCCTCGCGCGCTCGCCGGTGCCCGCGGCTGAACCACCCACGGAGAGTCCGTTGCCCAAGCCCCTCATCCAGACGACCGGTCGACGCAAGGAAGCCGTGGCCCGCGTCCGGCTGCGTCCCGGTACCGGCAAGATCATGGTCAACGGACGCGACTTCGACGCGTACTTCCCGATCCTCACCCACCGGGTCGTCGCGACCGAGCCGATGCGCCTGACCCAGACGGCGGACGTCTACGACGTCGATGCGACGGTCGACGGCGGCGGTGTGAGCGGCCAGGCCGGCGCGCTGCGCCTCGGCATCTCCCGCGCCCTCGTCGCGCTCGACGGCGACCAGCGATCGGTCCTCAAGAAGGCGGGCCTGCTGACCCGGGACGCCCGCGAGAAGGAACGGCGCAAGTACGGGCTCAAGAAGGCCCGGAAGGCGCCGCAGTACTCGAAGCGCTGACCGGCGCGACGTCCCGCCCGTGACGCTGCGCTTCGGCACCGACGGCGTACGCGGCGTCGCGAACAAGGAGCTGACGCCCGAGCTCGTCACCGCGCTCGGACGCGTCGCCGCCCGTGTGCTCGGTCCCGGCCCGTGGGTCGTCGGGCGCGACACCCGTCGCTCCGGGCCGTTGCTCGAGGCCGCGCTCGTCGCCGGCCTCTGCGCGGAAGGCGCCGACGTCGCAACGACGGGCGTGCTGCCGACGCCGGGCGTCGCGTACCTCTCGCAGTCGCGCGGCGCGCCCGCCGCCGTCATCTCCGCGAGCCACAACCCGTTCCCGGACAACGGCATCAAGCTGTTCGCGCCGGGCGGTCGCAAGATCCCCGACGACGCCGAACGACGCATCGAGGCCGAGCTCGCCGCGCTGGTCGACGCGCCGGGCGGGACGGGACCCGCGCGCGACGGCGCCGCCGTGGGCATGTGGGCCCCCATCGACGACCCCGCGACGGCGTACGTGCACCACCTCGTCGGCACGCTCGACGGACGGGGTCTCGACGGCATCGCCTGCGTGCTCGACTGCGGCAACGGCGCCGCGTTCGAGGTCGCGCCGCGCGCCCTGCGCGAGCTCGGCGCGACGGTCACGGTGCTCAACGACACGCCCGACGGCACCAACATCAACGCGGGTTGCGGCTCCACCGATCCGTCGGCGCTCCAACGCGCGGTCGTCGAGCACGGCGCGCACGCCGGGCTCGCGTTCGACGGTGATGCCGACCGCGTGATCGCGGTCGACGAACGCGGCGCGGTCGTCGACGGGGATCAGGTGCTCGCGATCGCCGCGATCGACCTGCGCGAGCGCGGACGCCTTCGCAACGACACGATCGCGGTGACCGTCATGTCGAACCTGGGACTGCGGCGCTGCCTCGACGCGGCCGGCATCGCGCTCGTCGAGACCGCGGTCGGCGACCGCAACGTGCTCGTCGCCATGGAGGATCACGATCTCGCCCTGGGCGGCGAGCAGTCGGGCCACGTGATCTTCGCCGACCACGCCACCACCGGTGACGGGACCCTGACCGGCATCGTCCTGCTCGACGTCGTCGCCCGCAGCGGTCGTGCGCTCTCGGACCTCGCCACGCTGGTGGTCCGGCTGCCACAGGTCCTTCGCAACGTGCGTGTCGCCAGCCGCGCCGTGCTCGACGGGCCGGACGCGGCGCCGTTCTGGGCCGAGGT
Organism: Acidimicrobiia bacterium; assembly: GCA_036558745.1. Classification (GTDB taxonomy): domain Bacteria; phylum Actinomycetota; class Acidimicrobiia; order IMCC26256; family JAMXLJ01; genus JAMXLJ01. Next base: position 20,428 of record DATBEZ010000039.1, read on the forward strand.
CGCGGCCACGGAGGCCCGCCTCGGCGACGGCGGGCGGGTCCTCGTGCGCCCCTCGGGCACCGAGCCGGTGGTGCGGGTGATGATCGAGGCCGACACCGAGGAACGGGCGGAGTCGTGCGCGGAGCACCTGGTGGAAACGTTGCGCGCACTCGATCAGACCGGCGCGGGACGGCACTAAGCTCGTCCGGCTCCAGGGGGAGCGCTCGCGGCATCGGGTCGGCTGGGACCTGTCCGAGGAGTCAACGCATGTGCGGAATCATCGGCGTCGTCCGTCGACCCGGACGGCGCGCCGTCCCGGCCGCAGCCGACCTCACCGCGCGGCTGCGGGCCGCGCGTGACGCCCTCGATCTCCACGGACCCGACGGACCCGTCGCCGCGCTCCTGACCGCGGCCGACCACGTCGACGCCGTCGACACCGCGCTCCGCGGCACGGCGGGCGTCCGGGCGCTGCTCGCGGAGCGGGCCGTCATCGCCGAGATCGACGAACGGACCCGCGACGCGGGTGCGGTGCTGGAAGCGCTCGAGCGCGACCTCGACGCGGGTACCGGCATCGGACGCGGCCTCGGCGCGGGCGAGCTCGAGGCGCTCAACGCCGCGCTGGTCCGGTGCAAGGACGCGCTGTGGGCGGTCCGGCGCGACCGTCTCCGCACCGCGGGTGCCGTGGCCGATCTCGCCGGCAGCACGTCGATCACCGACGGAGCCGTCGAGGTGTTCACGTCGGTGCAGGTGGCGCTTTCCGCGATCGACCGGCTCGAGGTGCGCGGCCGCGACTCCGCCGGTCTCCACCTGCTCGTGCGCGAGCACGCGCTCGACCTCGCCGACCCGACCGTGGCCAAGCTCGTGCGCGAGCGCGGCTCGGAGCGGTTGTTCCGCGCCGGCGCGGTCCGTTTGCCCGGTGGCCTGCTGAGCGTCGTCTACAAGGCCGCCGCCGAGATCGGCGAGCTGGGCGACAACGTCGCCGCGTTGCGCGCCCAGATCCGCGACGACGCGCTCCTGCACCTCGCGCTCGCGAACGACGGCGCCGCGGCGACGGTGCTCGGGCACACGCGCTGGGCCAGCGTCGGGATCATCTCCGAGGCCAATGCCCATCCTCTCAACCAGGAGGAGATGGAGGAGGGCTACGAGCCCGGTCCGTACGTCACCGGCGCGCTGAACGGCGACGTCGACAACCACGCGGACCTGCGCGCGCTGGAGCAGCTGCGGATCCCGCCCGAGATCACGACGGACGCCAAGGTGATCCCCGCGCTCGTGTCACGACGGATCGCGGGTGGCATGAGCGTGGAGGACGCCTTCCGGACGACCGTCGCGTCGTTCGAGGGCTCGGTCGCCATCGCGGCGAGCGCAGCCGACGCGCCCGACTCGCTGCTCCTCGCGCTGCGCGGCAGCGGTCAGGCGCTGTACGTCGGTGTCGCCGAAGACAGCTACATCGTCGCGAGCGAACCGTACGGGCTGGTCGAGGAGACGTCGGTCTATCTCCGTCTGGACGGCGAGACGCCGGCCAATCCCGACAACCCGACCGCGAGCCGCGGCCAAATCGTCGTGCTGGAGGGCAGCGGTGCCGGCACGCTCGAGGGCATCAGCCGTTCCGGCTACGACGGCACCCGCCTGCCGGTGCGCGACGACGAGCTCGCGCACGCGCAGATCACGACCCGCGACATCGACCGCGGCGACTTTCCGCACTTCCTGCTCAAGGAGATCTCGGAAGCGCCCGCCTCGTTCCGCAAGACGCTCCGGGGCAAGCTCGTCGAGAGCGACGACGGCATGCGCGTGCACCTCGGCGACGAGACGCTCCCCGCCATCGTGCGCGAACGGCTGCGCGCCGGGGAGGTCTCGCGGGTGCTCGTGATCGGCCAGGGCACGGCCGCGGTCGCGGGGCAGAGCCTTGCGACCGCGCTCCAGGGCGCGCTCGGCGCGTCGCGTCGGGTCGACGTGCGGGCCTTGCCCGCCACCGAACTGTCGGGCTTCGGGCTCGATGACGACATGCGCGACACGCTGGTAATCGCCATCAGCCAGAGCGGGACGACGACCGACACGAATCGCACGGTCGATCTCGTCCGGGCCCGGGGCGGCGCGGTCGTCGCGATCGTCAACCGACGCAACAGCGACCTCACCGACCGTTGCGACGGGGTGCTCTACACCTCCGACGGTCGCGACGTGGAGATGAGCGTCGCGTCCACGAAGGCGTTCTACGCGCAGGTCGCGGCGGGGTTCCTGCTCGCGTTCGCGATCGCCGAAGAGTTGGGTGCCGACGGTGCCGCGCACGACGCGGTGCTACGGGCGCTGCGCGAGCTGCCCGACGCGATGATCGAGGTGCTGCGTTCCCGTCCGGCCATCGCCCAGGCCGCGCAACGCCATGCACCCGCGCGTCGGTACTGGGCGGTCGTCGGCAACGGTGCCAACCGCATCGCAGCGAACGAGGTGCGCATCAAGCTCTCGGAGCTCTGCTACAAGTCCATCGCCTGCGACGCGACCGAGGACAAGAAGCACATCGACCTCTCGGCCGAGCCGCTCATCCTCGTGTGCGCGGCCGGTCTGTCGGGATCGAACGCCGACGACGTCGCCAAGGAGCTCGCGATCTACCGCGCCCACAAGGCCGCGCCCATCGCCATCGCCGACGAGGGTGAGTCGCGCTTCGCCACCGCGCTCGAGACCATCTCGGTACCCGCGGTGCATCCCGCGCTGGGCTTCGTCCTCTCTGCCATGGCCGGGCACCTGTTCGGCTACGAAGCTGCGCTCGCCATCGACGCGTCGGCGCTGCCGCTGCGTGCAGCCCGTGCCGCCATCGAGGCGGTGGCACCCGGCGCGAGCGGTAGCGACAACCTTCTCGACCGGCTCGCGGTCGACCTGCAACCGGTCGCGACGCGATTCTTCGACGGGCTGCGCACGGGCGCCTACGACGGCAGCCTCGAAGCGGCGACCGCGGTCCGTCTGGCCGCGCTGCTGCGCTACGCAGCGGGGATCGTCGGTCTCGACGCGTATCAAGTGGAGTTCGGCAAGGTGGGGACGCCGAGCACGGTCGTCGAGGACCTGACCGCGGCCTTGACGCGCGCGATCGAGGAGCTCACGCGCCCCATCGACGCGATCAAGCATCAGGCCAAGACGGTCACGGTCGGCATCTCCCGCTCCGACGAGACGCTGCTCCAGGTGCGCCTCGTGAAGGAGGTGCTCGCGGGCGGCGTCGCGCGCGACAACCTCAGCTACCGCGCCCTGCGCACGCTCGTCGACCTCGACGCGGCGGTGGAGCAGGTGACCGGCTTCACCCGCTACCGCATCGAAGGTGATCCCGGCGACGACGACGCGACCATCCACGTCGTCGATCGCGGCGGGCTCGGCGCGCAGCTCCCCTCGCGAACGGAGTCGGACCCGCGCCTGCGAGGCACGAAGCAGCTCGCCGCGGTCGAGCGAGAGGTCACGGTCGCGAAGGGTCGCAGCGACGGTCGGACCGTCATCCTCGTTCCCGAGGTCAAGGGCAACCAGACGGTCGGCATCACGCTGTTGCACGTGCACTTCCACGACCGGCTGGCACCCGACGTCGCGCGCGCCGTGCTCATGGGCTACCGGCACCGGTACACCGCGCTGAAGGGCGCGGTCACGGAGGTCGAGCCGACGTTCGCGGACGCGGTGCTCGCCGACATCGACGTCGCCGACCTCCTCACCGAGCCCGTGTACGTCCTCGCGGAGCGGTGGCGGACCGCGTCGTGACCGACGCGGCTGCGCCCGGTCAGGTGCTCGGCCTCGGCACCGACCTGGTCGAGATCGACCGGTTCCGGCTCGCGATGACCCGACGCGGACCGCGCTTTGCGGAGCGGCTCTTCAGCGAAGCCGAGCGCGCGTACGCCGATCGTCACCGTGATCCTGCGCCCCGTCTCGCGGCCCGCTTCGCCGCGAAGGAAGCCGTCATGAAGGCGCTCGGGGTGGGGCTCTGGAAGTTCGCGTTCCGCGACGTGGAGGTGGTGCGGGCGAAGAGCGGCGCGCCGAGCCTCGCGTTGCGGGGCAAGGCCGAGGAGCTGGCGGGCACGCGCGGGGTGCGGGCCTGGCAGCTCTCCCTCTCGCACACCGACGACACCGCCATCGCGGTCGCGCTCGCGCTCAGCTGACATGCGTCCGCTGCTCACACCGGCCGAGATGGGCGAAGCCGACCGGCGCACCATCGCCGCCGGCACTCCCGTCGACGTGCTCATGGAGCGCGCCGGGCGCGCCGTCGCGCGGGCCGCTCGGCACGTCGCCGGCGGCGCCTACGGGCGGCACGCGGTCGTCGTGTGCGGGAAGGGCAACAACGGCGGCGACGGATTGGTCGCGGCGCGTGCGCTGCGCAGGTGGGGCGTGCGGGTCGACGTCTACGCGCTCGCCGACGGGCTCGACCGCGACCGCGTGGCCCGTTCCGTCACGGTTGCGGACGTCGTCATCGACGCGATGTACGGCACCGGGTTCAAGGGTGCGCTCGAGGGTGACGCAGCGTGGGTCGCGGAGCAGATGGACAACGCCGCCGCGCCGGTCGTCGCGGTCGACATCCCGTCGGGCATCGACGGCCTCACGGGCGGCGCATCCGGTCCCGCAGTCCGGGCCGCGCACACGGTCTGCTTCGCGGCGCGCAAGCCCGGCCTCGTGCTCGAACCGGGCCGCAGTCACGCGGGCGAGGTGGAGGTGGTCGACATCGGCGTCGACCCCGGGCGCCCCGACGCGGGCATGACCGAGTCCGACGACGTGCGCGCGTGGCTACCCGCGCGCGACGCGAGCACCCACAAGTGGGCCGTTGGCGGCGTCTATGTCGTCGGTGGGTCCGGCGGCATGACCGGCGCACCGTCGTTCGTGAGCCACGCCGCGCTGCGCGCCGGCGCCGGCATCGTGTGGTGCGGGCTGCCCGGTCACGAGACGGCCGAGCGCGCGTCCGGTACGGAGGTCATCACGAAGCCGTTGCCCTCGACCGAATCGGGTGCGCTCGCGCTCGACGGGGCGGCGGTCGTGCTCGAGAGCGTCGAGCGGTTCCGTGCGCTTGCGGTCGGTCCTGGTCTTGGCACCGACCCCGCGACGCAGGACGCGGTGCGACGGCTCACCGCGGAGGCGCCGGTACCGCTCGTGCTCGACGCCGACGGGCTCAACGCGTTGCACGGCGATCTTGCTCCGCTGAAGGGGCGTCGCGCGCCGGCCGTGGTCACGCCGCACGAAGGCGAGTACGCGCGCCTCGCCGGCGCGCCGGTGGGCGCAGACCGGATCGAGTCGGCGCGCGATCTCGCGCGCCGATCCGGCTCGGTCGTCCTGCTCAAGGGCTCCGCAACGGTCGTCGCCGCGCCCGACGGGCGGGCGGCCGTCAACACGACGGGCGGACCGTGGCTCGCGACCGCGGGCACCGGTGACGTGCTCACGGGCATCGTCGCCGCGTTCCTCGCGCGGGGCGTCGCGCCGTTCGAGGCCGCGGCGGCGGGCGCGTTCGTGCACGGGCGGGCCGCCGACGTCGCCGGGCACACCGGCCTGCTCGCCGGCGACCTCATCCCCGCCCTCCGCGGCGTCCCGGAGCTGCAGGTATGACGCCCGACGTCCGGGGGAAGACCCGTGCCCTATGAGTGGATTGTCCGCTTCACCTCGGGGCCCGGCCCCGCTCGACCCGTTCACGCCCGGACCGCTCCTCGCACGCGAGACTGAAGCGGTGCCCGGCTACCGCCCGGCGTGGGTCGAGGTCGACCTCGCCGCCCTCCGCCACAACGTCGCCGTCCTGCGCGACCTGACCGCCCCGGCCGGGGTGATGGCCGTCGTGAAGGCCGACGGCTACGGCCACGGGGCGGTCCCGGTCGCCCGAGCCGCGGTCGAGGCCGGCGCCGCGTGGTTGGGCGTCGCCCTCGTCGAGGAAGGGGTCGCTCTCCGCGACGCGGGTATCGACGCGCCGGTCATGGTCCTCTCGGAACCGCCGCCCGAGGCCGCGGCGACCGTCGTCGCCGCGGGCCTGACGCCCGTCGTCTACACGCAGCCCGGCATCGAGGCGCTGGCCAAGGCGGCGTCGGGCGTCGAGCGGCGTGCGCCGCTCGCGGTCCATCTCAAGGTCGACACCGGGATGCACCGGGTGGGGTGCACCGTGCGCGAGGCGCGCTTTCTCGCCGAGCTCATCGTCGACCGCGACGAGCTCGAGCTCGGTGGTGTGTGCACGCACTTCGCGGTGGCCGACGAGCCCGACGACCCGTACACCGCGACGCAGCTCGAGCGCTTCGACGCGGTGTTGCGCGACCTCGAGGATGCAGGGATCCGTCCCGGCATCGTGCACACCGCCAACTCCGCGGGCACGCTCGCGTACCCGAGCGCCCGACGTGATCTCGTCCGTTGCGGCATCGCGGTCTACGGCATCGCGCCCGCGCCGCGCTTCGACGGGGCCCTGGCGCTCGAGCCGGTCATGTCGTTCAAGGCGCACGTGTCGCACCTGAAGCAGCTCGAAGCAGGCGCGCGACTCTCCTACGGACTGCGCTACCAGCTTTTGCGCGACGGTCGTATCGCGACGGTGCCCGTCGGCTACGCCGACGGCGTGCCGCGCAGTCTCGGTCACACGGGCGGCGAGGTGCTCGTGCACGGTCGGCGGTTCCCGATCGCGGGCACCGTGACCATGGACCAGCTCATGGTCGACCTCGGTGACACACCGGTGGAGGTCGGCGACGAGGTGGTGCTCATCGGACGCCAGGGCGACGAGGAGATCACCGCGGCCGAGTGGGCCGAGCGGACGGGCACGATCGCGTACGAGATCGTGTGCGGCATCGGCCCGAGGGTGCCGCGGGGCTACCGCTGATGCCGCGGCTCGGCACCGCGACCAAGATCGCGGGGCTCGGTATGGGTGCGGCCGCGGCCGTGTCGGGACTCGCGTACGGCGCGGAGCGTCTCGTCGTCGCCCGCACGCGTCGCCGCCCCGACCCCGACGCGGACCGCCACTTCGTACCGCCCGCCGACGAGGTGCGCGTGCTCGACAGCCACGACGGCGGCACGATCTCGGTGCTGCGCCGCGGGAGCGGCCCGCCCCTCGTGCTGTGTCACGGCGTGACCCTGTCGAACCGGGTGTGGGTGAAGCAACTGGAGACGCTCCCCGAGCAGGGCTTCACCGTGTACGCGGTCGACAGCCGCGGGCACGGAGATTCGAAGAGTGGGACGTCGGGTCACTCGGTCGCGAACCTGGCCCGTGACCTCGCGACGGTGCTCGAGGAGCTCGACCTCCGGGATGCGGTGCTCGTCGGCCACTCGATGGGTGGCATCGCGGTGCAGGCGCTCGCCGCGTACCACCCGGAGATCGTCGACGCGCGCGCACGTGGACTCGTGCTGCTCTCGACGCTGGCACGCACGATGTTCAGCGACGCGCGCCGCCTGCACCGCCTCGTCGAGCGCCACGGCGACGCGCTGCCGGACTTCGGCACCTTGATGGCGCGACGCAACCTCGGCTTCTTCCTCGCCCGGATGGGATTCGGGAGCAACCCCACGCCGAGCCACGTGGAGCTCACGCGTCAGATGATCGAGTCGTGCGACGCGGAGACGACGCGGCTCGCGACGCGGGCGCTGCTCGGCCTCGATCTCGTGCCCGACATCGCCCGGATCGACCTGCCCACGCTCGTGATCGGCGGGAGCGCGGACCTCATCACGCCACCCGCGGAGTCCCGCCGGATCGCGCGCACGATCCCCGGGGCCCGGCTCGTCATGGTCGAGGGCGGCGGACACATGCTGATGCTGGAGCGGACCGAGGAGGTCGACCGTCTGATCGTCGAGTTCGCGCGTGAGGTCGGCGGCGAGGGCGACGGCGAGCTCGAGCGCTCGGTGGCCGGGGACGCGCGCTGAACGGCACGATCACCGATGTTGCCGGCGTGCGCGTCGGCAGCTGGACCGGAACGGGGAGCGGCGTCACCGTCGTGCTCCCGCCGCCCGAGTCGGTCGGGTCGGTCGAGGTGCGCGGCGGCGCGCCGGCGACGCGTGAGACCGCGTTGCTCGACCCGACGAAGCTCGTCGCGCGGGTCGACGCGATCGTGCTGACGGGCGGCTCCGCCTTCGGGCTCTCGAGCGCCGAGGGCGTCGTGCGGTTCCTCGCCGAGCGCGACCAGGGTTATCCGACCGGCGGCGGCCCCGTGCCCATCGTGCCGACCGCGGCGATCTTCGACCTGGTCGCCTCCGGCGGTGAGCGGCCCGGTCCCGAGGAGGGCTACCGAGCCGCGCTCGCGGCCGAGCGCGACGAGCCGCTGACGTCCGGTCGGGTCGGCGCGGGCCGGAGCGCGACGGTCGGGAAGTGGCACGGACCCGAGCACGCGGCGCCCGGTGGCATGGGCACCGCGAGCGCCCCTGAGGGGGAGGCGGTCGTCGGCGCGCTCGCGGTGGTGAACGCGGTCGGCGACGTCATCGACGCCGACGGCACGGTGCTGGCCGGGTCGAGCGCACCCGCCGGTTCCCCGCCCTTCCCGTCGCCCGCGCTCGGTGCGATCGAGCACACGACGCTCGTCGTCGTGGCCACCGACGCGGCGCTCACCAAGAACGAGTGCCTCCTCCTCGCCCAGAGCGCCCACCACGGGCTGGCCCGGGCGCTGCACCCCTCGCACACGCGCTTCGACGGCGACGTCGCGTTCACGGTCGCGACCGGTGCAGTGGGCGGGCACGTCGACCGTCTGCGGATCGCGACGACCGACGTCGTGGCGGCGGCGGTCCGTGCCGCCGTCCGGACGCCCGCGGATCGAGGTCCTGCGGGCCGGTAGCATCACGTGGTCGTTCCAGCCGCGCGAGCCGCCGTGCCACTCGAGGTGTCTTCCCCCCAGTACGCATCCCTCGCCGACGTCGAGCGTGAGGCGCTGGCGTGCGAGCGTTGCGCGCTCGCGAGCGGGCGGACCCAGGTCGTCTTCGGCGTCGGCGACCCCTCGGCCGACCTGATGTTCGTCGGCGAGGGCCCCGGCGAGCAGGAGGATCTCCAGGGCGAGCCGTTCGTCGGGCGCGCGGGCCAGCTCCTCACCAAGCTCGTCGAGGGCATCGGCCGGACCCGGGCCGACGTCTACATCGCGAACGTGGTGAAGTGCCGCCCACCGGGCAACCGCGATCCGCTCCCGCCCGAGATCGACTCCTGCCGGCCGTGGCTCGAGGCGCAGCTCTCGCTCGTGCAGCCGCGGGTCGTGGTCACGCTCGGCAACTTCGCGACGAAGCTGCTGCTCGAGACCAAGGAGGGGATCACGCGCCTGCGCGGACGGGAGTTCCCGTTTGGAAACACGGTCCTCGTCCCGACGCTGCATCCCTCGGCCGTGCTGCGCAGCGGGGGCACCGCGCTCGCGCAGAGCCGGGCCGACTTCGTCGTCGTGAAGCGCGCGCTGGCGCGCGCCGCGGCCGAGGCCGGCTCGTGAGGCTGCGGAGCCGGTCGCCCGAGCAGACCCGCGCCATCGGCCGCGCGGTCGCCGCGGTGCTCGAGCCCGGCGACGTCGTCATCCTCGCCGGCGAGCTGGGCACGGGGAAGACCGTGTTCGCGCAGGGTTTGCTGCGCGCACTCGGTGTGGAGGACCACGTCGTCAGCCCGTCGTTCGCGCTCGTGCGTGAGTACGAGGGCCGTATCCCCGTCGCGCACGTCGACGTGTACCGCCTCGACCGCGTCCAGGAGCTCATCGACCTCGCGCTCGACGAAGGCGCGGGTGTGCGTGGCGTGACCGTCGTCGAGTGGGGCGATCGCGTCGCCCGCGCACTCGGGCCCGAGCGGCTCGACGTGCGACTCGACCGTCTCCCGGTCGGCGCGGGCGGCGACGACGACGAACGGGACGTGACCCTCACGTTGCAGGGTCCGGCGTGGCAGCGCCGCAGCATCGTGCTCGAGCGCACACTCGACGAGCAGCTGCACGCGACGGCCGGCGAGAGGGGCTGACGTGCACCTGCTCGGGATCGACACGTCGACGGCCCGGGTGAGCGTCGCGCTGGGTTGCGACGGCGAATTGATGGGCGAGATCTCGCTCGCGGGCGGACAGCGTCACGCCGAGCAGCTCGCGCCCGCGGTGCGGTACCTGTGCGACGAGGTCGGCGTCGAGCTTCGCCAGCTCGCGGCGGTCGCGGTCGGCGTCGGCCCGGGCCTGTTCACCGGACTGCGGGTCGGCGTGACGAGCGCCAAGGTCATGGCCCAGGCGTTGCGCATCCCCGCGGTGTGCGTGCCGAGCCTCGACCTCGTCGCATATCCGTTGCGGCACACGCAACGGCTGATCGCGGCGGTGCTCGACGCGCGTCGACGCGAGGTGTTCTACGCGTTGTACCGGCCGGTTCCGGGCGGTGTGCAACGCGTGTCCGACTACGAGGTGAACGCGCCCGACGACCTGGTCGGCGAGCTGGAGGCGCGCGGCGACGAGGTGCTCCTCGCCGGCGAGGGCGCGCTCATGTACCGCGACCGCTTCGCCAGTTTGGAGCGGGCCGAGCTGGCCGGTCCGGGATCGGCGTTTCCGCGTGCCGCGGCGCTCCTCGACCTCGCGACGTCGCGTTTCCAGCGCGAGGAGTTCTGCGTGCCGTCCGAGGTGCGCCCCATGTACCTGCGCCAGAGCGACGCCGAGATCGAGTGGGAGCGCGAGCACTACGAGCCGACGCCCGACAACGAGCCCGACGATGCCGGCGAGGCCGGCACCGGCGCGGTCGCGTGACGAGGTGGTCCGGGTGAGCGATCCCGCGACGACACCCGAGCCGCAGGCGCTCGAGGTGCACGTCGTGCCCATGCGCCGGCGCCACCTGCGCTCGGTCCTGCGCATCGAGGGCGAGGTCTACCCGCGGCCGTGGAGCATGTCGCTGTTCCTCAGCGAGCTGGCGTTGCGATCGACGCGCGCGTACTTCGTCGCGCGGGTCGGACGCGAGGTCGTCGGGTACGTGGGTCTGATGATGACCGTCGACGACGGTCACATCACGACGATCGCGGTGGACCCGCGCTGGCACCGCCACAAGATCGGGACCCGGCTGCTCCTCGCGGCGTCGCGCGAGGCGATCGGCCGCGGCGCGACGAGCCTCACGCTCGAGGTGCGGATGGCGAACCACGGCGCGCAGGAGCTCTACCGGCGCTTCGGGTTCCGGCCCGTCGGCGTGCGCAAGAACTACTACGCCGAGACGAACGAGGACGCGCTGGTGATGTGGGCGCACGAGGTCGACCGCCCCGAGCACGCGGAGCTCCTCGACGCGCTCGAGCGCCAGATCCCCGGCCGCACGATCGTCGAGACCCCGAAGCGGTGGTGACATCTTGACGCGGATACTGGGCATTGAGACCTCGTGCGACGAGACGGCGGCCGCGGTCGTCGACGACGGCCGCGACGTCATGTCGTCGGTGGTGTCGAGCCAGGTGGACCTGCACGCGCGCTACGGCGGTGTGGTGCCCGAGATCGCGAGCCGCGCCCACGTCGAGCTCGTCAATCCGGTCATCGCGCAGGCGCTCGTCGAGGCGGGCGCCGACATCGACCGGCTCGACGCGGTCGCCGCGTGCCACGGCCCCGGTCTCGCGGGCGCGCTGCTCGTCGGCGTGAGCGCGGCGAAGTCGATCGCGCTCGTCGCAGGGATCCCGTATGTCGGCGTGAACCACCTCGAGGCTCATCTGCACGCCGCGTTCCTGGAGCAACCGGACCTGCAGCTCCCGGTCGCCGTGCTCATCGTGTCGGGCGGTCACACGCTCGTCGTCGCGATCGACGACATCGACCGGTATCGCGTGCTGGGCCAGACCGTCGATGACGCGGCGGGCGAGGCGTTCGACAAGGTCGCACGGTTCCTCGGCCTCGGCTACCCCGGCGGTCCCGCGATCGACCGGCTCGCGGCCGACGGCGACCCCAATGCGATCCCGTTCCCGCGACCGATGCGCGACGAGGCGTTCGACTTCTCGTTCTCGGGTTTGAAGACCGCGGTCGTGAACCACGTGCGTCACAACGCCGACGCGGAGGTCGCCGACGTGGCCGCGTCGTTCCAGGAGGCCGTGGTCGACGTCCTCGTCGAGAAGCTCGTCGCCGCGGCCGAGACCGTCGACGCCAAGGCGATGGTGATCGGCGGCGGCGTGGCCGCGAACTCGCGCCTGCGCACGCGCTTGCTCGACGCCGCGACCGAGACCGGACGCGAGGCGGTGCTGCCGAGCCGCTCGCTGTGCACCGACAACGCGGCGATGATCGCCGGGATCGCGCACCGGCGGTTGCTGGTCGACGGGCCCACGCCGCTCTCGGCCGGCGCCGACCCGAACCTGCGCCTCCCCGAGCTCTGATCCGGTTGCTCGTCCGGGCCGCGGGCCCGCTTGCCGGTGGGGGCGGTCACTGCTACCTTGACCGTTAGCACTCGCCCCTTCCGAGTGCTAACCACGCACCCATACGAGGTCCGAGACGCCTGGCGCGCCGGACCGAGCGAGCCGGGGCGATCCGCCCCCGCACCACCCGCCGAGGAGGCGCATCGATGAAGCTGCAGCCGCTGGAGGACCGGATCGTCGTCCGGACCGCCGAGGCCGAGGAGACGACTGTCAGCGGACTCGTCATCCCCGACACGGCCAAGGAGAAGCCCCAACAGGGCGAGGTCCTCGCCGTGGGCCCGGGCAAGCGCTCGGAGCAGACCGGCGAGCTGATCCCGATCGACATCGCGGTCGGCGACCAGGTCGTGTACTCGAAGTACGGCGGCACCGAGATCACCGTCGACGGGGAGGACCTGCTGATCCTCTCGAGTCGCGACGTCCTGGCGAAGGCCGAGGGCGGCGCGAAGAAGGGCAAGAAGTAGCACCACCCTTCTCGCATCTTTCGAACCTGATTCGGGCGGCGCCTCCGGGCGCCGCCCGTTTCGCGTCCACGACGTTGCAAACGATTAGCGGCAACGCTAATCTTTCCCGCGGTGTCCGAAACGGGTCGTCCTCCGTCGTTGGCCGAGACCGAGCGGGTGTTCGACGCGCTCGCGCACGAAGCCCGTCGCCACATCGTCGCCCTCCTGGCGCACTCCGGACCCGAGCTGCCGTCGGGCTACCTGGCGACGCGCCTCGAGCACAGCTGGCCGACGACGACCCGGCACCTCCACGTTCTCGAGTCCGCCGGGATCGTCAGCGTGCGCCGGGACGGGCGGAACTGCCTGTACCGGCTCGAGCGCGAACGGCTCCAGCGCGTCGTCGGCGGCTGGCTGGCACTGCTCGACCCGCCCGACAACCGGCGACAGTGGCGATCGTCGGGGCCCCGCTCGACCGCGAAGGGAGCGTTGTGTTGATAACCGCGCCGAAGCTGTTCCGCATCACGATCGAGGTCGCCGACCTGGAGGCCGCCACCGCGCTCTACCAGTCGCTGCTCGGCACCGACGGCGAGCGGAAGCCTGGTGCGCGTCACTACTTCGACGCCGACGGCGTGATCGTCGCGGTTCTCGACGTCTCCCGAGGCGGGTTGTCGCCGACGCCCGGACCGAAGTCGATGTTCTTCGCGGTCGACGACGTCGACGCGGTGCACGCGCGCGCCGAGCAGCTCGGTGTCCTCGCGCCCTACCAGGTGCACGGCGAGCCCGCCGGCGAGGTGCGTGAACGCCCGTGGGGTGAGCGCTCGTTCTACGTCGTCGACCCGTGGGGCAACGACCTGTGCTTCTGCCAGGAGGGCACGCTCTACACGTGACGTTTGCTCAGGCAGGTGCAAGCCGTATCGGCACCCGCCTACCGAAGACGAATCACCGCGAACACCCGTTCTGCGTTCACGTCGGGGTACAGGGTCGCTCCGAACACGTCGCTGAGGAGGCCATACATCCGGGAGTTCCGGATATCCAACTCGGCATGCAGCGAAGCTGCCGAGGCACGTTGCGCGCGCTGGATCAAGTCGGCCAGGAGCTGGGACGCATGGCCCTGGCCTCGGCAGTCGACCGACGTCGCGACAGTGTCGATCGACCACCGCTCGTCCACTGTCGACCAGACCCGCACGGAGCAGAGCGCGCCGTCCTCATCCGCAACGGCTCGGTGGTACGAAACGCGGTCAGTGGGCGGCGTGCTCCGTATCGAACAGCCCACGCACGTGCGCAGCAACCATGTACGCACTCCAGACGGGCTGTTCCACCTCGGCTCGGTCAAGAAGAGCCGTGAGTTCTGGAGTCCGTTCGGGAGCGAATGGCCAGTCCCGTGGAGGCGGCTCGGGGAAAGCGTGATCTCTCGACGCTGGAAGTCGTGGTACGCGTCGTCAGCGCGTCGCTTCGCGAAACGGACGGTCAGAAGCAGAGCCTCGCGGACAGCCGACGCCCCGGGCAGCTTCATTGTTGCCCCAGCCATCTTGCGACTCTCGCGCGAGGTCGTGCTTGTCAGCCATCCAGCTCTGCGAGCGGCCGCGCACTCTGCCTGCTGAAAGGAGCTCGCTCCCAACGCGTCTCAACCGCGACATTGCCCAGCCGACTCAGCGCGGGCGTCGGCTGACGGCGAGGAGGTGCGGGCTGAACGCGGGCTCGCTGCTCGCGGTTCTGGCCGAGAACAGGATCGCCTCCCGCCCCTCTGGATCACGCCAGCGCGACTCGAGGTGGGGTAGCCAGGCCGCCGGGCCTTCGAGCCCGATCACGTCGAGTGGCTCGAGGCCGGCCGCCGCGATCTCGTCGACCAGGTCCTCGGCGCGGTGGAAGTAGGCGGTCGTGAACCACTCGGGACGCCGCTGCGGGTTGCGGTGCTGGCCGTCGCGCAGGTCGCGCTCGACGATGGCGCGGAAGTCGGGGTCGAAGAGGAACTCGTGCGCGAGCCCACTGAGCAAGGAGGCGTGCCGTGAGATCGCGGCGACGAAGACCGGGCCGCCGGGCACCACGACGCGCGCCGCCTCGCGGAGCGCGAGGACGCGTTCGTCGCGCTCGGTCAGGTGGTACATCGGGCCGAAGACGAGGACCACGTCGTAGCTGGAGTCCGTTGCGGCGAGGGCGCGAGCGTCGCCGAGCTCCGCGGTGATGCCCGGACGCTCGTCGCGCAGAGCGAGCACCGCTTCGACGTGGCGAGGCACCGGGTCGACGACGTGCACGCGGTGGCCGTCGTCGGTCAGCCAGCGCGCGTGGACACCTGTCGCGCCGCCGATGTCGAGGATGCGCGCGGGCGCGTCGCCGAGTTGCGCTCGCAGCACGTCGCGCGTGCGGATCAGCTCGAGCTCGTTCAGCCCGCGACCGAGGCGCGTCCCCTCGTCGACCTCCTCCGCGTAGTGCGTGAGGATCTCGTCGTTGAGTTCAGGTGGGGCCATCGGCGGATGGTACCGACGGCGCGCGCGGTGGAACCCGGGATTATCCGGTGCCGACGCCGAGGCGTTCCATCGCGAGACGCCGACCCGCGGCGTAGTCGGCCTTGCCGTTCGGGCCGCGCGTGACCGCGTCGAGCACGAGGACGTGGCGCGGTTGCTTGAACCCGGCGAGATGCCCGCGCACGACCTCGGCCACGTCGTCGGCATCGAGCTCCTCACCCGGCTTGGGCGCGACGAGCGCCGTGATCGCCTCGCCGAAGCGCTCGTCGGGCACGCCGACGACGAGCGCGTCGCCGACGGCCGGATGCAGCTTCAGCGCCTCCTCGACCTCCTCGGGGAAGACCTTCTCGCCGCCGGTGTTGATCGACACCGATCCGCGTCCGAGCAGCTCGACGGTGCCGTCGGCCGCGACGCGGGCCCAGTCGCCGGGGATCGAGTAGCGCACGCCGTCGAACGTCCGGAACGTCGCCGCGCTCTTCTCCGGGTCCTTGTAGTACCCGAGCGGCAACGGCCCCGTGAGCGACAGCAGACCGATCTCGCCCGAACCGGGCGTGACCTCGCGGCCGTCCTCCGTGAGCACCTTCGTCGACTCACCGATCGTGAACTTCGCGGTCTCGACCGCGCGCCCGGGCGCGCTGATCGAACCTGCGAAGCCGACGCCTTCGCTCGAGCCGAGCGAGTCGAGGCACACGAACGACCCGCGCTCCATGAGACCCTGCTTCACCGGTGTGCTCCACATGACCCCCGAGCTGATCATGAGACGCATGGAGGAGAGGTCGTAGGGCTCGCCGCGCGCCTCTGCTTCCTCGAGGGCGCGCAGCATCGGCTTCGCGAACGCGTCGCCGACGATCGCCATCTGGCTCACCTGCTCGCGTTCGACCGTCCGCCACAGCTCGTCGGGGTCGAAGCGGCGCGACTCGAGGGTGACGATGGTGCCGCCGAGCAACGACGACTGGACCGACGACATGAAGCCGGTGCCGTGCATGAGCGGGGATGCCGGGAGGTGCACCGGCGCGAGGCCGGAGTCGACGAAGTGGCGAGCGAGGTCGCGGTGGCCGTCGGGCGCGTCGGGCGCGGCTGCGCCGGTCAGCGCGAGGATCGCGGGCAGCAGCGCGAAGTACAGGTCCTCGTTGCGCCACATGACGCCCTTGGGCATTCCCGTCGTGCCGCCGGTGTAGAGGATGTAGAGCTCGTCGCCGGTGCGTTCGATGCGCTCGAGCGGCTCGTTCCCGGCGACGAGCTCCTCGTACGCGAGCGCGCCGTCGAGGAGCCCGCTGCCGTCGTCGACCTGGACGACGGCGCGCAGCTTCGGCAGGCGGTCGCGCACCTTGGCCACGTGGTCGGCCAGGCTGCCGTGGAACACCAGGACCTCGGCGTCGGAGTTGTCGAGCAGGTACGCGAGCTCGTCCTCGAGGTAGCGGTAGTTGACGTTGACGTGCGCCGCCCGGAGCTTGAACGCGGCGTTGGTCGACTCGAGGTACTCGTTCGCGTTGTAGAGGTACATCGCGACCTTGGAGTCGGGTCCGAGACCGAGCTCGCGGAACGCCGTGGCCAGTCGAGCCGACCGGTCGTCGAACTCACGCCACGTGACCCGGCGGTCGCCCTGCACGAGCGCGAGACGCTCGGGCGTCCCGTCGGCGATCGCCTCCCAGCACGTGGCGATGTTCCAACCGGCCATGCGATCCCCCCTGGAACGAACGTTCAGGAAGTATTGCCCCCAGAGCTCGTGTCGCGCACCGGGAGACGTCCACTCCGGACGGCCTCACGCGTGCAAGAGGCACCTCCGACGTGACCGGCCGTTGGCCGGCCCGAAGCGGCGAGCCTGCGAGCGCGCCAGAAAGCTCAGGCCGCGTTTGCGTTCTCCTCGTCGGCGACGACGCGGTTGCGGCCGGCGAGCTTGGCCCGGTAGAGGGCGCCGTCGGCCCGCTCGAGCAGTTGGGTCGCGCTCTCGCCCGTGTCGCGCCAGCTCGCGATCCCTGCGCTGATCGTGATGACCTGCGGGTCGGGGCGCCCCACGTGGGGGACGCCGAGCAACTCGACGGCCTCGCGGAGACGGTCGACCGCGGGCACCGCGCTCGCGACGGTCTGGTCGGCGAGCACGACGACGAACTCCTCGCCGCCGTAGCGGTACGTCCCGTCGCCGCCGCGGCAGTGCGCGGCCAGCGTGCGGGCGACCTTGCTCAACGCTTCATCGCCGGTGAGGTGCCCGTACGTGTCGTTGTACGACTTGAAGAAGTCGAGGTCGCAGATGGCCACGCAGTAGCCGTGGCCGTAGCGCTCGGCGCGGTCGTGGATCGCGACGAGGTCCTCGTGCAGCCGCAGGCGGTTGCCGATCTGGGTCAGCGGGTCGGTGCGCGCGAGCTGGGACAGCTCGCCGTTGGCGCGCTCGAGCTCGCCAGTGGCGCGTTCGAGCCGGCTGTGGAGGTCGGTGACCCTGTCCGCGGCGATGAGCCGGGTCTGCACGTCGAAGGGGTCGAGCGGCTTCGTGAGGTAGTCGTCGGCGCCGGCCTGCATGCCGGCCACGATGTGCTCGCGCTCGCCGAGCGACGTGGCCAGCACGACGTAGGTGTAGGTGCCGCGCACGTCGTGGCGGACGCGACGGCACAGCTCGGGGCCGTCGAGGCCCGGCATCATCCAGTCGGTGATGAGCACGTCGAAGTGCGCCTGCTGCAGCAACTCCCACGCCTCCTCGCCATCGCACGCGGCTACGCACTCGTGCGCGAGCCGCTCGACCGCGGCCTTCAACACCAGACGGCAGGTGGGGTCGTCGTCGGCTACGAGCACCCGCATGGTCAGCTCCTCGCGACCACCACGCCGAGGGCGTGGCGAACCTTGTCGAACTCCGTTTCGACGCGATCGAGGATCGCGGGTGCTTCACCGAGCGCTCCGGCCCGGCCGAGCGACTCGAGCTCGCGGCACAGATCCGCGAGTCGCATCGCACCGATGTTGGCGCTCGCACCCTTGAC
The DNA here is from genome assembly GCA_036558745.1 of Acidimicrobiia bacterium. Lineage (GTDB taxonomy): Bacteria > Actinomycetota > Acidimicrobiia > IMCC26256 > JAMXLJ01 > JAMXLJ01. The sequence goes on from DATBEZ010000039.1 coordinate 38,516, forward strand.
GGTGTGTGCGCACCGCTCGACGGTGTGCGGGTCCCCTTCCGCGAGCGCGGCGTGGAGGCGGTCGACCTGGATGCGGGTGTCGCGGTCGTACTCGTCGACGAGCATCCCGAGCAGAGTGCCGTCGCCGCCGTCGAGGTCGCGCAACGTGGCGATGCGCGCCTCGTCGAGCGTCCCGGAGTTGGCCGTGTCGGCGTCCGCCTCGTGGGACGGACTCGCGTCACCGTCGGTGTCGGCGACGCCGCCCCCGGCCTCGGCGTGCGTCTCGCCAGCCGTGACGGTCGAAGCCGCGTCACCGGGCGCGCTGGTCGTGATCCAGCGACTGAGGACCTCTTCGATCGCCTCGGCGCGCACGGGCTTCGTGATGTAGTCGTCCATGCCCGCTTCGAGGCACATCTCGCGGTCGCCTTCCATCGCGGCGGCCGTCATCGCGATGACGGGCGTGCGCGGGCCCGCACCCTCACGGCGGCGCAACTCGCGCGTCGCGTCGTAGCCGTCGAGCTCCGGCATCTGGCAGTCCATGAGCACGGCGTCGTAGTCGTGCTGCGTCATCGCCGACAGAGCCTCGCGGCCGTTGCTCGCGATGTCGGCGTGGTACCCGAGCTTGGCCAGGATGCGGGACGCGACCAGCTGGTTCATGCTGTTGTCCTCGACGAGGAGGACGTGCGCGCCGGTCGGATGGGGCGTCTCCCGTCGCGGACGCGCCGCAGCCTCCACGGCGAGCGCGGTGCCGCCGGCGTTGAGCCCGCTCATGAGCAGGTTGAACAGCTCCGACTGGCGGACCGGCTTCATCAGGCTGCCCGACAGCCCGTGGGCGCGCGCGGCGTCGATGCCGAGACGTTGGGCCGACGAGCTGAGCAGGAACATCCGGGCGTGCGAGATCGACGGATCGGCGACGATCTCTCGCGCGAGCTGGAGCCCGTCCATGCGCGGCATGTTGAAGTCGAGGATGACGATGTCGAACGCGGTCCCGGCGGCCGCGGCGGCGCGCAGGATCTCGAGCGCGATCACACCGTCCTCGGCCTCGGTCGGGTCCATGCCCCACGACCGCAGCTGCTGGCGCAGGATGAGGCGGTTGGTGGCGTTGTCGTCGACGACGAGCACCCGCAGCGCGCCGAGCTCGAACACCGGGAACGTCGGGCCGGCGCCCGCCTGCTTGGGCATCGAGAGCTCGAACGAGAACGTGCTGCCGACGTCGACCTGGCTCCGCAGCTCCAGCGACCCGCCCATCATCGTGACGAGCTCCTTGGTGATCGCGAGCCCGAGACCGGTGCCGCCGAAGCGCCGGGTCGTCGACGCGTCGGCCTGCGAGAACGGCTCGAACAGGCGGGCCTGGTCCTCGGGTGCGATGCCGATGCCGGTGTCGCGCACCTCGAAGCGCAGCTGCACGGTGTCGGAGTTCTCCGCAACGCGCGTCACCTGGAGAACGACCTCGCCGGTCGGCGTGAACTTCACCGCGTTCGACACCAGGTTGACGAGCACCTGACGCAGACGCACGGGATCACTGCGCACGGCCGTCGGCACGTCCGGCGCGCAGAACCCGATCAGCTCGATGTCCTTCGCGTTGGCGACGTCGCCGAGCAGCCCGGCCACGTTCTCGATCAGGAGGCCGAGGTCCATGTCGACGACCTCGAGCTCGATCTTGCCCGCCTCGATCTTCGAGAAGTCGAGGATGTCGTTGATGATGCCGAGCAGACCTTCGGCCGCGACCTGGACACCGGCTGCGTACTCGCGCTGCTCGGCGTCGAGGCGCGTATCGAGCAGGAGCTCGGTGAGGCCGATCACCGCGTTCATCGGGGTGCGGATCTCGTGGCTCATGGTGGCCAGAAACTGCGACTTCAGCCGCGACGCCTCCATGGCCTGGTCACGCGCGGCGGACAGCTCCTCCTCGGCCCGGTTGCGATCCGTGACGTCGCGCACGTTGAGGACGAGGCCACCCACGTTGCGGTCCTTGACGAGGTTGGTCGCGGTCCCCTCGAGCTCGCGCCACGAGCCGTCCTTGTGACGGGCGCGGTACGCGACGGGGCTCGTCATACCGTCGACCGCGGCGACCGGCGTCAGCTGCTCCGCGAGGCGTTCGAGGTCGCTCGGGTGCAGCAGCTGGGACGCGTCCGCGCCTTCCATGTCGAATGGTTCCAGGCCGAGGACGTTCTTGATCGAGGGGCTCTGGTACAGGGTGACGCCCTCGAGGTTGACGACCGAGACCATGTCGGTCGAGTTGTGCACCAGCGAGCGGAAGCGGGCCGACTCGCGGCGCGCGTTCCGGCGCAGCATCAGCATCATGCCGGTCGTGATGAGGAAGCCGAGGCTGCCGCACACGAGCGCGACCGTGATCAGCTGCGACAGGCCCGCGTGCGCGTCCTTCGTGATCTGGTTCGCGGCGTCACCGGTGAGGCTGGAGAGCTCGGCGCCGAGGATCCGGGTCTTCTGCAGGTTCGCGCCGAAGTTGCGGTCGTTCGGACCGAGCGCGAGCAGGTTGTCGCCGCTCACCACCAGCTTCTGGATCAGCGTCTGCTCTTCGGCGAGCTTGGCGCGTGCCTTCGAGCCCCGGACCGCGGGGATCGTCACGAACTTGTCCGTGTCACCGCTGGGCGAGACGACCTTGCCGCCGTGGAGCAGAGCCGACGCGCTCTGGCGCAGCTGGGTCGCGCTCACGTCCGGGTCGGCGTCGACGCCGTGCATGCGCAGGAGGACGTCCTCGATGTAGCGCTCGACCAGCGTCCGCTGACGCGTGGTCACGTTCACGAGCACCGGCGTGTCGCGCTCGTGCTGCATCAGGCGCACGAAGTACCCGACCATGACCGTGGTCATCGCGAACGACACGATGATGCCGATGACGGCGACCTTCGTCCGCCAGAGCGCGTGTCCGACGCGGTAGAACCAGTTCGCCTCGCCGGGCGCCGGTCGCCCCTTGCTGCGGAGCTCCGCCAGTCCCCAGCTCATCGGGTCCCCTTCGTGGTGACGTCGAGGTCGGCGCGGAGCCCGCCCAGGTAGTGGCCCTCGAAGTTGCAGTAGATGACGTAGTGGCCGGGCCTGAGGTTGGTGACGAGACGGGTATCGCTGCCGGCTTCGGCGTCCTCCACATCGCGCACGGGGTGGAGCGCGGCCGAGTCGTCGTTGACGGAGAGGCCGCCGGGCAGCATCGGGAGGTCGGTGGCGCGCAGGTCGGTGCGCACGAGCTTGAACTCGTGCGTGGACGGGCCCTGGTTCGTGATCTCGAAGACCACGTCGCCGGCCGGGACGCGCGTGCGCGAGAGCCGGATCGTGAAGTCCTTCACCGTCGCGTCGATGCGGACCGCACCCGGGGCGGCGTCCGCCTTCGACGAGCACCCGGCTGCGGCCAGGGCCAGGGCGACGAGCGCGGCGGCCGGCGCGAGCGCACTGCGCCACGTCGTCGTGGCGCGCCGGGTCGATGGCTGCCGTGGTCCTCTCGGACGCTCAGCGCGCGCGTGCACCGCTTCGGACCCCCTTGGTGCCCCTGGTCACAAGGCCTGCATCGGCACGTGACGAACGTCATTGAGGAAAACGTCACCGGAATGTCTCGAAATCGCACCCGTCGGGACGATGGTCAGATGCGGGCGAATCCCGCCCCGGCCTTGCGGCCGGCGGGCGAGGGGTTCGAGCGCGGCCGAGAAGGGCCTTCAGGCGGTCGGGCGAGCCGCCGACGTCACCTGGGTCAACGCATCGGGGCAGATGGGCCGACTCGCTCGCGCCCCGCCGGACGAGGTGAGGTGTCGATGAAGCTACGGCGCGGCGCGACGGCGGTCGCTCCCGAGGAGGACGCGGAGCCGCGTCCCGGTGCGACGACCCCCGCCCCGCAGCCCGCGTCGGGCACCGGAGGGCCGCGCCTCGGCGACCTCCTCGTCGAGAAGAACCTGCTGACCGACGGCCAGCTGGCCCAGGGTCTGCTGGAGCAGTCGGCGTCGGGTGGGCGTCTCGGGACCGCGCTGGTCAAGCTCGGTCTGCTCGACGAGCGCGACCTCGCGCGCGTGCTCGCGGAGCAGCAGGGTCTTCCCCTCGTCGACCTTCGCACCGACGTACCCGAGCCCGCGGCGTTGGAGCGCCTCTCGGAGAGCGTGGCGCGCAGCGTGCACGCGGTCCCGATCCGCGAGACGCCGGACGGCTTGCTCATCGCGGTTGCGGACTCCGAGGAGGGCGACGCGCGTCAGGTGCTCGCGCAGGCGGTCCAGGGTCCGATCGTGCTCGTGATCGCGCCGCGCTCCGACATCGAGCGCACGATCAACAATTGCTACCGCGCGCTCGCCGGCGTGGAGGACCAGGTCCGCCATTTCGAGGCGGGCTCGACGGTGCGCCAGGCCGTCGAGATGCGTCCGGTCGAACAGGTCGAAGAGGGCGCGCCCGTCGTCAAGGTGTTCGACCTCCTGCTGCTGCAGGCGGTGCGCGACCGCGCGTCCGACATCCACATCGAGCCGCTCGACGACGCGGTGCGGGTGCGGTACCGCATCGACGGCGCGCTGCACGAGGTGTCGCGGCTGCCGTCCAACATGGGGCCCGCGCTCGTCAGCCGCATCAAGATCATGGCGGGCATGAACATCGTCGAGCGCCGCCGGGCCCAGGACGGCCAGATCGAGACCCAGGTCGACGACCGTCCGCTCGACGTGCGCGTCTCCACGACGTCGACGGTGTTCGGCGAGAAGTGCGTGCTCCGTCTGCTCGACAAGAGCCGTTCGTTGAAGCGCCTCGGTGAGCTGGGGATGCCCCAGGACACCTACGAGCGGTTCCGTCAGCTCGCGCGCCACCCGTACGGGATGGTCGTGGTCGCGGGCCCGACGGGGAGCGGGAAGACGACCACGCTCTACGCCACGCTCAACGAGATGAACTCGCCCGAGCGGAACCTGATGACGATCGAGGACCCGGTCGAGTACGTCTTCCCCTCGATCAACCAGATCCAGATCAACGAGGCGGCCGGGATCACGTTCGCGGGGGGCCTGCGCTCGATCCTGCGGCAGGACCCGGACATGATCCTGGTCGGCGAGATGCGCGACGTCGAGACCGCCCGGGTCGCCGTGCAGTCCGCGCTGACCGGCCACTTCGTGCTGTCCTCGCTGCACGCCACGGACGCCGTCTCGGCGCTGTACCGCTTCCTGGACATGGGGATCGAGGCGTTCCTGGTGGCCTCGTCGGTGATC
>DATBEZ010000040.1:0-174764 GCA_036558745.1 Acidimicrobiia bacterium
GGAGAGGAGCGCGGCGGCGAGCGTCACCGCGAGCACCGTGAGCACCGCGCGGCCGAGGCGCCGGCCGATGCTCCGCGCGGCCATGCTGCACGCGTCGCGCCAACTCATGGCGTGGGTATCAGCCGGCCTTGTTCGAGTGTGGCGCGCCGGTGCGCGCGCTCGGCCACGCCGTGGTTGTGCGTGACCATCACGAGGGTGCAGCCGTGCTCCTCGGGCAGCTGCTCGAGCAGCTCGAGGACGCGAGCCGTGCTCTCCTCGTCGAGGTTGCCCGTCGGTTCGTCGGCAAGGACGAGTCGCGGACCGTTCGCCAGCGCGCGGGCGATCGCGACCCGCTGGCTCTCGCCGCCGCTCAGCGCGCTCGGCCGGTGCCGGGCGCGATCGGCCAGGCCGACCGCGTCGAGCAGGTCGCGTGCCCGCGACCGCCGGCGCCCCGGTGACAATCCCGCGAAGGTCATCGCGAGCTCGACGTTCTCCTGCGCGCTCAGGCTGCCGAGCAACCCGTAGTGCTGGAACACGAAACCGACCGTGTCGCGCCGGTACGACGCGAGCGCGTCCCCGTCGAGCGTGCTGAGGTCGGTGCCGCCGACGAGCACGCGTCCCGACTGCGGACGCTCGAGCCCGCCGAGCACGGCGAGGAACGTGCTCTTGCCCGCGCCGGACCGGCCGGTCACCGCCAGGTACTCGCGCGGTCCCAGCTCGAGGTCCAGGTGGTCGAGCACGACGAGGCGCTCGTGGTCTCCGCCGTAGGTGTGGGTCAGGTCTTCCACCGCCACCGCGAGGCCGGTGGGGGGCGACAGGACTCGCATTCCCTCGCACGGTACCGGACCGGTGGGCCGCCGCAGACGCGGTGGCCGGCGCGTTCGGTGACCCTCGGCACGTAACATGCCCGCCCGTGACGGCAGACGGCGACGGGGGTGTGGTCGGCCGGTACCTACGCGCCATGACCGCCCGTCAGTGGGACGCGATGGCGGCGTGTCTCGCCGACGACGTGGTCCGGACCGGCCCCTACGGCGACACGTACGCGTCGAAGCCGGAGTACGTGGCCTTCCTGTCCGACCTGATGCCGAAGCTGCCGGGCTACTCGATGGACGTCGCGCAGATCGTGTACACCGCCGACGGCCGGACCGCGGTCGCGGAGCTGAGCGAGACCGTCGAGGTCGCCGGCGCGCCGAAGCTCACGCCCGAGGCGCTGGTGTTCGACCTGACGCCCGACGGGCTCATCCGTCGCATCCGGATCTACATCCAGGAGCTCGGCGTCCCCGCCCGCAACCTCCCCTGATCAATGCTCCAGCGGGGACTCGGTCGAGGTCGCCGACTGGACGTGGGCGCGCGACGCCCGTGACGCCATGATCCCGTGCTCGGCCCGCAACCGGGCCATGCCGACGTTGTGCCCGGTGTACTCGGGCGGCTGGCGCAGCATCCACACGATGCCCTCGGCTGCGACCTCGGGTGGCTCCCAGTCGGAGTGATCGACGTCGGGCAACGCGGCGAGGAAGCCCTCGGACGCGACCGGGATGTCGATGCGGAACGTGTTGACCGCGATGCCCGCCGGCTGCAGCTGCGCCGCGGCCGACAGGGTGAGGTGCTCGAGCGCGGCCTTCGCCATCCCGTACGCCATCAGCCCCGGGAAGTAGTTCAACGCGGCCAGCGACGACACGTTGACGATCGCGCCTCCACCCTGCTCCTGCATGGCGGGCACGACGGCGCGCATCGCGACGAGCGGCGCGCGCAGATCGACCGCCATGACGAGGTCATAGCGCTTCATCGGGAGATCGAGGTCGCCGGGGAACGTGATCGCCGCGTTGTTGACCAGCACGTCGACGCGACCGAAGCGATCCAGCGTTGTCGCGACCATCGCGTCGACCTCGCTCTCGACCGCGAGGTTGGTCGGCACCGCGATCGCGGTTCCTCCCGCGGCCTCCACGCGTCGCACGGTGTCGTCGAGGGTGCCGGGCAGCGGGAGCGGTGCCGCGTCCGTCGCACGCGCCGCGCACGCCACCGTCGCGCCCGCCTCCGCGAGCGCGACCGCCGTCGCCGCGCCCACGCCCCGGCTGGCGCCCGTCACCAATGCGATCCGTCCCTCGAGGTTCATGTCTTCTCGCTCACTCCCTCGGTTCCTCGCTCCGGTCACCGCGCGCGTGCCATGGCTCGCGCGGGAGGCTAGGTCGGGGTGTCGGGGACGCGCGTGGGGAGCTCCTGCTCGAGCTCGACGTTCGCCGCGTACAGGTCTCCGAGCTCGGCGACGCGTTCCAGGACCGCGGCGGTCTCGAATGCGAGCGCGTCGGGATCACCCGCCTTGAGCGCGTCCTCGACCTCCTCCCACGCGATCGGCGTGGACACGGTCGGGCGCGGTTGGATGCGCAGCGAGTACGCGGCGACGGTCGTCTTGTGCTCGTCGTTCTGGCTCCAGTCGACGAACACGCGCCCGCGCCGCAGCTCCTTGCGCATGTCGGTGACGATTCGCTTCGGGTCGCGCGACGCGAGCACGCGCCCGATCGTGAGCGCGAACGCCTTCGTGTGCTCAGCGGTGACCGTGGTGTGCAGCGGTACCGAGAGGTGCAGCCCCTTCGAGCCCGACGTCTTCACCACCGCCTCGAGTCCGAGCTCGTCGAGCAGCTCGCCGAGCTGGAGCGCGACCCGGCAGCAGTCGAGCATGCCGGCGGGCGGTCCGGGATCGAGGTCGAACACGACGGCGGTCGGCCGCGCCGGCTCGTCGGCCCGGGCCTGGAGCGTGTGCAGCTCGAGCGCAGCCAGGTTCGCCAGCCACACCAGCCCGGCGAGCTCCCGCACCTCGCACGATCGCAGCCCGCCCACCTCGGGGATCCAGCCGGGGTGGTGCGGTGGGCAGCGCTTCTCGAAGAAGCGCTCGCCGTCGACGCCGTCGGGACACCGCACGAGGGTGAGGGCACGGCCCGCGAGATGCGGGAGCAGCGCCGGCGCGACGCGTGCGTAGTAGTCGATGACCTGGGCCTTCGTGAACCCCGCGGCCGGGTAGAGCACCTTCTCGAGGTTCGAGAGGTCGAGGCGCCGGCCGTCGACCTCGATCGGCGTCGTGCTGGCGGTCACGGCACGCGGCGCCCGAGGCGCACCGGGTGGGGGATCGGGACGGATCGACCGTTCTGCGTGCGTCGGCGCGTCACGACCTGCGAACCTAGTGGGACAACCGGGTTCTTCCGACGGAGGTCACGTCGTGCCGAGCGCAGTGTGGAGCGGATCCATCAGCTTCGGGCTGGTGAGCGTGCCGATCAAGCTCACGACCGCGACCCGTTCGCGCGACGTGAGCTTCAATCAGCTCGAAGAGGGCACCGGCGCGCGCATCCGCTACAAGCGGGTGTCGGAGCAGACGGGCGAAGAGGTGCCCTACGACAAGATCGTCAAGGGCTACGAGGTGCAGAAGGGCCGCTACGTCGTGGTCGAGGCCGACGAGCTCAAGGCGTTCGCGCCGGCCGCGACCCGCATGATCGAGATCGAGGACTTCGTCGACCTCGCCGACATCGACCCCGTCTACTTCGAGTCGCCGTACTACGTGATCCCGGAGAAGAACGCGACGAAGCCGTACCGACTCCTCGTCGAGGCGATGACGAGCCTGCAGAAGGTGGCGATCGGCCGCATCGTGATCCGGTCCAAGGAGCACCTCGTCGCGATCAGGCCCGTCGACGGCGTGCTGTGCGTCGAGACGATGCGCTACGCCGACGAGGTCGTCCCGGTCGAGGACCTCGAAGGCGTTCCGGGCGAGGATGTCGAGGTCAACGACCGCGAGCTGCAGATGGCGCGCCAGCTCATCGAGGCGCTGTCGGGGGAGTTCGAGCCCGAGAAGTACCACGACGAGTACCGCGAGCAGCTGATGGACCTCATCGAGCGCAAGGCCGCGGGCGAGGAGATCGTCGCCGAGCCCGCGACCGAGGCGCCGGCCAAGGTGCTCGACCTCATGGCCGCGCTCGAGGCGAGCCTGGCCAAGGCCGGCGGCGACACCGCGGAAGCGGCCCCGGCGCGCGGCTCGACGAAGCGCGCGCCGGCCAAGAAGGCCGCGGGGGCGAAGAAGACGACCGCGTCGAAGTCGGCGGCCAAGGCGACCGGCGCCAAGAAGTCGTCGCGTTCGCGGCGCAGCGCCTGACGGCGCGCTTCGCTACGAAGCGCGCCGCTCGACGCGGCGGCGCACCGGAAGCCGGACGACGCGCGCGGAGACGAGCTCGTGGTCCTGCTCGAGCCAGCCGCAGACCGCGCAGCAGCCGGAGACGTCGTCGCCGCTGTAGGCCGCACAGGGCTCGAACCGGACATTCGGCGCAGTTTCGCTCGGGTGCATCGGAACCTCCCGGGGAATCACACGCGTGAAATTACACGCCTGGGATACGACACATCGAGCATCGCACGGGGGTGTGACAGTTATCCGGGCCCGGGCGGTCGCGTTTGCTCCGGGCGGGTTCGGGTATCTCCGGAACACCACCGATTCCCGGAGACGATATGGACGCGATCACCCTTCTGAAGCAGGACCACCGCACGGTCGAGGAGCTGTTCAAGAAGTTCGAGAACAGCGGCCCCCGGGCGAAGAAGTCGAAGCGCAGCCTGGTCGACAAGATGATCCGCGAGCTGTCGATCCACGCTGCGATCGAGGAGCAGGTCTTCTATCCGAGCGTGCGCGCGGAGGACCCGGAGGAGACCTCCGAGGTGCTCGAGGCGCTCGAGGAGCACAACGTCGTGAAGTGGCTGCTCTCGGAGCTCGAGGGGCTGTCACCCGACGACGAGCGCTTCGACGCGAAGGTGTCCGTGATGATGGAGAACGTCCGGCACCACGTGCGCGAGGAAGAGAAGGAGATGTTTCCCCAGGTGCGCAAGACGCTGGAGCGCTGGTTCCTCGACGACCTCGGCGACCGCCTCGCGATCGCGAAGAAGACCGCGCCGACCCGGCCCCACCCGCGCTCGCCCGACACGCCGCCCGCAAACCTCGTGACCGGTGCGGCCGCGGCGGTGTTCGACACCGCACGCGACGCCGGGAAGCGCGCGGTCGAGCGGGCCCGCGCCGGCCGCTGACGGCGTTGTCGCGCAGGCGATCGGAGCTTGCTCCGTCGCCCGGGTCGCGCTGTTGGCAAGGGAGCGGCGAGCGTGCGAGCGCGACCAGAAACTCACACCTGGACGGTGCGGCCCTCCCGCCACTCGCGCAGCACGAGATAGCCGCCCTTGAGCGCGGCGTGGTCGTAGGTGCCGAAGCCCATCGTGGTGCCCTCGACCCCCGTCGTCGCGGGGAGCTGCTTCACGCGCTCGAAGCCTTCCTTGACGCCCTCGCGCGTGAGGTGGTGAGCGCGCGCGATGGCTTCACCCAGCAGCCGTCCCATGTCGTACGCGCCGCACAGGACCGGTCCCGCGGCGGTGCGCTTCGACTTGGTCGCGAGCTCGGCGCGCATCGCGTTGTCGTCGGCGATCCCGTCGATGTACTCCCAGCCCTTCCACCCGTCGCGCCAGTCGGGTCGTGCGTAGCCGAACATGAGCGACGAGTTCGCGACGACGGGCACGTCCCAGCCGATCGCGGCGAGCGCGAGAGCAACAGCGCGTGACGCGACACCGAGACCGAGGTAGACGAGCGCGTCGGGGCCGGTGTCGCGCATCCGGCTCGCGACATCGGTGACGTCCTCCGACAGCGGCGAGATGGCCGAGCTGCCCGTGAGCTCGAGGCCGAGGCTGGTGCGGGCGTCGTCGAAGCACTCCGCGTACCGGCGGCCGACGGGGGAGTTGTCGAAGATGACGGCCGCGCTGCGCAGACCGCGCTGGGCCAGCCGGCGGGCCAGGATCGAAGGCTCCTCCTCGAGCGAGCCGATCTGGTAGTGGAACATCCACTCGCCACGCGTGCGCTCGCCCCCGGTGTAGTTGATGCACGGAAGACGGGCCGCGTCGGCGAGGGGCTGGACGATCAGGCCGTTGTCGGAGATGGACGGGCCGACGATCGCGAGCACGCCCTCGTCGTCGAGCTCGCGGAAGCCGTCGACGACCGCGCGTTCCGTCCCGAGCGGCAACCCGTCGACGTGACGGTGCACGAACTCGACCGGACGGTCGATGCGACCCTCACCGATCGCGTCGAGGCCGAGCCGTATCGCCTCCTCGAAGCTCGAACCGCCGTCGTGCTGGGGGAAGTCGAACAGGAAGCCGACGAGGATCGGCGCAGGTGCTCGCTGCATGGCGCAGGAGTGTCGTCAGCCTGCGCTCGTCGCGTCAACCGCGGCCGGGGCGGACCGGGTGCTACGAGTTCGAGTTCCCGCACTCGGTCAGGCCGTACGCGTTGATGTCCTTCTGGGCCTGGTCGAGGGTCTGGCCGCCCTTCGCCAACTGCGTGCGCATCGTCGAGAGCTCTCCCGCGTGCGCCGCGTCGGCCGCCTTCTGGATCTGGCCGGCGCCGGTGTCGGACGTGTCGTAGATCTTCTTGAGCTTCTTGTCGTCGGCCTTCGGCGTGCCGAGGTCCCGCAGCTTCTTGATGAGGTCGTTCTGGATGCTCACGCCCTGGTCGAGGAAGTCGCCGACGATCTTCATCTGCGCCTTGGTCAGGTCGCTGTTCGGGTCGACCTGCGGCTGCTTCAGGCTCTCGATCTTCTGCTGCGCGGCCGCGCAGAGCTGGTTGCCCTTGCTGACGTAGTCGGCCTTCGAGATCGTCTTCGTGCTGGAGCCGCACGCGCCGAGCACGAGTGCAGCGACGAGGGGCATCGAGAGCAGCGCGCCACGCGTCGGCATGTCCGGGTTCGCCTCCTGTCCGAGCCGGCGGAGCGGTCGACGTTACCGGCCGCCCGGGCCGTTGCCGGTGACCGTGCGGGCCGGCGCCGCTAGGCTGACGTGCGCGTCAGGTGCGGCCGAGGGGGAACCATGCACATCGACGACATGATCCTGGTCAGTGTCGACGACCACGTGGTCGAGCCGGCGAACATGTTCGACGGTCGGCTCCCCGCCCGCTACGCCGACGTCGCGCCGCGACTCGTGCGCAAGGACGACGGGACCGACGTGTGGATGTACGACGGCCGCGAGATCCCGAACATCGGGCTCAACGCCGTCGCCGGCCGTCCGCTCGACGAGTACGGGATGGAGCCGACGAGCTTCGACGAGATCCGCGAGGGCTGCTTCGACGTGCACCGCCGCGTGCGCGACATGGACGTGAACGGCGTGCTCGCCTCGATGTGCTTCTCGTCGTTCCCGAACCTCTGCGGGCAGCTGTTCTCGCGCTCGTCGGACCTCGACGTCGGGCTCGCGGTGCTGCGCGCGTACAACGACTGGCACGTCGACGAGTGGTGCGGCTCGTATCCGGGACGCTTCATACCGCTCGGTCTCCCACCGATCTGGGACCCGCAGCTCATGGCCGACGAGGTGCACCGGCTCGCCGCGAAGGGCTGCCACGCGATCTCGTTCTCGGAGAACCCGGCCAAGCTGCGCCTGCCGAGCTTCCACTCCGACCACTGGGACCCGTTCTGGGCCGCGTGCGTCGACGAGGGCACGATCGTGTGCCTGCACATCGGGTCCAGCTCGACGCTCGCCATCACCGCCGACGACGCGCCGATCGACGTGCTGATCAGCCTGCAGCCGGTGAACATCGTGCAGTGCGCGGCCGACCTGCTGTGGTCGCCCGTGCTGCGCAAGTTCCGGGACCTTCGCGTCGCGCTGTCGGAGGGCGGGATCGGATGGCTCCCGTACTTCTTCGACCGCGTCGATTGGATCTACACCCGGCACCACGCGTGGACGGGTCAGGACTTCGGCGACCAGCTCCCGAGCCAGTTCTTCCGCGAGCGGTTCGTCACCTGCTTCATCGACGACCCGTCCGGCATCCCGAACCGGCACCGTGTCGGCATCGACACCATCACGTGGGAGTGCGACTACCCACACTCCGACACGACGTGGCCCACGTCGCCGGAGTACCTGATGAAGAGCCTCGACGGCGTGCCCGACGACGAGATCGACAAGATCACGTACCAGAACGCGTGCCGGCACTTCCGCTACGACCCGTTCGCGACCCGTGCGAAGGACGAGTGCACCGTCGGCGCGCTGCGCGCCGGTGCGACCGACGTCGACATCACGCCCAAGCGGGTCGGGAAGACGCCGGGCATGACGAAGGCGGCGGACCTGCTCGGCGCGGGGGCGCGGCGCGCCAAGTCGTGAGCGGGCCGGCGCGCACCGGTGTGGGAGTGCTGCATCCGGGCGCGATGGGCGCGGCGGTCGGTGCCGCGCTCGCGGAGCGGGGCGAAGCGGTGCACTGGGTCTCCGCAGCGCGGAGTGCCGCGACGTGTGCGCGCGCGGCGTCCGCGGGCCTGGTCGAGCAGCGCGACCTCGGCGGCATGCTGGCCGCGGTCGACACGGTGTTCTCGGTGTGTCCGCCCGAAGCGGCGCTCGACACCGCGTGCGGGGTCGCGGCGGCCGGGTTCGGTGGAACCTACGTCGACGCGAACGCGGTGGCGCCGGCTACCGCCCGCCGGGTCGGTGAGGTCATCGTGGCCGCGGGCGGCGCCTTCGTCGACGGCGCGATCGTGGGTGGCCCGCCGACGACTCGGGGCGAGACGCGGCTGTTCCTGAGCGGGCCCACGGCGGCAGCGGTCGCGGCGCGCTTCGACGGCGGCGCGTTCGAGACCGTCGTGCTGGGTGACGAGATCGGTACCGCGTCGGCGCTCAAGGTCGCGTACGCGGCGTGGACGAAGGGGAGTGGTGCGCTGCTGCTCGCAGTGCGGGCGTTCGCGCGCTCGAACGGTGTCGACGCCGCGCTGCTCGACGAGTGGTCGCGTTCCCAGCCGCGTCTGGCGGATCGGTCGTCGAGGACGGCACGAGGGAACGCGCGGAAGGCGTGGCGCTTCGTCGCGGAGATGGACGAGGAAGCCGACGCGTTCGCAGCCTCGGGCTTGCCCGACGGCTTCTCGCGTGCTGCCGCGAGGATGTACGAGCGCCTCACGGGGTACAAGGACATCGAGGACGTCGACCCGGACGCGGTGTTCGACGCGCTGAACCGTACGACGTGACAGAGCGGGGCGTTCGGTGTGTGCACCGGACGTTCGTGGTGGCGCGTCGCCCGCGTGCTTGAGCCGCGGGGCCCCACGGGTACATCGAAGGTGGGAAGGACCGCTCGGCCCCCCGCCGAGTCCTTCCCGCCCTGCAGGACCGCCCCGTCATCCGGGTCCCACCCCGCCGATGACGGGGCGGTCCATGTTGTCTTGCGCCGCTCCGGAGTCGGAGCGGGGCGAGCGGGGTTGGCGGCGAGCGGCGCCCTGCCAACGGAGGCTCGCATCGGATGACGCGTCGCGGCCGTGTCGTTCTTGCCGCTCGCAGGCACGACGGTGACCGACGGAGCGGCGGTACATTCGGGTCGTGCCGGCGACCGCGCTCGCGTTGCTCGTGCCGTTCGCGGCCACGAACCAGGACTCGGTGGATCCCGGTTGGCCCAACGTGCTCGTGGCGATGTTCGTCGTCATCGTCGTGGGCGCCGCCGCCGCGACCGTCGTCGTGTACCGGCGGGCGCGCGCGTCGGTCAGGGACGGGCGCCGCGAGCGTCAGTGACGACGGAGCGCAGGCGTGGCCGGAGGCCGGGACGCCGGAGCGGAGTCGACCAACTCGCGATGCGAGCCCGGCCGACGGTACGCCCGGCGCTACTCTCCGTCCCGCGATGGGACCCATGGCATCCGCCCCCGAGCCGCGTGCGCTCGACCCGCTCCGTCTCGCGACCGGCGAGACGATCCGCTGGCTGTGGGACCAGGCGGCCCGTTTCGCCACGATCGGGCCGCGCAGCCGCCGCGGCCGTCGCTTCGGGCATTTCGGTGCCGGCAGCGCGATCTGCTTCCCCGTCGCGGCGCTCTTCGGCGAGCGCTACATCCACATCGGCGACGCGTCGATGGTCGGGCCCTACTCGAGCCTCTCCGCGGGAGTGGCGCCGGGCCACGTACCCGACCACGACCCGGTCGTGACCATCGGTGATCGCACGGTGATCGGCAAGGGCAGCGGCATCGTCGGTCACTCCGAGGTCGTCATCGGCGACGACGTGTGGACCGGCCATCACGTCTACATCACGGATGCGAACCACGGGTACGAGGACGTGACCGCGCCGATCGGCACCCAGTTCGCGGCGCCGCGCCCCGTGCACGTCGGATCGGGGTCGTGGCTGGGCCACGGCACCGTCGTCCTGCCGGGCTCGACGATCGGCCGTCACGTGGTCGTGGGGGCCGGGTCGGTCGTCGCCGGGGACCTGCCCGATCTGAGCGTCGCGGTGGGCAATCCGGCCCGTGTGATCCGCCGCTACGTGCTCGGCGAGGGTTGGATTCGCGCCGAGGGTGACGGCTTTCCCCGGGCGGAACACGCGTAGGCCTTTCCCACCTGCGAATATGGATGCTACGGTCCGGCGTCCCTCACTTTGGGCAGGGTGAGGTATCTGGGCTGGGAGCGAGCCGTGTGGGGACGGCGCGAGACAGGGTCGCGACGCAGAGCGTCGGGACCGACACGCAGCGGACGATCGTGGAGCGACGGGGTGGTGCCGTGATCCGGCCCGCCCCGTTGGGCCTCACGCGCGTGCTTGTGGTCGACGGCGACACCGGCAGCCGCGACCTGCTGTCGCGGGCGCTGCGCGACGCCGGGTTCCTCGTGGAGTGCGTGGGCACGGCACGCGACGCGCTGGCGACCTTTGACGCGGTCCGGCCGGCCGTGGTGCTCGTGGAGTTCGCGCTTCCCGACGCGTCCGGGCTCGACGTGTGCGCCACGCTGCGGGAACGGGGTCGCGGTCGGGTGCCCATCATCATGGTCGGCTCGCACGACAGCGAGCTCGACGCCGTCGTCGGCCTCGAGCTCGGAGCCGACGACTACGTGACCAAGCCGTTGCGCCTGCGCGAGGTGGTGGCCCGTATCCGGGCCCGGTTGCGCTGGGCCGGTGTCGGCGAGGACGGCGGACCGACGGCCGAGATCCTCGAGGTCGGTGACGTGCGGATGGACCCGCAGCGCCACGAGGTGACCGTGCGGGGGCGGGCGGTCGCGCTGCCGCTCAAGGAGTTCGGGATCCTCGAGACCCTCCTCGCGAACGCGGGACAGGTGGTCACCCGGACGACGCTGCTCGACCGGGTGTGGGGCCGTGACTACTACGGCGACGGCAAGACGCTCGACGTCCACGTCGCCCGGCTCCGCAGCAAGCTCGCCAACGGGCTCGCCGAGGGTCGCCGGATCGTGACGGTGCGCGGGGTCGGCTACCGCTTCGAGGTGCCGGTCGGGGGTGGGTAGCTCGGCGGCGTGTCGTTCGGCGGCAGCTGGTGGAACAGGGTCACCGAGTTCGCGGGGTCGAACACGTCGGGCTCGCCCCTCGGCCACTGCCCGGGGAGGTACCGGCGGCCCTGGTTCGCGTACGCGTACATCCCGGTGCCGTCGTTACCGACCTCGTCGGGGCCCTTCGCGGTCGGGTCCCACCAGATGAGCGTGGCGTCGTCGCCGCCGAAGTAGTCGGGCTGGGGCCAGATCCCGTGCTTGCCCCACGACAGGTGCAGGTGGGTCACACGGGTCGGGCCCGACGGGTAGCGGAACAGACCGTCGCGGAACGTCTGCGGCGTGAGGTGCGGCCCGGCGAGGTGGACGCCGGTGAAGAAGATCAGAGGCGCTTGGACCAGCTCCTCCCAGGTCTTCGCCTGCGGGGGCTTGCCCGTCTGCCACGTCAGGATCTGGGCCAGGTCGTCGACCGACTCGTCGGAACGCGCCGGGAGCACCGAGACCCCGAACGCGTGCGCCCACTGCTTCTGGTCGTAGGTGCGACCGAACAACGTCGTGTCGGTGTAGACGGTGCCGAGCACGATCCACTCGGGGAAGTACTGCTGTCGCGTGGCCTCGGCGGTGAAGAAGGACGGGGTCACCGGGTCGGCGGCGAGGATCACGCTCGTGACGCCGGCGGCCTTGAGCTGACTGATGACCGTGCGCGCCGTCTCCTGGGCCTTGCTCAGGTCGAACGAGTACGCGGCGTCGCTCGCGATCGTGACGTGGTACTTGCGGAGCAAATCCTTGAAGTGGTTCGCGCTCGCGGCGAACGTGCCTGCGTCGTCGTTGTAACGGATGAGTCCGAAGCGTCGGGTCTTGCTCGTGAGCGCGGGATCACCGGCATGCGACGCGTCCCGCCCGGCCAGCTCCTTGCCGATGAACTCGGCCCAGTGGACCGCGGCCTGCTCGAACGACGGCTCGGTCGGCCAGATGTTCGGCGCGCGCTGGTCGACGAACTGTTGGGGCTGGGCGAGGGTGCAGTCACCGACACAGAGCACGCCGCGCGCCGCGAGCTCGTCGGCATAGGCCGCGGTCATCTGCGGACCGCCCCACGACGCGAACGCGTGGATCTGGGTCGCGACCTTGATGGCGTCGGCCTTCGCCGCCGCGTCGTCGTCGTCCGCGCCGCTGCCCTTCACGAACACGAGCTTCACCTTGCGCCCGTACATCTCGTAGTGGGATTCGAAGAAGTCGGCGTAGGCCTGTTGCGTGGCCTCCTCCGCCCTCACCGTCTCGTCGGCGCCGCTCTGCTCGAAGAACGTCTGCTGGAGCAGGTCGGGTTGCTGCTCGTAGACCGCGATGGTGATGGTGTCCTTGGTGACGCCCGGGCTGGTCGCGCCACCGTTGTCGCCGTGAAAGGGCGGGACGCACGGCGGCGCGTAGAGCAACGGGACCGCGACCCTGCCCGTGTGGGTGTCGCAGTTCGGACCCCAGTCGGTTTTCGAGCTCTTGCTGAAGAGCTCGGGCTCGCCGTTCGCGGTGGCCGACGTCGTGACGTTGCCCTTGGACTTGGAGCTCGAGCCGCCGCGGGTGGCGAAAAGCGCGGCGACGACAGCGACGATCACGACGACGACGATGAACGGCGCGTAGCGGCGCAGCAGTCGGTTGCCGCCCGGTCGACGGGGCGCGGTGGGCTCCATGGGCGCGCAAAGCTAGGCGCTCGCGCCCACCGAGTCGCCTCGACCTCTCACTCTCCCTTCATCGGTGCTGCTCCCGACGGTTCAGCCGGGTCAAGGTGCCGGCGACTGCATCGGTGATCTGGCGGTCGGTCGACGAAGAGGAACGCGACGCTGCGGTGCATGCGGATGCCCGGGAGCCGTGATCGGCACTGAACAAATCGTGTTGTCGGGCTGCGACGGGCGCGATGACGTCGAAGATCCATCTCCGGATCGCCGCGCTCACCTGTGACAGCTTCGGTTGGGACGGTGATCGGCTCATCCCGCCGATCAGCGTCCCAACCGACGAATGGGGGTCAGCCGCCCTGGGCGGGGGAGGGGTAGACGGGCGGGCGGTCGCTCGGAGGGATCTGCTTGTAGAGCAGGACGGAGGTCGCAGGGTCGAACAGTCCCGTCTCGCCCTTCGGGAACTGGCCGGACCGGTACCGCTTGCCCTGATCCGCGAACTGGTAGAGCCCGGTGCCGTTATTGCCGTTCTCGTCGACACCGCTGGCCTTCGAGTCCCACCAGACGACCGTCGCGTCGTCGATCCCGGCCCAGTCGGTGGTGGGCCAGAGGCCGTGGTGGCCGCGCGAGAGCGTGGGCGTGGTCGGGCCGCCACCCGCGACGGGCGCGCGGAACAGGCCGTTCTCGAACGTCTCGGGCGTGAGGATCGGTCCCGCGAGCTGCACGCCCGTCATGAGCGTGCCGCCGTCGAGGTTCAGGATCTGGTAGTTGTTCGACACCGGCTTCTTGCCGTACTGCCAGACGTACAGGTTGTAGCCGTCCTGGGTGGTCTGGTCGCCTCTCGCGGCGTTGAAGGACACACCGAACGCGTGCACCCACTGCTGCTGGTCGAACGTCCGGCCGAAGGTCGCCGTGTCGACGAAGAGGCTCTGGCCGATCACCCACTCGGGGAAGTAGCCCTGGCGCGTCGCCTCCTGGGTGAAGTACTTGGGCATGAGCGGGTCGGCGTTCAGGATGACCGACGTGACGCCCGCGCTCTTCAGCTGCGCGATCGCGGTGCGCGCCAGCTCCGGCGCGCGGGTGAGGTCGAGCTGGAACGAGATCTCGCTCGCGAGCTTGACCCCGTACTTGTTCAGCTGATCCTTGAACGTCTGGTAGCCCTGCGCGTACTGACCGTCGGCCGTGTCGTAGTGCAACGCGCCGAACACGCGGGTCTTGTCCTTCACCGCGTCGCCGCCGTGAATCGCCTTGCCGCCCTTGAGCTCCTTGCCGATGAATTCGGCCGTCAGCGAGGCCGACTGTGTCGAGCCGGGCGTGAACAACCACAGATACGGCTCGCGCGACTGCGTGAAGCTGTCGGGGAACGTCACCGAGCACGTCGCGAGGCACAGGATCTTGCGGGCCGAGAGCTCGTCGGCGAACGCGGTCGTCTGCGTCGGACCACCGAACACCGCGAACGGCTTGATGTCGGTGGCGATCTTGATCGCGTCCGCCTTCGCCGCGGTCTCGTCGGTCGGACCGCCGGTCGCCTTGTACTTCACGAAGTCGACCTTGCGCCCGTAGGTCTCGGTGTGGGCGGCCCAGAGCTTTCCGAAGTCGATCGCAGTGTCGGCGTTCTGGTCGGGCGACGTGGTCGCGCCCGCCCCGCCGACGAGCGCCTGCTGGAGCGGGTCGGGCTGGGCGATGTATACCGCGACCGTGATCGCGTCCGCGGTGACACCGGGCGCCGTCGCGCCGCCGTTGTCGCCGTGGAACGGCGGCACGCACGGCGGGGCGTAGACGGTCGGCAGCTTGATCTTGCCGGTCGTGGTGTCGCAGTTCGGGCCCCAGTCGGTGTTCGAGTCCTTGGTGAACATGACCGGCGGCTTGCCCGGACCGCTGCCTGCGGACACGGAGTCCTTCTTGGAGCTGCCGCCTCCGCCCGCGAGGGTCACGATCAGCACGACCACCACGATGATGACGAGCACCGCGAGGATCGGCCCGTAGCGGCGCAGCGTGCTGGGCCGACGGGGACGGGTCGGGGTCGGTTGCATGCTCACTCCTCCACGCCGAGCGCGCCGGGACGGGCTCCCGAGCGGGCGATGACCGCCTGGCTGGTTCCGAGATAGGACGCGACGACGCGCGGCTCGTGCACGACCTCGTCGGGTGTGCCGGTCGCGATCACCTCGCCGAGATCGAGCGCGATCATCCGGTCGGAGATCGACGACAGCAGCGGCAGGTCGTGCTCGATCATGAGGATGCTGGCCCCGAGCCCGTCGCGGATGCGCAGCAGCAACGGTCCGAGCGCCTCGCTCTCACGTTGCGCGATGCCTGAAGACGGCTCGTCCAGCAGTAGCACCGACGGGCCGTGCGCGAGCACGCACGCGAGGTCGACCACACGACGACTCCCCGTCGACAGCTCGCGCACGAACTTGTCGCGGAACGCGCCCAGGCCCATGAGCTCGATCAGCTCCTCGACGCGCATGGCGACGTCGTGCTCGGAGTCGAGCACCGCGGGCAGGTTCAACGCCGCGGCGACGGGATCACGGACGTCGACGTGGGTCTCGAGCGCGACCGCGATCGTCTCCGAGACGGTGAGTGCCGGGAACAGCCGGCCGTCCTGGAACGAGCGGCCGAGCCCGAGGCGGGCGCGCCGCTGCGGCGAGCGTCCCGACAGGTCGTGCACGACGCCATCGGCCGCGAGCGTGATGCGACCTTCGTCGGGCGGGAGGAACCCCGAGATCACGTCGAAGAGCGTGGTCTTGCCCGCGCCGTTCGGGCCGATGAAGCCGAGCACCTCGCCCGCGTGCACGTCGAAGCCCACCCCCTGGAGGGCGGTGATCCCGCCGAAGTGCTTCGACACCTCGCGCACTGACAGCCGCACGTCGGCCTCAGCACCGTTGCCATTCGCGCCCGACGCGCCACGCGCGGACGCGGGCACCCGCGTCACGCCGTTCGCGCTGCCGTTCCCGTTGCCGTTCGCAGCACCGGCGGCCAGGCCCGCACCCGCATCGGCGCCGACCGACTCCGCGCCCTCGAGGAACACCGAACGCAGGATGTCGGGCCGGTCGAGCAGCTCCGCGGTGGGCCCGTGGAAGCGGATCTCGCCCTTCTCCATGAAGTACGCGGTCTCCGCGACCGTCAACGCGACGTTCACCGATTGCTCGACGAGGATGATCGTGGTCCCCGCGTCGCGGATGCTCTGGACGATCTCGAGCAGCTGCTCGACCACCGCGGGAGCGAGGCCCAGCGACAGCTCGTCGATCATGAGCAGACGCGGGCGCTCGATGAACGCCATGCCCAGCGTCAGCATCTGCTGCTGACCGCCGGACAGGTTGCCCGCCGCCATGTGCAGCCGCTCACCGAGGATCGGGAAGATCTCGAGCACGCGGTCGGTCGCGGCGCGCACGTGCGCCTGATCCCGCCGGTGCAGCCATCCGGCGAGCTGCAGGTTCTCGGCGACGGTCAGCGACGGGAAGACGCCCTGACCGCCGGGCACCTGCATGACGCCGCGCGCCGCGACCTCGTCGGGAGGCGTGTGCGTCATGTCGCGACCGTCGAAGACGACCGCGCCGCCACTCGCCTGTACCAGTCCCGACACCGCCTTCAACAACGTCGACTTCCCGGCACCGTTCGTGCCGAGGAGCGCGACGATCTCGCCCTCGTCGACCTCGAGGTCGACGTTGAAGAGCACCTGCACGCCGTCGTAGTGCACGTCGACGCCGCGCACGAGGAGCAGCTTGACGTTGCCCTGCCGGCGCTCGAACAGCACCTCGGCCTGCGCCGCGGCCGCAGTCCACACCCGGCGGATGTCGTCGTTCACGTCGCTGCCCGCCGACGCGATGATCAACGCGCCGATCAGGAACACCGGGACCATCAGCAGGAGGCCGGGCCGGATGCCCCACGCGTCCGCCGCACCACCGATGACGGGCAGCAGCACGAGACCGGGGAGGATCCACAGGCCCGCAACCGAGAACCCGAACGAGCGGACCTTCGGCGGGATCGCGAGCGACAGCGCGGCGAAGATGCCCGGGATCAGGATGACGACGACGCCCGAGACGATCGCGTTCATGATGATCGCCATGGGCAGCCACGGGCTCAGCGCGAACAGCGTCCATGCGACCGCGACGACGACGGCGACCACCGCGAGGAACCGCAGTACCAGCGCGGCGTCGCGCGCGAGAAGTCGCGTCGCGATCGGGATGCCCGCGAACAGCCCGACCAGCTGCGCCGGCTCGACCGCGGCCGCGATGTAGCCACGGGCGCGCTCGTCGAGATGGAAGACCTGGGAGTAGAAGAGCGAGCTGAGGCTGAGCAGGCCGAGGAACGCGACCGCGAGGAACGGCAGCGCGTAGAAGACCTTGCGCAGCGTGCCGACGCTCCACACGATGCGCCACGACTCGGCGATCGACGGCGGGATGTCCTCGGTGCTCTGCACCTCGTCGCTGGCACCCATCGCGGCGCGCTCGAAGTGCCCGCGCAGCGGCTCGCGGAGCCGGAGGGCAAGGATGATGAAGACGAGCGTCGGGATCGCGTAGATGACGAACGGGACCCGCCAGCTCGTGTAGTAGGCGATCAGCCCGGCGAACAGCGGACCGATGCACGCGCCGACGGCGTACGCGGCGCGGTGGGCGGCGTAGACGTTCGGGCGCGCGGGGATGTCGTAGTAGTCGGACAGCAGGGAGTTGTGGGTCGGGACGATGGTGGCGCCGCCGAGCCCCGACCCGGCCCGGGCGAGGCCGAGCACCCACAGCACGGGTGCAAGGCCCGTGAGCACCGAGAACACACACCACGCGGCGGCGCCCCACACCGCGATGCGTACGCGCGAGAAGCGGTCGGCCCAGAAGCCGATCGGGACCGCGATGATCAGCGCGGCAGCGCCGGTCAGCCCGACGACCGCGAGGATCGCCTGGGTGTCGAGGCCGAACGAGTCGCGGATGTTCGGCAGCAACACGTCGAACGCGCGCTGGTCGAGCTGCTCGACCGCCGTCAGGCCGAAGAGCACGAAGAGCGGGAACAGCGCGGCGCCGCCGCCCAGCGTGGAGAACCAGTTGCGGATGCGCTTCATGACGACGGCCCCGGCGCGAGCGCTTCGGCTTCCTCCGCTTGCGCGACCATCTCCTCCGACGCGACGACCGGTTCGGGCGTGCGCATGTCGGCGACCAGGCTGGGCACCACGATCCCGCGCCGTATCGCGACCTTGCGCAGGAACCAGTCGCGCACGTCGTAGAGCACCGCGCCCAACCCGCCGGGCACGATCATGAGCACGAGGAGCAGCCCGGCGCCGGTCGCGAGGAACCGGTACGACGACGGCACGAACCAGTCGACGCCGCGCACGTAGGTCGCGCCGAGCAACGCGCCCGGCACCGACCCGAGGCCGCCGATCACGACCATCGAGAACACGTTGAGGCTCTCCTCGGGCGCGTACGCCGCGGTGCCGAGCCCCGTCTGATGGTGCACGAACAGGGCGCCGGCGAACGCGGCCAGGAAACCGGAGAACGCGAACGCGGCGAGCTTGGTGCGCGTCGCGTCGACGCCGTAGGAGCGCACCGCACGTTCGTTCTCACGGATACCGATCAGCACCCGCCCGGTGCGGCTGCGGCGCACACCGCGCACCATCGCGAGCGCGAGCAGCAGCCCGACGAGCGTCAGGTAGTAGAAGCGGGTCTCGGTCGAGATGTCGATGGCACCGAACAGATCGGGTCGGTCGATGCGCTGTGGCGGCAGCCACGTGAAGAACTGACGGTTGAGGAAGTACGACGAGGTCGCGAGCCCGAACGCGAGCGTCGTCACCGCGAGGGTGAGGCCCCGTCTTCGCAGCGACGGGAACCCGATCACGACCGCGACGGCCGCGCCGACGAGGCCGGCGACGATCACCGCGATCGACAGGTCCCAGCCCGCGCTGTGCGTGAGCGCGCCGCCGACCGCGGCCCCGACACCGACGAACGCCATCTGACCGAGGCTCACCTGGCCCGCCCACCCCGTGAGCACGACGAGCGACAAGCCGATGATCCCGAAGATGACGATCGCGGCCGCGAGGTTGATCCGGCTCTCGTCCAACCACGCCGGCAACGTGACGAGGAACGCGACGACCGCCAGCGCGATGCCCCAGCGCGCGGCGCGCACCTCGGGAAGGTGGACGAGCTCGCGTGGCACGGGGCGCACCTCGCGGGCGGCCTGCCACGTCGACGTGTCGTCGGCCTCGAAGCGCGACGTCGAGCGGGCGCGTCCGAGGAGCAGCAGCGCGCCGAGGATGATCACGAACAACGCGGGGTCGACGTACGCGGCGTCGTGCCAGTGCCAGAAGATGTCCTGCTCGATCACGCCGAGCCCGAGCGCCGCGGCGGCGATCGTCGGGAACCGCTCCATGCGCCCGATGACCGCGGCGGCGAGGGTACGCAGGAGGATGCCCGGCCCGAGCACGGTGCCGATCTGGGGACCGACGACGCCGGCGCGCAGGAACATCGCGACGAACGCGAGCACGGTCGCGATCACCCACACGATCGTGTGCAGCCGCTTCACGGGGATGCCGAGCGTCGACGCGCGGTCGGCCCGCTCGGCCGCGGCGCGGATCGCGATCCCGATCGACGAGCGGCGCATGAAGATCGCAAGGGCGAGGAACATCGTCGGGACCACGAGGAGCGTCAGCACGTCGGTCGTGTCGAAGCGGATGGGGTTCACCGTGAACGACCAGTGGAACGGCGGCTCGAGGCGCGGCCCGATCACCGAGGTGTCGAAGAGGTTGGGGAGCAGCAGCCCGCAGGCCGCGAGCACCTGCGCGAGGCCGATGGTCGCCACCGTGAGGATGAGGCGCGGAGCGCGGAAGAAGCGCCGGATGATCAGGATCTCGACCAGCACGCCGAGCACGACCGCCGCGACGAGGCCGGTCGCGAAACCGAGCAGGTAGGGGAGGCCGGTGCTCATGATGAGCAGGACCGCGAGCGTGGCGGGCACCGCACCGAGGTCGCCGGCCGCGAAGTTGACGATCCGGTTCGCGCGGTAGACGAGTGCGACACCGACCGCGACCAGCGAGGTCAGCCCGCCGATCACGAGGCCCTGGACGACCACACCCCACGGGACGTTCCAGGTCTGCCGCAGCAGCAGCGCGATGCAGGGCATGACGAGGAACGCGGCGAGCTGCCCCGCCTGCGGTGATCGCCACCAGATCGCGTCGCCGGCGCGGCGCCGGGTCGACACGCTCTCCACTGCCTCGGGCAACGCCGATCCCCCTTCGGCCAAGCCGTCGAAACCTAGATCCGCCGGCGCGCCGGCGCCGCGCGCGCGGCGGCGCGTCCGGCGGTCCGCCGTCGCGCCGGTGTGTCGTCGTCGCCGCCGACGAGGAGGGAGCGCAGCAGCTGCCGCACGACGGCCCCGGCCTCGTCGACGTCGAGCTGCTCGGCCGTGCGCAGCCCGTCCCAGGTCGCGGCCCCTGCCGTGATCGCGAGCGCGGCGACGAGCCGCGCTCGTGCCTCGGCGGGACGACGGCCGAGCTCGGACGCGAACACGCGCTCGACCTCGCCGCGTCCGGCGCGGCGTGCGACCTCGAGCACGCGCGCCAGGGTGGGCGAGAACGGGGCCTGCAGCACCGCGGCGCGGCGGACCGCGTTCCCCGTCTCCAGCACCCGGGCCCGTTGCTCCACGAATGCGTCGAGGCGGTCGTCGAGGGGGCCGTCGTCGGACAGCGGCTGGATGAGCTCGGCCATCTTGGCGAACTGCTGGCGCGCCGCGGCGCAGAACAGATCCTCGAGGTCGTCGAAGTGCACGTACACGGAACGCAGCGAGACCCCCGCGCGGCTTGCGATCTCCCTCGCAGTGGGACGCAGGTCACCTTCGTCGAGGAGCGCGAGCAGCGCCGCGACGACGGCTTCGCGGGTGCGTGTCGCCCGGGCCGAGCGGCCGTCCGTGTGCCCGGCGCTGACCGTCTGGGTGACCATCGCGGCAGGCTAGGTGTTCTTTCACGCGACGTGCAATGGTCGGAGGCGCAGCGGAGGCCTGGCAGTCACGGAGCGAATGGAATCGCTTCGGCCATGGCACCTCGTCGATCACATGAGCGAGGGGAGCGATGCGGGCCCGGCAGGCCGGCGCGGAGTCGACCGATGTGACAGATGCGAGGATGACCCCCATGGCCCACACCTACGAGCTCGACGGCAAGCTCGCGCACCTGCGCCTGGACGACGGCAAGGCGAACGTCCTCAACGACGAGTCCATGGCTGCGATCGAGGACGCGCTCGAACGCGCCAAGACGGACCACGCGGGCGCGCTCGTCGTCTGGGGTCGGCCGAAGGTGTTCTCGGGCGGCATCGACCTCGCGCTCGTCCGCGAGACCGACGAGCAGCGCCGCACCGCGACGTTGCGACGGATCGCGCGTGGTCTGCTCGCCGTGTGGAGCGCGCCCGTTCCGACGGTCGCCGCCGTCACCGGTCACGCCGTCGCCGGTGGCGCGGTGCTCGCGCTCGCGTGCGACTGGCGCATCGCGGCCGACATCGAGGCGAACATCGGGCTCACAGAGACGGCCATCGGCCTCGTCATGCCGACGTGGGCCACCGTCATCGTCCAGCACGCGCTCGGAACCGTCGCAGCAGAGCGGGCGATGCTCGGGGCCAGCGTGCTCGCGCCACGCGAGGCCGCGGAGCAGGGCTTCGTCCACGAGGTCGTGGCGGCGGACCGCTTGTCGGCGCGCGCGGAGGAGTTCGCGACCGAGCTCGCCGAGCTACCCACCCGCGTGTACGGCGCGACGAAGCGGCGCCTGCGCGCCGCGGAGCTCGAGCGCGCCTCGGCCCTCGTCGACGCGGAGATGGGCCCGAGCTTCGCCCCGCAGGTCTAGGCGCGCCCCGCAGGTCTAGGTGGTCGCGCGGCGGCGCCCGCGCCGGCCCCGCTGACCCGAGTCGGACACGACCGCGAGCAGGCCGCCGAGGATCGAGAGGTTCTTGAAGAAGTGGACCAGCTGCTGCGCGCGCGCCGGTCCCGCCTCCTCCTCCCAGAAGCGGTGACCGGCCGCGGTCGTCGGGACGAGTGACGCGAAGAGCAGGAGCGCGACGAGCCGCGGCTTGACGCCCAACGCGAGCGCGACCCCGCCGAGGACCATCGCCGCCGCGTTCGCTCGCGTCGCGAGCTCCGGGTCGGAGAGGCCGATGCTCGCGGCCTTCACGACACGCGGCTCGGGGTTGCGCAGGACGTCGACGCCGCTCTGGACGAAGACGCCGGCGAGCAGGATGCGGGCGAGGGTTCTCATGCGGTCTCCCAGACGAGGATCTCGGTGCCGGGCCGTTCGGTGTCGCGCGGCTCCGCGACGGAGGGTGTGGCCGTGAGCAGCACGGGCCCGGCGTCGGTCAGGCGGACGGCGTCGCCCGTGGCCAGCGCGCCGGCCCCGTCGAGGTCGGCGTCGCCGCGCGCGACGAACACATGGACGTGCGGGGCGTCGGGAACGGTGACGGTGTCGCCCGGCCCGAGCCGCGCGGCCCAGAGGACCGCGCCATGTTGGTGAATGGTGACCGCGCCGTCGTGACCACGACCGGACGCCACCGCGACCAGCTCGGGTGATGCGAGCGCCTCGCCGATGTCGCGCTGCTCGTAGCCGGGGTCGATGTCACGCACGTCGGGAAGTACCCACATCTGGACCAGATGGACCGGGAGATCGCGGCTGGCGTTCATCTCGGAGTGCGTGATGCCGCGACCGGCGCTCATGCGTTGCGCGAGGCCCGGTCCGATCACGCCGTGGTTGCCCGCGCTGTCCCGGTGCTCGAGCTCGCCCTCGAGGACCCACGTCACGATCTCCATGTCGCGGTGCGGGTGCGGGCCGAAGCCGCCGGCCGCCGCGACGACGTCGTCGTTGTTGACGAGCAGCAGCCCGTGGTGCGTGTTCGCGGGGTCGCGGTGATGACCGAAGCTGAACGAGTGCCAGGAGTCGAGCCAGTCGAGCCGGGTGTGGAAGCGGGTGCCGGCCCGGCGGACGTCGACCGCCGGCGGTGACGAGGACTGCGGCGACGTGCTCATCGATACCTCCGGCCCGATACGGAACGTGTTGCAGCGACAACGATCGCGCGTCGCGGCGTTAGCATCCCCGGAATGGGGCGGGTCGACGCCGAGCGTCTGGCGGTCTGGCAGGCCTTCCTCCGCGCCCACGCGACCCTGACCCAGGTTCTCGAGGCGGAGCTGCTGGAGGCCCAGGACCTCCCGCTGAGCTGGTACGACGTGCTCGTCAGCCTGAACGACGCGGGCGAGGGGCGCCTGCGCATGCAGGAGCTCGCGGCGCGGGTCATGTTCAGCCGCAGCGGTCTGACCCGCCTGGTCGACCGGATGACGGAAGCGGGGCTCGTCGCCCGTGAGCCGTGCCCGGGCGACCGGCGCGGGACGTACGCGGTGATCACCGCGGCCGGCCGGCAGCGGCTGCGTGCCGCGAGTGGTGTGCACCTGCGCGGGGTGTACGACCACTTCGCCCGTCACCTGGACGATCGGGACGTGGCCGCGCTCCGCACCGCGCTCGGTCACGTGCTCGACGCCGAAGGAGGAAGCCCGTGAGCGACGAGGTCGTGGTCGACGCGCCGGTCGAGGGTGTCGCGCGGATCACGTTGCACCGACCCGAGCGGCGCAATGCGCTCTCCATCGCGGTACGCGACGGGTTCTCCGACGCGCTCGACGAGTTCGCAGGCGACGACGAGGTCAAGGTCGTCGTCGTCACCGGATCGGGCTCGACGTTCTCATCCGGCTTCGATCTCCGCGAGTTCGAGCAGGCCGTCGATCCCGAGTTCTCCCAACGGTTGTGGGCGTCGAGCGACCGCTTCCACCGCACGTGTATCGAGTTCCCGCTGCCGATGGTGGCCGCGGTCAACGGACCCGCGATCGCCGGGGGCTTCGATCTCGCGGTCATGTGCGACATCCGTGTCGCGACCGACACCGCACGCTTCGCCCATCCGGAGATCACCTTCGGCGACGTGGTCTACGGCCCACTCCACGATGCGATCGGCGGCGCGCGCGCCCGTGAGCTCTGCTTCACCGGGCGCGTCGTCGAAGCGGCGGAGGCGCTCGCCATGGGGCTCGTCTCGAGCGTCGTCCCGGCCGACCGGCTCGACGCCGAAGTGGCCCGCTTCACCGACGGCATCGTGCGTGCCCCGCGCGACGTGCTGCTGCGCACGAAGGCGAAGGCCGTGCGGCGTGCCGGCGTGGCGGGCGCGACGCTCGACCTCTGAGACGAGACGTGCGCGTCTCAGCGCAGGGTGCGGCGGGTGCTGCGCTGCGAGCGCTCGCGGGGCGGCGGGCTCCACGACGTCCGGCGCGAGAGCTCCTGGAGCGCGGCAGCACGTGAGCGACGGCGCGCTGCCGTGTCGATGCGATGCACCGTCCCCACGGCGACGGCACCACCGACGACGAGCAGCGAGCCGACGACCAGCGCCCGTGCCGACGCCCCGCGGATCAACGCGGCGGCGACGTCGGGCCACGCGCCGAACGCAGCGAGCACGTAGCGCGCCACGAGACCGAACAACACGATGTGGACGGACCCCAGCACGACGGCCCACCGCCCGACGCGCGCGACGGCGCGGCGCCGACGGGGCGCGAACTCGATCCCGACCACGACGAGCACGAGCCCGACGACGAGACCGATCCGTGCCGTGCTCTGCACGACGCCCGCGAGCACGTGCAGATCGGGCGCGTTCGCCGTCTCGACGGACACCGTGAGGCGCGTGCCCGGCGCAAACGCGGCGGCGAGCTCCGGGGTCGTGGAACCCGCGGCATCCCGCGCTGCGGCGGTGACCGCGGCGTCGTCGAGGACCACGGCCCCCCGATGGCCGCGGAACACGTGGGCGTCGAGCTCCACCAGGGCGTCGGAGAACGCGTCGACGAACTGCTGCTCGCGAAGCGCCGCACCGGCGAGCGCGTCGAGCCGGTCCTGGTCGAGTCCCTGGGCGCCCGGGAGCTGTCGCTGCACCTCGCTCGCGACCCGGCGGGTCATCTCGCGCCGGACGGGCCCGGTGGCGAGCACACCGGGCGCTGCCGCGCGCACGCGGTCCGGGGTCATCACGGTCTGCTCCACCGCGATCGCGGCGTCGGCGATGCAGAGCGCGACGAGTCCGATCGTCAACAGCAGCCAGGCCAGACGTCGGACCACGTCTGCTTCATCGGCATCGCGGTGGTCGCGAATCAAGCGCGAAACCCGCGTTTCGTGCCATCCCGGGTCCTTGGGGACCGCGCCGGCTACGGGAAGAGCCCGCGCGCGACCACCGCGTCGGCCACGCGGGCCACCGCGACCGCGTACGCGGCGCGGCGCAGACCGACATGGAGGAGCTCGGCCCGGCTCCACACGTTCGTGAACGCGTCGTGCATGATCCGTTGCAGGAGCTCCGCAGCCCGGCCCCGCTCCCACGCGACACCCTGGCGGTTCTGGGCCCACTCGAAGTACGAGTCGGTGACGCCGCCGGCGTTGGCCAGGATGTCGGGCACGACGACGACCCCGCGCCCGTCGAGGACGCGGTCACCGCCGGCCGTCGTCGGCCCGTTCGCGGCCTCGACGACGACCCGGGCCGCGAGGTGCTCGGCGACCCGCTCGTCGATCGTCCCGGCCAGCGCCGCGGGAACCGCGACGTCGCTCGGGACCGCGAACAGCTCCGCCGGATCCAGATCGTCCCCGCCGCCGAATCCCCCGACCGACCCGGTGCGGCCCGCGTGCTCGGCGAGCGCGGCGAGGTCGAGCCCACCCGGGTTGTGTACCGCGCCCCCGACGTCGCTCACCGCGACCACGCGCATGCCGGCCGAGTGGAGCAGGAACGTGAGCGGCGCGCCGACCTTGCCGAAACCCTGCACGACGGCGCGGCTCCCGGCGAGCGGGAGGTCGAGCTCCGCGAACACGTCCCGCACGACGTGCACGACACCGCTGGCGGTCGAGCCCGCGTGCTCCTCGGTTCCGCCGATCACGGTCGGCTTGCCGGTCACCGAGCTCGACGTCATCTCGCCGCGCGCGAGCGAGATCGTGTCCATGAGCCAGCCCATGACCCGGCCGTCCGTGTTCACATCGGGCGCGGGCACGTCCTTGTCGGGCCCGAGCATCGGGAGGATCTCCCACGTGTAGCGCCGGGTCAGGCGCTCGAGCTCCGCGAGCGACAGCGTCGTCGGGTCGCAACGGACGCCCCCCTTCGCGCCGCCGAAGGGCAGGTCCATCAACGCGGTCTTGAACGTCATCGCGGCCGCGAGCGCGCTCACCTCCCACCGGTCGAGCGCGGGGTGGAAGCGGATGCCGCCCTTGGCCGGGCCGCGCGCGGTGTTGTGGTGCACGCGCCAGCCCGTGAAGACCTCGACGTGGCCGTCGTCGTGCTGGATCGGCACCGCGACCTCGAAGACGCGGTGCGGGGTGCGCAGGCGGCACAGCACGTCGGGATCGAGGTCGATGAGGGTCGCGGCGTCGTCGAGGTAGCCGAGCATCTCGGTCCACCGGTCGGGCGGTGCCGTCTGGGCCACCAACCCGACGACAGGAGCTTTCGGCGCACGTGCCGGTTCCATCGTTCCTCGCTGGGACGTCACGGCGTCACCACCCCGATGGGACGTCCCGGCCCGGGAGGCTACCGTCCCGGCGGTCCGTACCCGTCCATGCGCCAACCCGAACGGGCGGGTCACGAGACGGGAGGACCGCCATGGCGATGATCGGGCTGCGCTACGACCTGCGGGTCCCCGACTTCGCGTCGACGACGCACGCCGCGCAGTACCGGGCGTGTCTGGAGCAGTGCGCGTGGGGCGACGAGCGCGGCTTCGACCTCGTCGTGCTCTCGGAGCACCACGGCACCGACGACGGGTACATGCCGGCGCCGGTGACGTTGGCCGCCGCGATCGCCGGTTGCACGCGGCGGGTGCAGATCACGATCGCGGCGCTGCTCGTCCCGTTGCACGACCCGGTTCGCCTGGCCGAGCAGCTCGCCACGCTCGACCTCGCGAGCGGTGGACGCGCGGGCTTCGTCGCCGGCCTGGGCTACCGGTACGACGAGTTCGAGATGGCCGGCGTCGACCGCTCGCGCCGCGGTGCGCTCCTCGAGGAGTACGTCGACGTGATGCGCAAGGCGTGGACGGGGGAGCCGTTCGAATGGCGTGGGCGCACGGTGCGGGTCACGCCGACGCCCGTCTCGACACCGCATCCGCTCCTGCTCATCGGCGGATCGACCGAGCGCGCCGCGCGCCGTGCGGCGCGGTTGAACCTCGGCTTCTTCCCCGCGATCGGCGACCCCGCGCTCGCGGCGGTGTACGAGGAGGAGTGTCGGGAGGTCGGGTTCACCGGAGGGTTCGTGAGCCTCCCGAACGGTCCGGGCATGGTGCTCGTGAGCGAGGACCCGGAACGCACGTGGGCCCGCATCGCGCCCCACGCCTACTTCGACGCGCAGACCTACGCCGACTGGCAGACGCCGGGCCAGCGCTCCGCGGTGCACGTCGACCCGGCCGGCTTCGACGATCCGGAGCTCAAGCGCGTCTACCGCGTCGTCACGCCCGACGAGTGCGTCGCGCTGGTGGAGGAGCAGGGACCGTTCGGCTCGGTGGTCCTGCACCCGCTCATGGGCGGCATCGACCCCGACACCGCGTGGGAGGGCCTCGAGCTGTTCGCCGCCAAGGTCCTTCCGCGGGTCAAGGCCGGCACCTGAGCGACCCGGGGCATCGGCTCGGGCCGCGCGTAGCCTCGCATCCATGGGCGACGACGGGGTTCCGGGCATCGCCGCGTTCCAGCGGATCGCGGCGACGATCGACTACCCGATGTGGATCGTGACCGCGGCCGAGGGGCGCGAGCGCTCCGGATGCCTCGTCGGCTTCGCGACCCAGTGCAGCATCGACCCTGTCGCGGTCGGTGTGTGGGTGTCGAAGGCCAACCACACGTTCCCGGTCGCCGCGCGCGCGGACGTGCTCGTGGTCCACGCGCTCGACGAGGACGACATGGCGCTCGCCGAGCTGTTCGGCGCGGAGACGGGCGACGACGTCGACAAGTTCAGCCGGTGCCGCTGGTCGCCCGGACCGTCGGGCGCTCCCGTGCTCGACGGGCTCGACTGGTTCGCCGGCCGCGTGCTCCACCGCTTCGACTCCGGTGATCACGTCGGTCACCTGCTCGCGCCGTTCGCGGGCGAGGCCCGCGAGCGCCCGGGGCGCCGACTCGGGTTCCAGCGCGCCCGCGTGATCGACCCGGGCCACGAAGCGGACTGACGTCTGGCGGACGCACGTCACGAGCTGGCACGATCGGGACGTTCCGGTCAGGGGGCACTGGGGGGAGGACGCATGGGTCGCCGTGTCGTCGTCGCGTTCGTCGTCGCGCTCGCGCTCATGGTCGTGCCGGTCGGCACGGCCGCGGCCGACGGGCACGGCCGGCACCACGGCGGCCCACGACCGTTCCCGCCCCAGCTCGCGGCGAAGCTGCAAGGTGCGATCCAGCTCGCGCAGCAGGGCTACGACGCCCCCGGGATCGCGGTCGCCGTCCACCAGCCCGGCGTCGGTGATCTCACCGTCACCGCGGGACACGCCGACATCGCGTCGAACACGCCGGTCACGCCGGCGACCCACTTCCGGATCGGCAGCGTCACGAAGACGTTCACCGCGACGGTCATCCTCCAGCTCGTCCAGGAGCACCGGCTGTCGTTGTCGAAGGACATCGACCAGTGGTTCCCCCAGCTCCCGTACGCGGAGCAGATCACGATCCGCGACCTGCTCGACATGCACTCGGGCATCTTCGACGAGGGTGGCGGCACGTCATCGCTGACCACTGCCGCGAACGCGAACCCGACCGCGTCATGGACGATCGACCAGATCGTCGCGTTCGCGATCGAGGACGGCTCGAAGCCGCCCGGTACGCCGGGTTACTCCGACACCAACTACGCCATGCTCGCCGCGATCGCGGCCGCCGTGACACACACGCCGTACCCAAAGCTCCTCGAGCGCACGATCCTGCACCCGCTGCATCTCGACCACACGTCGTTTCCCACGACGTCGATGACGATGCCGAGCCCGGCCGCGACGCCCTACGTCGTCGGCCTCCCGAATGGGAACCCTGCGAATCCGATCGTCGTCGTGGCGAAGACGCTGAACCCGTCCGTGCTCGGTGGCGCCGGCGCGATGATCTCGACCCTGCCGGACATCGAGCGTTGGTCGCGCGCGTTCGGGAGCGGCGAGCTGCTGTCACCGACGATGCGGCGGGTCCGGCTGCAGCTCCAGTCGCTGCCGGGCGTCGGTCCGTTCGTCGGTCTTCCCGGGTTCACCAACGGCACCCAGTACCCGGCGACGTACGGGCTGGGGATCGCTGAGGTCGACAACTTCGTCGGTCACAACGGGATCTTCGGCGGCTTCACGTCCGAGTCGTGGTACGACCCCGCGACCGGCGCGTCGATCGCCATCCTGTTGAACAGTCAGATCTTCGAGACCAACGCGAAGGGGACGACCATCATCGGCTACCTCGGTGTCCCCGACGCGCTGTTCACGTCCCTCGCCCAGATCCTGCAGCGCCAGACCTAGTCAAGATGCGGCACTCACCGTCGGAAACCGACGGTGAGTGCCGCATCTCTCACTCCTGCTCGACGTGCAGGGCCGACTCCTCGGCGCTGAGGTCGTCGGCGCCTTCCTCGCCTTCGAGCGCGACGAGCTCGCCCTCGTCGTCGCGCAGGCCGACGTCGGTGTCCGCGTCGTCGACGACGCGCACCGGCTCCTGCCACTCGTCCGGATCGAAGCCCACGTCGCGCGCGCCGAAGTCGGGCCGCTCCCGCCGGATCCGCACGTCGAGCGGCTCCGGCCGGCGCTGCTCGTCGACGGTCACGCCCCAGTCGGTCGACGCCTTGGGGGAGTAGTTGGGTGGTGAGACGCCTTCCTGCGGGTCGCCGGTGAGCTCCTTCTCGGGGAGCGGGCCCTCCAGGTCGGGGACGCCTTCGCTCTCGAGGCTGTCGTCGTCACGATCCGGCATGGTCTTCCTCCGCGCTCGGGACCGTGCGTGCGCACGATCACGATCCTGACGCGGCTACCCGTGCGCCGCCTGACGGAAACCGTCGTCACCGGCTCGCGCGAGGAGCGCGCGCTTGTCGACCTTCAACATCGAGGTCAGGGGGAGCTCGTCGACGACGACGAGCCGGTCGGGCGCCTTGTAGTCGGCGACGCGCTCCTTGCAGAACCCGCGCAGCTCCTCGAGCGTCGGCTCGTCGGCGCCGGCTCTGGTGATCACGAACGCGACACCGATCTCTCCGAGCACGGGATCGGGCGCGCCGACGACCGCCACGCGGTCGACCGCGGGATGCTCGGTCAGGGTGGCCTCGACCTCGGCCGGGTACACGTTGTAGCCGCCCCGGATGTACATCTCCTTCAGGCGACCGACGATCCGGAGGTTGCCGTCGTCACCCACGAAACCGAGATCGCCGGTGTGCAGCCAGCCGCCGGTGTCGACGACCTGCGCGGTCAGCTCGGGATCGCGCCAGTACCCGCGCATCATCGCGGGGGAGCGCGACAGGATCTCGCCGACCGTGCCGTCGTCGACGTCGCGGCCGTCGAGGTCGACGATCCGCAGCTCGACGTCGGGCGCGGGCCGTCCGACCGTGTTGGCGACCACCTCGTCGGGATCGCCGATGCGCGTGCTCGTCGTCACGCCGGCCTCGGTGCTCGTGTAGCGCGTGAGGACCGGGCAGCCGAGGACCTCGCGCATCGTGCGGACGAGCTCGGGCGCGATGGCCGACGCGCCGAGCCCCGCGACCCGCAGTCCGGAGAAGTCGGTCGTCGCGAGGTCGGGATGGGCGAGAACGAGCGACCACTGCGTGGGCACGCCGGTCGCCATCGTGATGCCCTCCTCCCGGATGAGCCGCAGCGTCTCGGCGGCGGACCACGGCTCGCCCGCGAGCACGAGCGTGGTCACGTGCGCGAGCTCGTCCCACATGCGCGTCATGTAGCCGACGTGCGGGAACGGCAGCACGACGAGCCGTCGCTCGGCGTCGACGGTGAGCTCGCCGATGTTGCGCGAGATCGCCTCCTGCGTGCGGTGGTCGTAGACCGCGCCCTTCGGCGCGCCCGTCGTACCGCTCGTCCACACGATGCAGGTGGGGTGGTCGGGCGCGATGTCGGGCAGCGCGCTCGACGACGGCGGCGCGGCGCGGAACGTGTCGGCGAGCGCGGTCCGCGAGATCACCGCGCCGGGATCGGGGCCGGCGGGCGGCTGCCGCTCGTGGTCGACGACGGTGACGACCGGCTCGCTCCGGGCGACGATGCTCGCGGCCTCGCCGGCACCGAGACGCAAATTGACGGCGGACGTGATCGCGCCGACGCGCAGCGCGCCGAGGTAGCACACCGCGAAGTCGACGGACGACGGCAGGAACAGGCACACCCGGTCGCCGTGCGCGACCCCGTGGTCCAGGAGCACCGACGCGAACCCGTCGGCGGCGCGGTCGAGCGCGGCGTAGGTGATCCGGTCGCCGGCGTGCACGTACGCCTCCCGGTCGGGGTGCGCGGCTGCGGCCTCGCGCAGCAGCTCGGGGATCGACCGGGGCATCGCCGCCACCCTATATCTGACGCAGCGTAAGATCCGCGGCCTGGCGCCCGGCGCAGACGGGCGTGACGGACGAGCGCGAAGGGGGAGACGACATGGCGCGCTTCGACGACCGGGTGGCGCTCGTGACCGGTGCGGGGTCGGGACTCGGACGGGCGACCGCGACGATGCTCGCGGCGGAGGGCGCGAAGGTCGCCGCGCTCGACCTCGCCGGCGACGCGGCGGAGAAGACGGCCGCGACGATCGGCGAGCGTGGCGGCACGGCACGCGCCTACACGGTCGACGTGAGCGACCCCGCCGCGGTGCGCTCGACGGTCGCGAAGGTCGCCGAGGAGCTCGGTCGTCCGCAGGTGCTCGTCAACGCCGCGGGCATCGGCGGTTTTGCGCGCAGCGAAGACGAGTCGTTCGAGCGGTGGAGCGCGATCATCGGCGTGAACCTCACCGGTACGTTCCTCATGGCCCAGGCGGTGGTGCCGGCGATGCTCGACGGTGGCGGCGTGATCGTGAACATCGCGTCGAACTCGGGGCTCAAGGGTCAGAAGTACTCGGCCGCGTACTGCGCGTCGAAGGGTGGTGTGGTCAACCTCACGCGCGCGCTCGCCTACGAGTACCTCGACCGGGGCGTGCGCGTGAACGCGGTCGCGCCCGGCGGCATGAACACGGCCATGATCCAGACGTTCACGTTTCCCGAGGGCGCGACGATCCACGACTTCGACAACATCAACTCGCCCTACGGCTACGCCGAGCCGGAGGACGTCGCGAACGCGGTGGTGTTCGTCGCGTCCGACGACGCGCGCTTCATGACGGGAGCGATCGTGTCGGTCGACGGCGGGATCATGGCCGGCTGAAGCCCGGCCGCGTCGACGTCAGCCGGCGTCAGCGCTTGTCGTCGTCGCCCTCGGTGGCGCCCTCGTGCTGGCCCTTCTTGAACTCCTTCTGGGCCTGCCCCAGCGAGCGCGCGAGCTTGGGGATCTGGGTGCCGCCGAACACCAAGACGACGACGGCGAGCACGATGATGAGCTCGGGTACGCCCACGACGATCCTTCCGTCCTCGGGGACCTCGTGTCCCGCGGGGGAACCACCAGGCTAGACCCTCGTCGGCGGCCGCGAACCGCCTGCCGCCAGGTTGGTTGCGGCGATCTTCGCGCCCCGCGACCCGTGCCGAGGGCTGTGGCCGTGGGAAGGTTCGCCCGTGCTCGGAGCCCCGTCGGCCCACGGACGACGTCGTGTCGCGGCGACCGCCGTCGTCGCGATCGTGGTCGCGGCCGCGCTCGCGCTCACCGGATGCTCGTCGAGCGGCGGAACGCACCGTGGGCGGGCGCCGACGACGGCGTCGGTCGCCGGTGGTCGCGGGGACCGCGCCACGGCGACGCCGCCGCTCCAATGGCGCGACTGCAGCGGGGGTCAGTGCGCGACGTTGCGGGTGCCCCTCGACTACTCCCGTCCCGACGGCACCCAAATCCAGCTGGCGCTGTTGAAGGTCCCGGCTCGCGACGAGAGCCGGCGTATCGGGAGCCTGCTCGTGAACCCGGGCGGTCCCGGCGCGTCCGGCGTGGATCTCGCCCGCGGGATCGCCGGCCAACTGCCCTCGGAGCTGCGGAGCCGCTTCGACATCGTCGGGTGGGACCCCCGTGGGACGGGCGACAGCACGTCGGTGAATTGCGGCAACCGCCTCGACTACCTGTTCGCGCCGGATGCGTCGCCCGACAACACGGCCGAGCAGCAGGCGGTCGAGGCCGCGAGCAAGCAGTTCGCCGACACGTGCGCCCGGGGGAGTGGCACGTTGCTCCCCTTCATCTCGTCGGACGCGACGGCACAGGACATGGACCGCATCCGCGCCGCGGTCGGCGACGACAAGCTGACGTACCTCGGCTACTCCTATGGCACCTACCTCGGCACGTTGTACGCGCACGCGTTTCCCGGCCGCGTGCGCGCGCTCGTCCTCGACGGCGCAGTCGATCCCGCGTTGTCGGCTCGCGAGCTCACGATCCAACAGGCTCAGGGTTTCGAGCTCGCGCTCAACGACTTCTTCACGGACTGCGAGACCAACCGTGGCTGCGCGTTCTACTCGAACGGCGATCCGCAGCGAGCGTACGAGGCGTTGGAGGCGCGCATCGACGCGCACCCGCTCGTGAGCCACCACGGGAGCCGCTCTCGGGTGCTGGGCCCGACGCAGTACGAGCTCGGGGTGACCGAGGCGCTCTACGGCGGACGCGCGACCTGGCCCCTCCTCGCGACCGCGCTCGCGCACGCCCGCTCGGGTGACCCGAC
Organism: Acidimicrobiia bacterium; assembly: GCA_036558745.1. Taxonomy (GTDB): domain Bacteria; phylum Actinomycetota; class Acidimicrobiia; order IMCC26256; family JAMXLJ01; genus JAMXLJ01. The sequence continues at coordinate 33,568 of DATBEZ010000040.1, forward strand.
CGACCTGCTCGGCCTCTTCGACGACACCGTCCACCGCGACTCGAGCGGCCGCTACTCGAACGAGTACCCCGCGTTCCTCGCGATCAGCTGCCTCGACGGGCCCAGCCTCGGCAGCCTCGACACCGTGCGCCAGGTCGAGGCCGACGCGCGCATCGCCGCGCCGCACTTCGGGGTGTCGAACGTGACCCTGGGCCTGCCGTGCGAGTTCTGGCCCGTCCCGCCGGTGCACCCGACGGCTGCACCCGTCAGCGCGCCCGGCGCGCCACCGATCGTCGTGATCGGGACCACGGGCGACCCGGCGACGCCGGTGGCGTGGGCACGGGGGCTCGCCGCCGAGTTGGGCTCCGGGCGGTTGCTGCTCCACCGCGGGGAGGGACACACCGCGTTCCCCGCGGGCGACTCGTGCCTCGACGGCGCGGTGGTCGACTACCTGGTTCGTCTGGTGCCGCCGGCCGACGGCACCACGTGCGGCTGACTCCGCGCCCGCGACAGCTCGGCCGGCTCAGCCGGACAGGTCGATGAGCATCGTCCACGTGGTCGACGTCTCGCCGATCTTCGTGAAACCGAACCGCTCGTACATGGACCGGGCCGGATTGTCGTTCGCGACCGAGAGACTCACTCGAGCGACCCGGCGCGAGCGCGCCCGCCCGAGCAGACCCGCGAGCAGGAGGCTCCCCGCACCACGTCCGCGATACGTGCGGTCGACCGCGATGCTCAGCTCGGGCGTGTTCGGGTCGACGAACGCGTAGCCCGGCTCGCGCGCTTCGAAGGTGCGCAACCAGGCCGCACCGGCGGGCTGCTCGTCGAGGCTGAGCGCAACCACCGCGTCGTCGCCCGGTCGTCCCCAGCCCTCCACGTAGCGGGCGAGCACCGGATCCTCGAGGAACGTGTCGAAGGGCTTCCGGGTCATGTCGGGGTCCCAGTACACGGCCTCGTAGAGCATCTTGGCGAGGAACGAGGGGTCGGCTTCCGACGTGATCCGGAACACGCCCCGAGGTTATTGGCCTGCACCGCCGGTCCGCCCGAGGATCGTGCAGTGCGGTCCTACACTGCCGCGCCCGTGAGCCGCCGCGACTGGGACCCCCTGCTCGGCGACCTGGCCGCGCGGCGGCGGGCCGCCGCCGCGATGGGCGGTGACGAGCGCCTCGAGCACCAGCGCGCCCGTGGCCGGCTCGACGCGCGGGCTCGTGTCACGCACCTCCTCGACCCGGGGACCTTCGTCGAGCTCGGCCCGCTCGTCGGCTCGGTCCACCGCGGGGTCACGCCGACCGCACCGGCGGACGCGTTCGTCGCCGGGCATGGGCTCGTCGACGGGCGGCCGGTCCTCGTCGGCGCCGAGGACTTCTCGGTCATGGCCGGCTCCATCGGGCCGGGGACGGAGGCGAAGCGACAGCGCCTCGTCGAGCTCGCCGGTCGGGAGCGGGCCCCGCTCGTCCTCCTGCTCGAGGGCGTCGGCGAGCGCACCCGCAACGCGTACGAGCTGCGGAGCCGCGCGCCGAGTGAGCTCCCCGCGCTGGCCCGGGTGTCGGGACTCGTCCCGACGGTTGCAGTGGTGATGGGGGTCTCGGCGGGTCACAGCGCGCTCACGGCCGCGCTCGCCGGCTTCGTCGTCATGGTCGACGGTTCGGCGATGTTCGCCGCGGGCCCGGCGCAGATCGAGGTCGCGACCGGCGTGGAGGTGGGGCGCGACGAGCTCGGCGGCGTCGCGCTGCACACGTCGACGAGTGGGGTCGCGCACAACCGCGCCGCCGACGACGGAGCCGCGCTCGATCTCGCGCGTCGCTACCTGTCGTTCCTGCCGTCGAGCGCGTGGGCGCGCGCGCCGTTCGTCGACACCGGAGACGTCGGGCGGCGTCGGGTCGACGAGGTGCTCGACATCGTCCCGGTCGACCCCGGCGAGCCGTACGACGTGCGCGAGGTCATCGAGGTGGTCGCCGACCGTGGCGCTGTTCTGGAGATCCAACCCGAGTTCGGACGGTCGATGGTGACCGCGCTCGCGCGCCTGGGGGGACAGACCGTGGGGGTCGTGGCGAACCAGCCCGCGGCGGGCGGCGGCGCGATCGACGCTTCCGGCGCGGGCAAGGCCGCGCGCTTTCTCGATCTCGCGGACGCGTTCCACCTTCCGGTTGTGTTCCTCGCCGATACCCCGGGCCTCGCGACCGGGGTTGACGCCGAACGGGCCGGGACGTTGCGACACGCCGCACGACTGCTCGCCGCGCAGGCCCGCGTGCGATCACCGAAGCTCCATGTCACGCTGCGTTCGCTGCACGGGGTCGGCGCCCCGCTGATGGGCCAGCAACCGTTCGACGGCCAGACGCTCTGCGTCGCGCTTCCCGGTGCGCGTCACGGCGGCATCCCGTCGGCAGGAGGGCAGCCCGCCGCGACGGGCCCGACGGAGGCGAGCGTGCTGCTCGAGCACGCCGAGCTGGGCGGCGCGTACGACGCGGCCGAGACGCTGACGTACGACGACGTCGTGGAGCCCGGCGAGTTGCGCGACGCGCTCCTCGACGCGCTCCGGCTCGCCTCGCTGCGGGACGGGCTGCCGGCCCGGCAACCCTGACGGTAGTGTCACGTCCCATGGCCCCGGTCCAGACCACCGTGCTCGCCGCGCTCGCGCACCGCCTCGCGACCGACCCCGACGGCCCGTACCTGGACTTCGAGGGTGTCGGCTTCACGACCCGCGAGATGGACGTGGCGTCGAACCGCCTCGCCCACGCGCTCGCCGAGCTCGGCGTCGGGCAGGGGGACCGTGTCGCGACCCTGCTGGAGAACGGGCCCGAGCAGGTGGTGTCCTTCTTCGCGGCGCTGAAGCTCGGCGCGATCCAGGTACCGATCAACACGGCCTACAAGGGCGAGTTCCTGCGCCACGTCCTCGTCGACTCGGGCGCGAGCGTGATCGTCGTCCAAGGCGACGTCGCGTCGCGCGTCGGGCTCGTCGTGGACATGGAGGTGCCGGAGCTGGCGGCGGCGATCGTGGTCGGGCCGCCGGACGAGGTGGTCACGGGCATCCCGGTGCACGACTACGCCGCGTCGATCGAACGCTCCTCGGCCGATCCCTTACCCGACGCCGCGGTACGCCCGGCCGACCTCGCGTGCTTCATCTACACCGCGGGCACGACCGGGCCGTCCAAGGGCTGCATGCTGTCGCACAACTACGTCGTGTCGCTGGCCGACCAGATCGCGCGTTTGTGGGGCCGGCGGTCCGACGACGTCGTGCTCACACCGCTGCCCTTGTTCCACTTCAACGCGATCTCGGTCTGCGTGGTCGGCACGCTCGTCGTCGGCGGCCACGCGAGCATCGCCCGGCGGTTCTCGGTGTCGAGGTTCTGGCCCGAGGTGCAACGCACCGGCGCGACCATGCTCTCCATGCTGGGCTCCCTCGCGATCCTGATCGCCAACGCGCCCGAGGACCACCCGGATCAGTCCGGCCACCGGCTGCGTCTGTGCGCGGCCGCGCCCATGCCGCCCGACACCGATCGCATCTGGCGTGAGCGCTTCGGCTGCGCGACCTTCTCCGGTGGCTACGGGCTCACCGAGGCGTCGCTCGTGGGCGCGCTCCCCGCAGGCGAGACCAACAAGCCGGGCGCGATGGGCAAGCCCAACGATGTCGAGTTCGAGGTCCGCATCGTCGACGACGACGACCTCGACGTCGCCGCCGGCGAGATCGGCGAGATCGTGTGCCGCCCGAAGGGTCCGAACCTCATGTTCGCGGGCTACTGGCGCCGGCCCGAGGAGACGCTGTCGGTGTTGCGGAACCTGTGGTTCCACACCGGCGACCTCGGCCGTCAGGACGAGGACGGCTTCCTCTACTTCGTCGACCGCAAGAAGGACTACCTGCGTCGCCGCGGCGAGAACATCTCGAGCTTCGAGATGGAGCGGACGTTCGTCGCCCACCCGGCCATCAAGGATGTGGCCGTGCACGCGGTGCCGAGCGAGCAGGGCGAGGACGACGTCAAGGTCACGGCCGTGTTGCAGGAGGACGCGCAGCTCAGCGAGGAGGAGCTGTGTCGCTGGGCGGTCGAGCGCGTGCCGTACTTCGCCATGCCGCGATACATCGAGTTCCGCGACGACCTTCCCCGCAACCCGGTGGGTCGCGTGCTCAAGTACCAGCTGCGCGAAGACGGCGTGACCGGCACGACCTGGGACCGGGAGGCGTCCGACTTCACGTTCGAGCGCCGCTGACCGGTGGACCGCCGGCGGGCGTGGATCGCAGCGGCGATCGTGCTCGTGCTGCTCCTCGGCGGGTTCGTGGTCGCGCGCCTGCTGCCGCGCGGCTCGTGCGCCCGCGTGAGCCCGCCCGGCGGGTTCCAGGTGCGGAGCGCGCCACCGCCGGGACAACCCGCCGTGCCGACGACGAGCACGACGCCCGGTCTCGTGTCGCGGATCGAGCGCGCGTTCCGGAGCGAGACGGGTGACGCGGTCTTCTGCGGCGACTTCGCGGATCCGGCGGTGATCCGCGTCGGATCGAGCGTCTACACCTACGCGACGACGACCCGGGGCGCCAACATCCCGGTGCTGCGGGGCGGGCTCGATCCACGGCGCGCGCAGTACGGCGACGACGCGTTGCCGCGCGTCGCCTCGTGGGCGGTGGCGGGCACCGCGTGGGCGCCGGGCGTCATGCAGCGCGGGAACGGCTTCGTCCTGTACTACGCGGTGTCGGTCCGCGGGCTCGGCCGGCACTGCATCTCGGTCGCGACGTCGCGGACGCCGACGGGACCGTTCGTCGACCGCTCCACCGCGCCGCTGGTCTGCCCGACCCAGCTCGGCGGCGCGATCGATCCGGAGCCCTTCGTCGACGCCGACGGCCGCGCCTACCTGCTCTGGAAGAACGACGGCAACTGTTGCGAGCTGCCGGTCTCGTTGTGGTCCCAACTCCTCACGCCCGATGGTCTCGGTGTCGCGGCGCCGCCGACCCGGCTGCTGGACGCGGACCAGCCGTGGGAGGCCGGCGTGATCGAGAACCCGGCGATGGTGCTCGACGGAGGACGGCACTACCTGTTCTTCTCGGGCAACGCGTGGAACAGCGCGTCGTACGCGATCGGCTACGCGACGTGTGCGTCGGTCGCGGGCCCGTGCACCGCGCGACAGGGTCCGTGGGTCACGTCGGTCGACGGCATCGCCGGGCCGGGTGGTCAGTCGTTCTTCACCGACCGCGACGGACGCCTCGTGATGGTCTTCCACGCGTGGCTCGACGGTCGCGTCGGCTATCCGCGCGGGGTGCGCAACCTGTTCGCGACCGAGGTCCGCTTCGTCGACGGCGCGCCGGTCATCGAATGACCCAGCTTCACTCCTTGCGGAGCTTCCAGATCTGCTCGCCGGGCCAGCGGCGCGCCCAGGAGTACGGGACGAAGTCGGTGTAGGTGGTGGTCGCGCCCTTGGGCGGTTGCAGCTCGATCAGGTCCTCCACGGCGAACCCGTGGGTCCGGAAGCGGCGGATCCACTCGCCGTACGGGAGCTGGTAGTCGACGGTGCCGTCACCGTACGCGAACCGGCGCATTCCGAAGTAGTCGACCTGCAGGCTGCGGGTCTGCCGGTCCTCCTTCGAGTCGTACGTCAGGTAGAGCAGCGGCGCGCTGTGGCAGAAGACGAGACGTCCGCCAGGTCGCAGCACACGTGCGACCTCGGGCAGCGACCGGTCGGGCTCGCAGAACGACATCGCGCCGTGGTCGCAGAAGACGACGTCGAACGAGGCGGCGCGCAACGGGATGGCCTCTGCGCTCCCGAGCACGAGCGGGAACGACAGCGCGGCGGCGCGCCGCTCGCTGTGCGCATGGCTCAACTGCCCGATCGACTGGTCGAGGCCGACGGGCCGGGCGCCGAGCCGGTGCAGGGCGATCGACCACTGCGCCGCGCCGCATCCGAGCTCGAGCACGTCGAGCCCCGCCACGTCCCCCAGCGCGCCGACCGTGCGCTCGGGGATCCGCCACGCGCCCCACGCCGCGGGCGCGTCGCGCAGGAGCCCACCGTGCGCGGCCTGGTACGCGTCGGCGTCGCGGTCCCAGAACGACCGGTTGTGACGCTCGTCTGCGCTCGTCTGGTCGCTCCCGCTCACGCTCGGGTGGGCTTCGCCCGGCGGAGCTCCGCTTCGCTCCGTACTCGTCAAGCGCCCGGCCCGCCGCCGTCGTGGATCAGTGGCTCTCGGCGAAGTCGGTGATCGTGACCCGTCCCTCACGCGCGACCTTCGGCCGGCTCGACGCGCTCGTGGGCGTGGTGTCGACGCCGATCGCCTCCGCGCGCAATGCGCCGACGGTGCAGCGCTCCTTGGCCCGGTGGGCGAACGGGTCGTACTGGAAGAACCGCATCGCGTTCTGGTACGTCATCTGGTCGATCTCCGCGTCGGTGAGGTCGCTGCCGTTGAACTCGTCCATCAGCTTCTCGGGCGCGCGCGGCCAGTTGGTGTCGGAGTGCGGGTAGTCGATCTCGACCGTGATGCGATCCGTACCGATCCGTCGCGCGAGCTGCACGCCGACCGGGTCCGAGATGAAGCACAGCACGATGTGCTCCATGAACACCTCGCTCGGCATCTTCGAACCGAAGTCCGCACCGGTCCACGCCTTGTGCACCCGGTAGCTGTGGTCGAGGCGCTCGAGGAAGTAGGGGATCCATCCGATCCCGCCCTCGGAGAGCGCGACGGTGAGATCGGGGAACTTCTTGAACACCGGCGAGTGGATGATGTCGGCCGCGCACTGCACGATGTTCATCGGCTGCAGCACGATCAGCACGTCGAAGGGCGCGTCGGCCGCGGTCGTCACGAGCTTCGACGAGGAGCCGATGTGCATGCAGACGATCGTCCCCTCGTCGGAGCACGCCTGCCAGAACGGGTCCCAGTGATCGGAGTGCAGGCTGGGCAGGCCGAGCGGCTCGGGGTTCTCCGCGAACGTGACCGCGTGACACCCCTTCTTCGCGACCCGGTGGATCTCGTCGGCCATCGCCTGCGGATCCCAGATCAACGGGATCGAGAGGGGGATCATCCGGCCGGGGAACGTGCCGCACCACTCGTCGATGTGCCAGTCGTTGTACGCCTGCGCGAGGACCTTCGCGTCGTCCTTGTCCTCGAGCGCGGCGAAGAGCCGTCCCGCGAAGCCGGCGAGCGACGGGAAGTTGAGCGAACCGATCACGCCGTTGGCGTTCATGTCCAGGATGCGCTTCTCGAGGTCGAAGCAGCCGGGACGGATCTCGTCGAAGCTCGTCGGGTCGATCCCGTACTCCTCGGGCGGGCGGCCCGCGACCGCGTTGAGCCCGATGTTGGGGACCTCCATGCCCTGGAACTGCCACACGTCGGTGCCATCGGCCTTGCGCACGACGTGCGGGGCGATCTCCTTGTACTTGGCGGGCAGGTGGCGGTCGAACAGGTCGGGCGGCTCCACGACGTGGTCGTCGACGCTGACGATGATCATGTCGTCGATCTGCATGGGTCCCCCCGGGGGTGCGCGCTCGCTGCTGACGGTGATGTCAGCCTACCGCCGGCCCGGCGAATCGGGCGATACTCCGGGAATGACCGAGACCGTGCCCGCCACCGATCCGCTCGACCGCACCGTCGAGGCGCGCGGCCTGCGCTTCCACGTCGTCGACTGGGGCAACCCCGCGGGCGCGCCCGTGCTGTTCCTCCACGGCTTCTCCGGGCACGCGCGCACGTGGGACCACGCGGCGCGCAGTCTGCGCGACGGCTTCCACGTCGTCGCGTTCGACCAGCGCGGTCACGGCGACTCCGACCCGGCCGACACCTACGGCAGCCGGCTGATGGTCGACGACGTCGACGCCGTCGCGGACGCGCTGGGGCTCGACCGCTTCGCGCTGGTCGGCGCGTCGATGGGCGGCGTCAACGGGTACTGCTTCGCGGCCGAGCACCCGGAGCGGGTCGAGCGTCTCGTCGTGATCGACATCGGGCCCGAGGTGGACCGACGGGGGATCGAACGGATCATGGCGAACGCGAGCGGCGAGAGCGTCTTCGCGGACGCGGACGCTGCCTACGAGCGGGCGCGCACCGAGAACCCGCTCGCCGACGAGGCGATGCTGCGCAACCGTGTCGAGCGCAACCTGCGGCCCACCGCCGACGGCCGGGTCACGTGGAAGACGGATCCCGCGATGCGCGATTTCACCCGTCCGCGTGAGGAGATCGGTCGCGACCGGCAGTGGGAGCGGTGGCGCGCACTCCAGTGCCCGACGTTGCTCCTGCGCGGGTCGGAGAGCGACATCCTCGCGGCCGACGTCGCGGACCGGATGGTCGCGGAGCACTCGCGCGCACGGCTCGTGACGATCGACGGTGCCAGTCACACCGTCACGATGGATCGACCGGTCGAGCACGACGCCGCGATCCGCGAGTTCCTGCTCGAGGGTTGAAGGCCCTACGTATAGCGAAGTCGCTATTCGGAGGTATATCCGGCTAGCCGCTCGTCCCGGGCGTCTCGCCGGGCAGCTCGCTCGCGCGAGGCATCCAGCGCTTCATGAACTCGTCGAACATGGGCACGGTGAAGTCGATCTCACCCCAGCGGGGGGAGAAGCAGATCGCGCGCCGGATGAGCGTGTCGCGTGTCGGGGCGAGCGCGTTGGTCCGCTTGCCGAGCAGCGCGGCGACGTCCGCGGACTTCACCGGGCCGGGCCCGAGCTCGGCCATGGCCCGCAAGTAGAGCCGCTCGCCGTCGCTCGTCCGCCCGGTGCGGACCCGGAAGAACCCGTCGTCGAGCTCCGCGACCGCGAGGGGCAGGCTGCGCTCGACATCGTCGAGGAGGATCGCGTCGGGTCCGTCCGCGACGTCCCACGCGGCCTTGGCGAACTCTTGCAGGAAGTACGGGTAGCACCGCGTCACCGCGAGCACCCGGGCGAGCGCGTCGTCGTCGAAGCGCACGCCCTCGTCGCGCGCGGGCGTTGCGAGTGCCTCCGCGGCGAGGTCCTCGGCGAGCGAACCGACCTTGGGGAACATGAACATGCGCTCGGCATACGTCTTGGCGTCACCGGTCAACGACGCGAGCGACGGAAGGCCCGCGCCCGCGATCGTGATGGGCAACCGCAGCTGGCTGGCGCGGTGAAGACCCACGACGAGCGCGGAGAACGTCGCGATGTCGACGTAGTGGAGCTCGTCGATCGTCAGGAGCACGCCCGTGTGATGGTCCCGCGCGACCTCGCCGAGCTCGACGAAGAGCGCTGCGAGGTCGCTCGCCAGGTCGCCGGAGTCGGCCGGACCGTGGATGGCGTCGACGTCGATGTTGAGCTCCACACCGGGCATGCGCAGGCTGAACGCCTTGAGGATCCCGAGCGCGGTGACGATCCGCTCGCCGATCCGGCGCTTGGCATCCATGGCGAGGAGGATCCGCCGGAACGCGGCGACGAGCGCCGGCGCGAGCATCCCGTCCTCGGCGACCTCGATGTGCTCGTGGAAGTAGCCCCTGGCGTCGCCCAGCTGCTCGAACTCGTTGAGCAGGACGGTCTTGCCCACGCCCCGGAGCCCCGTGAGCATCTGGCTGCGCCCGTCACGGCCGAGCAGCAGGCGCTGGAGCGCCACGTCCATGGCGTCGATCTCGTGGTCGCGCCCGACCAGGGCCGGCGGCCGGGTGCCTGCGCCGGGGCTGTAGGGGTTCCGAACCGGATCCACGAGCCAGAGTATAGCCAGGAATAGCGATTTTCCTATTCTTGGCTATACCCGGGTATGCGCTGCGCCGGAAGGTCGGCGGGCGATCACCAGTCAGTGCGAGGCGCGGTAGCGGCCCATCGCAGCGAACGACTGCAGCGCGTCCAGACGCTTGTGCCCGGGGTCGAGCTCGGCGTAGACGGCGTCCACGTTCACGACGACGCGTTCGGGCTCGCCCCAGTCGGCATACGGCCCGAGCTCGAGGTCCCACGCCGCGTCGACGACGTCCATGCCGTCCGCGAAGCGGGCGCGGGCCTCGTCCCGCACCCATTCGAGGTAGCCGGCCACGCGGGCGACACCGTCGAGGTCGGTGAGCGGTCCGTGCCCCGGGACGACGACCGCGGGCTCGAGCTCGCCGATGCGGTGGCACGCCGCGAGCCAGTTCTCGACGGGTCCGGCCCAGACGATCGGCGTCGAGTCGATGAAGAGGATGTCGCCCGCGAACACGACCCGCGCGTCGGGCACCCAGGCGACGACGTCACCCGCGGTGTGCGCGGGTCCGACCTCCGTGAGCTCGACACCGCGATCGCCGGCCTGCAGCGTGAGCGCACCGGTGAAGGTCTCGGTCGGCGGCGTCGGCTCGATGTCGTCGAAGCGGAACGGTCCGAACGCGCCGGCGACGTAGCGGTTCGCATCCTCGCCCAGGTCGAGTTGCATCAGCGCGTGCAGCATGGCCGGCGGCACCTCGTCCATCTCGCGTGCAGAGGCCACCGAGGCGACGATCCGGCGGTCGCGCATGAGCTGGTTGCCGTAGCAGTGGTCGCCGTTCGCGTGCGTGTTCACGACGGTGCCGATCGGCGACGAGTCGGTGACAGTCCGCATCCGGTCGAGCATGGCGCGCGTGAGGGCGAGGTCGAAGAGCGTGTCGACGAGCAGCGACCCACCGTCGCCGGCGACCAGTCCAGCGTTGCTGTAGCCCCACGTCCCGTCAGGTGGAAGGTACGCCCAGACGCCGTCGGCCACCTCCGTGAACGTCGTGTCGCCCATCGCGGGCACGGTACGGCGTGCGGTCCGGTGACGCCAGAGCGCGGGCGGTGAGGCGCGACCTCGCTCGCCGTCAGCCTGGTCCGTCGATGCCACCCCACGCGACGACGGGACCCGCGGCGTCGACGAGGTTCCGCGTGCGGGACAGATTCACGCCGGTCGACACGACCGTCACGCCGGGAGTGGCGCGGGCTTTGTGGAGTGTGGCGGTGTGCGCGTCGGAGTCGAGCTTGGGGCCGTCGGCCGACCAGACGTCGACGGCGAAGTGCACGTCGCTCGCCCGTGCGAGCGAGATCACCTGCTCCGTCGCCGGGTCCAACGGCGCGGTGGTGACCGCGACCACCGGTTGTCCGCGCGACGACGTGACGAACGCGATCGCGGCCGCGATCCCGGGTGCGCGCGTTGCCGGGACCACCACGCTGCCGAGCACGTCGGTGGGGAACGTCCGCGCGAACCACAGCCCGGCGAGGCCGGGGTCCGCGGCCGCGACGCCGCCGTCGGCGAGCACGGCCTTCGTGTCCGCGACCGCTCGCGCGGGGTGCAGCGGCACCGACGTGTCGGCGTAGCCGGGTTGCGCGATGGCGGAGAGCCGTTCGTAGAGACGGTTGTCGAGCGGCGACCGTGCGCGCCGCGGGAGGTTCCCGGCTGCGGTGCCGAGGTGGATCGGGCTGACGTCGACCACGGGCGCGATCCGGAACCGGTCGTCGGCCGACTCGTCGCGGTCGACGCCGGTCGCCACGATCAGGTTCGCGTCGCGGAACCCGAGCAGCTCGAAGTCGTCCGCCTGCAGACCCACCGTGCCGAGGTGGTGCGGGCTGTTCCACGTGAACACGCCCTTCGCGCCCCACGTGTTGGCGACGCCCACGTCCGCGGCGGCCGCGAACGCGCGCAGGCCGTCGACCGCGCCACCCCACCGGAACGAGCCCGCGCGCACCACGCCGGGACCGGCGAGCACGACGACGCCGTCGTCGGGCAGCTCGAGGCGGAGGTCGAGCGGGAGCACGGGCAGGACCGCCGGCTGCGCATCCGGCGGCGCGGGGGCGTCGAGGTCGAGGTCGAGCCGCAACCGGGTCGCGTGCAGCCGGTAGCGGGCGGCGGTGGTCGCCCGCAGCACCGCGGGGCCGAGCTCGCCCGGGTCGTCGACCACGACCTCTGTCCCGGCATCACCGGGACGCGACGAGACGCGCAGCACCCGGTCGGGGAGCAGCGCGACACCGGCCGCCGGACCGACACGCCCGTCGGCGTCCGCGAGGAGCGCGGCGAGCGACGGCTCCGCGACGGCGACGTGGTCCAGCTCGGGGAGCGGGGCGCCGAACGTGCGCGTCACGCCCGCGTCGCGCAGACACCACGACAGCAGCTGGCCGGCCGTGCGTCGGGTCACCGCCACGCCCAGACGGGCTGCTCGAGATGCGCGACCCGCGTGACGCGGCCGTGCAAGGCGACGTCGCGGAATTGGTACAGGACGGCCGCGGTCGGTGCGTGCATCCATCTGCCGCGCAGCCAGAGCTGGATCACGGGCGCATCGCTCTCGGGAATGTCGATGAAGCGCGGTGAGCCGGGATGGTCGAGGTCGGCGAGCGGGATCGCCGCGACCGACTCCACCTCCTCTGGATTGAGCGAGAGCGTCGGTCGGTCGCCCGCCCACACGACGACCGGCGTCATCACGTAGCCGGAGCGCGTGGCGTAGTCGTCGAGCAGACCCAGCGCGTCGGCGCGCTCGACCCGCAGGCCGACCTCCTCGGCGAGCTCCCGCAGCGCGGTGTCGGTCGGCTGCTCGCCGTCGTCGAGGCGCCCGCCCGGGAGCGCGTACTGCCGCGCGTGCGAGCGCAATGACGGCGCACGGGTCGTGAGCAGGAACGCGGCCGTGCCGTCGGCGTCGCCGGTGAGCGCGACCGCGACGGCGGCACGGCGATAACCGTCCGGCGTGGTCTCGCGGCGTTCGAAGGCGTCGAGGTTACGGACGACGCGCGCGCGGAGCTCGTCGGAGAACGCGTACACCCCGTGCTACGTCGGGATCTCGAGGTTGGCGGGGAGGCCGTCGATCCACGCCGTCTCCTCGAAACGATCCGTGATCCGCCACCCCTCGCCGGTTCGGACCAGATGGTCGTTGTAGTAGCCGCCGACGTAGAAGAGCGTCAGCCCGTCGGTCCCGTCGCCCTTCGGCGCGCCCATCGGGTTGAAGAAGTAGGTACGGCTCATCGCGGTGTCGCCGTCGATCGTCACCCGGCGGTTGCCGAGCAGGTGTTGCGTCATCGGGAACATGACGAGCGTCTTCGCGAGCCACGCCTTGATCTCGGGGAACGCGCCCTTGATCCCACCAGAGGTCGTGTAGTCGATGTGCGCATCGGGCGTGAAGACGTCGTCGAGCGCGTCCCAGTCTTTGGTGTCGATCGCGAACGTGTAGCGCGAGAGCAGGTCGTCGATCTCGAGGCGATCGGAGATCTCCTGCACGGAAAAGCGCGGACCATCCGCCATCGGCTCGCTCCTCGTGTCGCGCTGCGCTTCACGCCGGCCGCGCGGGACGCTACCGTCAGCCTCACTTCACTGCAACACGTTCCAATTGTGAACCCCGGGAGATGATCACGTGAGGTTCCATCAAGTGGTCGCGTTCATGGAGACGGAGCGGAGGCATGCTCGGAGAGCGGGATGCCGGAGCGGCGTCGACCAGATGACACGCGGGAGATGATCACGTGAGATTCCATCAAGCGGTCGCGTTCATGGAGACGGATCAGCTGCTCGACCTCTGTCGCGCGACCGACGCGATGGGCTACTCGGGCATCTATCTGTCCGACCACGTCTTCTTCCCGCGCGCGTTGCACTCGCGGTACACGTACTCGCCCTACGAGGACGGCTCGCCGATCTGGTCGCCCGAGGCCGACTGGCCCGACTGCTGGTGCCTCATCTCGGCGATGGCGGCGGTCACCGACCACCTGCACTTCACGACCGGGGTCTACATCGCGCCGGCGCGCGACCTGTTCACGGTGGCCAAGGCCGCGGGGACCGCGGCATCCATCTCGCACGGCCGGGTGCATTGCGGTGTCGGCGTCGGGTGGTGCAAGGAGGAGTTCGACGCGACCGGCCAGGAATTCCACAACCGGGGCCGTCGTCTCGACGACATGATCCCGGCGCTGCGCGCGCTGTGGCGGCCGGGCTGGGTCGAGTACCACGGCCCGTTCTACGACTTCGACGAGCTGCAGATGAACCCGGCGCCGCCCGCGCCGCTGCCCATCTACATCGGCGGCCACAGCGAGCCCGCGCTTCGTCGTGCCGCGCGCCTCGGCGACGGGTGGATCGCGGCGCAGGCGTACTCCGAGGAGGACGCGTGGCACTACCTGGGCCTGATGAAGGAGCACCTCGCCCGCGAAGGCCGCGCCGGTGACGACTTCACGATCTACATGGCGCTGGGTGAGGTGCCGAGCGTCGACCTGTACAAGCGGCTCGAGGACGCGGGAGTGACCGACCTCATCTGCGCGCCGTGGATGCTGGCTCCGATGAGCGCGAGCAAGGACTACAAGTCCGCGCTCGACGCGAAGATCCGTGCGACCGAGAGCTTCGCCGCCGACATCATCTCGAAGATGGGGTAGCGCTCCTAGACCGTCGGGTCGGCGTCGGTGAGCGCGGCGGGGTGCACCGTCAGCTCGAGCTCGTGCCCGAACGTCTTCTCGAACAGCTCGCGCTTTCGGCGCGCGCCCCACAGCTCCAGCTCGGGGTCGCCGGGCGCGTCCACGCCGACCAACACCAGCGAGGCGCCGCACCGGACGTGTATCCGCGAGACGACCTGGTGGCGGCCCCGGTCGAGCCCGTCGGCGATCCGGAGCAGCGCGGTCAGCCGGCGGACCCGCTCCCGCGCGTCCGCCGAGAGGTCGGCCATCGTCTCGTCGGTCGACTTCGGGTCGCCGCGCCGGTGCCAGCGCACGATCGCCGTGAGCATGCGCACCTCGGCGGGGTCGAACCCGCGCAGCCCACCGTGTCGCACGAGATAGGCCGCGTGCCGGTCGTGGCCGTCGTGGGAGACGTGCTCGCCGATGTCGTGGAGGAGAGCCGCATACTCGAGCAGCTCCCGATCCCTCGACCCCATCCCGTGCAGCGACTCCGTCCCGTCGAAGAGCTGGAGCGCGAGCGTCGCGACATGGCGCGAGTGCTTGTCGGGCCAGCTGCAGCGGCGTGCGAGCGACTGCACCGACGCGCGCCGGATGGAGCGCGCGTCCTCGGACCAGTCGTCGGGATCGTGGCGGCCGATCGCGTCGAGCACGATCCCTTCGCGCAGCGCCCATTCGCTGACCGTCATCTCGTCGAAGTCGAAGATCTCCATCGCGGTGGCGAGGAACATCGAGCCCGCCGGGATGAGGTCGATACGACGCGACTCCAGGCCGTCGATGCGTCGCCGCTCGGCCGCGCTCACGGTGATGAGCTCGCGGTGCAGGGGCATGAACTCGTCGCTCGTGAACGTCAGCTGGTTGAGCGAGACCGGCACGCTCGCGTCACGACGCGCCGCGCACATGTGGGCGATGTCCTCGAGCGTCCCACTGCTGCCGACGACGAGCTTGGGTTCGAACGCGGCGACCGTCGCGGCCAGCGGCTCGAGGCCGTTCGCGATGCGGTCGCGGAGGCGTCGGCGGTCTGCCTTCGAGAGCGGGTCGCTCTCCACGAGCTCGTTCGTCAGGCGGGCCACGCCGAGCCGTTCGCTGGCGGCCCACTGCATGCCGGCCGCGTCGCCGACCATGATCTCGACGCTGCCGCCACCGAGATCGAAGCACAGCGCCGGCGCGGGCTCGAGCACGACGCTGGCCCGGACCGCGCCGAAGATGAGACGAGCCTCCTCCATGCCGTCGATCACCTCGACGGGCACGCGGGCCTCGGTCTCGATGCGGTCGACCAGCGTGTCGCCGTTCGCGGCGGTGCGGATCGCGCTCGTCGCCTTGGCCAGGACCTCGACCGCGCCGGCCGCGTCGGCGAGCTTGCGGAACCGGCGCACCGTCGCGATCGCGGTCTCGGCGGTCGGCTCGGGGACCCGTCCCTCCCGTGCGACCGCGTCGCCGAGGCGCAGCATCTCCTTCTCCCGCACGAGCGGCACGAACGTGCCGTCGGCGTGGACGTCGGCGACCAGGAGGTGGAACGAGTTGCTACCCAGGTCGAGCGCGGCGATGCGCACGCCGCCAACGTACCTGTCCGTGGTCCCGCGACACGGGAACGGTGACACGTCTGTCACGTTCTCTGGAACGGCGGTACGCTGCCTCGGATCTCGACCGGTCGAAGACGAGGGGATGCCGCATGGGCGTGCAGGGCGAAGCGCGGATGCTGATCGACGGCAAGCTGACGGACGCTGCGTCCGGCCGGACCTACGACAACCTCAACCCTGCGACCGAAGAGGTCGAGGGTCAGGCCGCCGACGGCGGTGAGCGCGATATCCGCGCCGCGATCGAAGCGGCCCGCCGCGCGTTCGACGAGACCGACTGGGCGACCAACCGCGAGCTCCGCAAGCACTGCCTGCAGCAGCTGAAGGACGGGCTCGAGCGCGAGAAGGAGACGCTGCGGCCCCAGATCGTCGCCGAGGTCGGCGCGCCGATCGGTTTGACCTATGCAATCCAGCAGGACAGCTGCATCGACGACATGCAGTGGGACATCGACCAGATCGACCGCACGGAGTGGGAGTACACGCTGCCGGTCCACGAGTTCTTCGGCATGCGGAGCCGTCGAATGGTCGTGCGTGAGCCCGTCGGGGTGGTCGGCGCGATCACGCCGTGGAACTTCCCCTTCATGCTCAACCTTTCGAAGATCGTGCCCGCGCTCGCGGCAGGCAACACGGTCATCCTCAAGCCCGCGCCCGACACGCCGTGGAGCGCGACGTTCATCGGGAAGATCGCGGCCGAGCAGACCGACATCCCGCCCGGCGTGCTCAACGTCGTCACGTCCGGCGATCCCGCGACGGTCGGGGAGATCCTCACGACCGACCCGCGCGTCGACATGATCAGCTTCACGGGATCCACCGCGACGGGCCGCCGGATCATGGCCAACGGTGCCGAGACGGTGAAGAAGGTCTTCCTGGAGCTCGGCGGGAAGTCGGCGAACATCATCCTCGACGACGCGGACTTCCCGTCGACGGTCGGGACGGGCTCGATGATCTGCGTGCACGCGGGTCAGGGCTGCGCGATCACGACTCGTATGCTGCTGCCGCGCTCGCGCTACGACGAGGGCGTCGAGCTGCTGAAGACGTCGTTCGAGAACGTCGCGTACGGTGACCCGAACGACGTCGCGAACCTCCAGGGTCCGCTCATCAACGCGCGCCAGCTCGACCGCGTGCTCGGCTACATCGAGAAGGGCAAGGCCGAGGGCGCGCGGCTGGTCGTCGGGGGCAAGCGCTCCGACCGTTTCGAGAAGGGCTACTACGTCGAGCCGACGCTGTTCGTCGACGTGAAGCCGGACACGACCATCGCGCAGGAGGAGATCTTCGGTCCCGTGCTCGCCGTCATCCCCTACGAGGACGACGACGACGCGGTGCGCATCGCGAACAACTCGATGTACGGGCTCTCGGGCTCGGTGGCCTCCGCGTCGGAAGCGCGCGCGATGGGCGTCGCGCGACGGATCCGTGCGGGCACCGTCTCGGTGAACGGCGGCGCGTGGTTCGGGCCGGACTCCCCCTTCGGCGGTTACCGCCAGAGCGGCGTCGGTCGGGAACACGGCGTGCAGGGCTTCGAGGAGTACCTCGAGACCAAGACGATCGGCCTCCCCGCGACGTAGCGGTCGGGTTCGGTTTCGGCGTCGTGCGTCACGCCCGGGCGGACGATCTCGCCGGCTGCACCGGGTTGCTCGGCGAGCTGCGCGCGCTGGACGGTGTGCGCGAGCGCACGGCCGGCTCGTTCTACCGGCGCGGCGCGGGTTTCCTGCACTTCCATGTCGACGGCGACCGGCTGTTCGCCGACGTGAAGGTGGACGGCGACTGGCAGCGGGTGCCGGCGTCGTCCGCTCGTGAGCGGCGGGAGCTGGTTCGGTTCGCGGCGAGGGTGATCCGGGAAGCGGGGTCGTAGACTCGGGGTATGGCTGACACCGACTTCCTGAAGAACTACCTTCCGACCTTCGAGAACGTCGAGGAGGAGCGCCTGCACCGCAAGCAGCGCCTCGCGGCGGGGTTCCGGCTGTTCGGCAAGTTCGGGTTCGACGAGGGCGTCGCCGGTCACATCACCGCCCGCGACCCCGAGCTGACCGACCACTTCTGGGTCAACCCGTTCGGCATGAGCTTCAGCCACATCCGGGTCTCGGACCTCATCCTGGTGAACGACCGCGGCGAGGTCGTCGAGGGGAACGCGGTGGTGAACACGGCCGCGTTCGCGATCCACTCCCAGATCCACGCGGCCCGTCCCGACGTGATGGCGGCCGCGCACTCGCACTCGATCTACGGCAAGTCGTGGTCGGCGCTCGGCCGCAAGCTCGACCCGATCACCCAGGATGTGTGCGCGTTCTACGGCGACCACGAGGTGTTCGACGACTACACCGGTGTCGTGCTCGACGTGGAGGAGGGCAAGCGGATCGCGGTCGCGCTCGGCGACAACAAGGCCGTCGTCCTGCGCAACCACGGGCTGCTGACCGTCGGGCACTCGGTCGACGAGGCGGTGTGGTGGTTCATCACCATGGAGCGCTCGTGCCAGGCCCAGCTGCTGGCCGAGGCCGCGGGCAGGCCCGTGCTGATCGACGAGGAGCACGCGAAGCTCACGTCGAAGCAGGTCGGTTCCCACGTCTCCGGCTACTTCAGCTTCCAGCCGCTCTACGCCAAGATCACCCGAGAGCAACCCGACCTCTTCGACTGACCAGCACTCTGGAGTCGTTTGACCGGAACTATTCCGGTGAAATGACTCCAGAGTTGGGTGTCGCACCCTCGTGGTGTGATGACGGCATGGGCAGGGATGCTGATCGCGAGTTGCTGGCGTTAGCAGCGCGCCAGAACTCGGTCTTCGTCGTCGCCGACGCCGTCGGCGCGGGGCTCACGGAGCACCAGTGTGAGCACCGGATCGCCACCGCTCAGTGGTCGGCCGCGCATCGCGGCGTGTACTACCCCGCCGGCGTCGAACTGGACTGGCGCGGATGGCTGAGGGCGGCGTGCCTCGCCGGTGATCCCGGGGTCGCGTCACATCGGTCGGCGCTCGCACTCTGGGATCTCCCCGGCCAGCGACGCCATGTCGTCGAGCTGGTCACGCCCCACGGCGATCGGGTGCGAAGGCCCGACGTGGTCGCGCACCAAACGCGGGACCTGCCGACGAGCGACCTCGCCGACGTCGATGGGATCCCCGTGACCGCGCCGGCGCGGTCCTTGATCGACTCGGCAGCGGTCTTGCACGCCTCGACGCTCGAGCTCGCCGTCGACGAGGCGTTACGACGGGAGCTCGTGGACCTCGCGACCGTGTGGCACCGTCTCGACGGGCTCGCGAGGCCGGGACGGCGTGGGATTCGGGCACTGCGAGACGTGCTCGCCCGACGTCACCCAGATGCGGACCTGGCGGAGAGCGTGCGCGAGGCGATGCTGCTGAAAGCGTTGCAGGACGCCCGGCTGCCGTCGCCGACCCCGCAGTTCGAGATCCGGGATGGACGCGGGCACTTCGTCGCTCGAGTGGACGCGGCGTACCCGGCGTCTCGGATCGCGATCGAATACGACAGCTACCTCCACCACGGCGGGCGGAGGAAGCACCTCGAGGACCTCGCGCGGCGAAACGCTCTCACCGCGCTCGGGTGGCAGGTCGTCCACGTCGCTGCGCCGGACCTCCGCTCCGGCGCGAAGGCCGTGTGCGACGCCGTGAGAACGCTCCTGGACTCCGCCGCGTAACTCTGGAGTCGATTCACCGGAATAGTTCCGGTCAATCGACTCCAGAGTGTTCGCTCACCCGCCGCGTTTGCTCTGGGTGTAGGCGATGGTGCCTTCGAGGAAGGCGTCGGGGTTCTGGAACTTCCCGATGACGATCTCGCGGAAGAAGTCGGGGACGTAGATCTCGAACGTCCCCGCGTCGAGCGCCTCCACCACCGGATCGAGCATCGCGTCGACGGGAAGGGCCTCCACGTCGTCGGTCATCGCGGGGTCGTTGTCGGGCAGGTGGAACAGCTCGGTGTCGATGACGGCCGGCGCGACCACGTGCACCTTCACGCCCGTGCCGGCCAGGTCGACCGCCATCGACTCCGACCACGCGGTGATCGCGGCCTTCGTCGCCGCGTACGCAGCTTCGCCCGGCGGACCGAGGCGCGCCGCGATCGAGCCGATGTTGACGATCCGCCCGCCCCGTGCGATCAACCCGGGCAGCAGAGCGAGGGTGAGCCGGATCGGCGAGAAGTAGTTGATCACCATCACCGACTCGACGACCTCCGGCGTGAGGTCCTGCACGCGCCGGCGCTTCGGGATGCCCGCGTTGTTCACGAGCACGTCGATGCCGCCGAGCTCCGAGTTGGCGCGTGCCGCGAACGCGTCGACCGCGTCGAGGTCGGCCAAGTCGACCGTCCATGCGCGCGACCCGGGGGAGTGCTTCTGCAACCGCTCCAACACCTCGTCGAGCAGCTGCTCACGACGGGCGCAGATGCCCACGACGGCGCCGCGTTGCGCGAACCCTTCCGCGAGGGCGGCCCCGATGCCGGCCGACGCGCCCGTGACGAGCACCTTCTTGCCCTCGATCCCATACCCCACCGCGCCACCCCCGAGTTCCCTGACGTTGCCGTCAGTGTACGGCTAACCTCCGCCCACCATGGCCCTCACGCCCGACCGCGCGCTCCTGACCGATCGGGTCGCCATCGTCACGGGGGGAGCGGTGGGCATCGGCCGGGCCATCGCGACCGCCTTCGCGCACTTCGGCGCGCACGTCGCGGTCGCCGACCGTGACGTCGACAACATGGCGGGTCTCGCGAATGAGATCGAGGGCGCGGGCCGGAAAGTGGTGACGGGTGCGCTCGACGTGCGCGACGGCGAGGCGGTCCGCGCCTTCGTGGCGACTACCGGCGAGCGGCTCGGCCCGGTCGACATCCTCGTCAACAACGCCGGGGGCGGATTCTTCGCGTCGTTCCTCGACGTGAACGACAAGGGTCAGGACTCGCTGATGCGCGAGAACTTCACGAGCATCACGAACTTCGTCCGCGCCGTCGTCCCCGTCATGCCGAAGCGCGGCGGTTCGATCATCAACATCACGTCGATCGAGGCGCACCGTGCCGCGCCCGGGTTCGCGATCTACAGCGCGATGAAGGCCGCGGCCGTGAACCTGACGAAGACGCTCGCGCTCGAGCTCGGCCCGCAGATGATCCGGGTGAACGCGATCGCGCCGGACGTGATCCCGACGCCGGGCATCGGCGACGTCGAGGTGCGCACGCCGTTGCCCCGCGCCGGTCATGTCGACGACGTCGCCGCAGCCGCCATCTACCTCGCCGGCGACCTCGCAGAGTTCGTGACCGGCACGACCATCCACGTCGACGGCGGGAACCTCGCCGCCGGCGGCTGGCACCGCGCCGAAGACGGCACGTTTCACACATGACGGCGGGGAGCGCCGCGTGAAGTTCGGGATCGCGTTGGGCGCGATGAACCCCATCGGCTTCGTCGACGCGACGATCGAGGCGGAGCGCCTCGGCTACGAGTCGGTATGGCTCCCGGAGCACCTCGTGTTCCCGATCGAGATGAGCCGCTCGCCGCATCCGGGCGAGAACGTCCCGCCGGTTCCGCCGACGACGCCGATCTTCGACTGCTTCGCGTACCTCAGCCACCTGGCCGGACGGACCGACCGCATCCGTCTCGGCAGCCATGTCTACAACCTCGGGCTGCGCAACGTGTTCGTGGCTGCGCGCGCGATCCAGACGCTCGACATCGTCTCGGGTGGACGGGCCGAGATCGGCATCGGTGCGAGCTGGCTCGAGGAGGAGTGGATCGCGACCGGTCTCGACTTCAAGTCCCGCGGTCGTCGGCTCGACGAGTCGATCGCGGTGTGCAAGCGACTGTGGACCGAACCGGAGATCGAGCACCACGGCGAGTTCTTCGACTTCGCGCCGGTCGCGTTCGAGCCGAAACCCGTTCAGCAGCCCTGGCCTCCGCTCCTGATCGGCGGCGAGAGCGACGCCGCCCTGCGCCGCGCCGCGCGTCTGGCCGACGGGTGGATCGGGATGTCGCACACGTTCGAGAGCGCGCCCGAACGGATCGACCGGCTGCGCACACTCCGGGACGAGTACGGGCGGGCCGACGAGCCGTTCCAGATCTGCCTCGGTGCACCGGTGCAGTCCCGCGACGACGTCGAGCGATGGGAGGACCTCGGCGTGACCCGCCTCGTCGTCTCGCCATGGCGACGCTCGAAGGAAGCCCTCGACGGGATGCGGCGCCTCGCCGACCTCGTCGGGCTCGGAAGCTGACGACCAGCGGCTGACGGCTACTTCGATCGCGTGTCGTCGCCCGACAGCAGCGCGTCCGCGCGATCGGCGAAGTCGCGGACCGTGCCCTTGTTGCGCAGCGCGCCGTGGATGTGCGCCTCGTTCATCGTGTAGCAGATGCCGAGCATGATCTCTTGGAGCTCGTCGGCCTTGTCGAGCGCGTCGAGATCCATGCCGCGACCCGAGCCGATCGTGCACGCGCGCCGCAGGACGATCGCCGCCTCCGCGGTGTCGGGATCGAGCGTGCGGTCGGCCCACTTGAGGAACCCGCCGCCCCACGGCACGTCGGAGTACGGCGGCGCGTCGACGACCCGTCCGTCGACGAGCCGCCAGTCGAGCACGAGCTCGCCGTCGCGCCAGAGCCGCACGCGGCTGCGCCCGTTCTCCGGCCGCGGGATCTCGACGTCGTACTGGCGGCGCACGATGCCACGCGCCGCGTGCGCGACCGCGAGCCCGGCGAGGTCGAACAGGTGGGTGCAGTTCGCGCGCGGGTCTGCCTGCGCGGCCACCGCGGTGCACCGCACGGAGAGCTCCATGCCTTCGACCGCGTGCAGCGGACCGACGGCGGCCGGGCACGTCGTCCACGGTGCACGCACGGCACGACCGTCCACCGTGGTGACGCGCCCACCCGAGTGACGCAGGACGAGCCCGAAGTGGTGGAAGTCGTCCTCGAGCTCGGCGTCGACGAGGTCGGGCGCAGTCGCGATCATGCGGATCCGGCGACGGTAGGGCCCTTCGGTGTAGGCGGTCATGCGCTGCGGTTCCGCCCGCCGGGGTAGCCCCCGCCGCCGAAGCGCGCGTCCAGCGCGTCGTAGTCGATCGCGAACCCGACCCGCGGGAGCGCGTCCACGAACTCGACCGTGCGGGGCTTCTTGTAGGACGCGATGAGCGCACGGCAGTGCTCGACGATCTCGTCCGACGTGACCGACGCACCGTCGAGCGCGACGACGATCGCCTTCACGCTCTGCGTCCAGGTCGGGTCGGGCACACCGATGACCGCGCATGCCGCGACCCCAGGATGCATGGCGATGCAGGCTTCGACCTCCGCCGGGTAGATGTTCTCGGCGGCGGACTTGATCATCCGCGTCTTCGGGCCGACGAACGTGATCGTTCCGTCACGCTCGCGGCGTCCGAGGTCGTTCGTGTGGTGCCAGCCGCCGCGCCGCCGTGACGCGTTGAGCTCGGGGCGGTTCCAGTAACCGCTCATGACCGTTGCGCCGCGGGCCACGATCTCGCCGGTCTCGCCATCGGGCACCTCGCGGTCGTCGGGGTCGACGATGCGCACCTGGACCACCGGCGAGGGGCGGCCGTGCGTTCCGATCCCGCCGGTACCGAGCGCGTTGTACGTGAGCATGCCCATCACTTCGGTCTGACCGTAGCCGCCCGGGTTCCGGGCCCATCGGCTCGTGTCGGTGCTCACCATCTCGGTCCACGCGTCGTCACGCCCCGGCGACGTGCGCAGTGAGCTCAGGTCGTACCGGCGTGGGCTGTTCACCGCGAGGATCTGGTCGAACATCGGGCCGACGAGGAACGCGCCCGTACAGCGCTCGGCCTCGATGATGCGGCACAGCGCCTCGGCGTCGACCCGGCGGGTGAAGACGTTGGCCCCGCCGTGCACGAAGGTCGCGAGTGTGTTCATGAACGTGCCGATGTGGAAGAGCGGTCCGGAGTTCAGATAGACGGCCGACGCGTCGACCGTGGCGAGATCTCCGAGGACGAGGCTCTGGGCGACGAGGGCGCGGTGGCTCAGCATCGCGCCGTTGGGACGCCCCTCGAACGCCGCCGTGTAGACGAGGAGCAACGCGGCATCAACGGTGACGTCGCGATCCGGGTCGTCGGGGGAGCCGGACGCGAGGAACGCCTCGTAACCGTCCGGGTCGGTGCGCGCCGCATCGCCGTCGTGGCGCAGCCACCGCGCTCCCGCCGCGGCTGCATGCCGGCGCGCTTCCTGCACCGCGGCGCCGATCTCCTCGTCCTGCCAGATCACGACCCTCGCGTCGACGTCGTCGATCACGAACGCGAGCTCGTCCGCGCTCTGACGCCAGTTCGCGGGACAGAACATCGCGCCGAGCTTCGCGGCGGCGAGGAGGCCCTCCATCACGCGGAACGAGTTCTGGCCCAGCCAGAGCACGCGCTCGCCGGCGTCGACGCCCGCCGTGGCGAGCGCGTTCGCGAGCCGGTTCACCCGTTCGTCGAGCTGCGGGAAGGTGGCGCGGTGGTCGCCGTCGATCACCGCGGGCGCGTCCGGACGGCTGCGCCGGTGCTCGCGCAGCACGTCGGCGAGCGTCAACGAGGAGGGATCGCTCACGGGCGGCATCGTGGCACGGAGGTGACGAACATGTCAGGTCCCGGCCACAATGAGGTGATGAGCAGCGAGCCCCTCGCGGAGTCGTTCGACTGGCCGCGTCACGACGTCCCGCGTGGCGGGCGCAGCGGCTTCGTGCGCGTGGACGGCGGGCGTCAGGTCCACTACCTCGAATGGGGCCGGTCGAGCGTGCCCCCGGTCGTGTGCCTGCACGGTGGAGGACAGACCGCGTACATGTGGGAGGAGCTCGGCGACGCGCTGCGCACCGGCTACCACGTGCTCGCGCCCGACCTGCCCGGGCACGGCGACTCTGACTCGATCGACGACCCGACGATGAGCAGGCATGTCCTCGCCGCGTCGATCCTGCCGTTCCTCGACGAGTTCGGTATCGGTCGGGCTGCATTCGTCGGCGCGTCGCTGGGAGGGATCACGAGCCTGACGATCGGTGCCGCGAACCCGGAGCATGTCGCGGCGATCGCGCTCGTCGACATCGGGCACCGGCTCGAGGACGAGGGCGTGAACCGGATCATCGAATTCATGAGCCGTCACGAGTCGTTCGCGTCGCTCGAGGAGGCGGCGGTCGAGGTCGCGGGCTACGTGCCCGACCGCAAGCGGGTCAATCCCGAGAACCTTCGGCGGAACCTGCGTCAACGTCCCGACGGTCGGTGGGAGTGGAAGCACAGCCTGGGCCGGCGACTGCGCGAGAGCGGGCGACCGGTGGGCGGGTGGCGTGAGCTCACCGCCGGTCTCGACGACGACATGCGCGCCATCACGTGTCCGGTCCTCGTGCTGCGCGGCGCGAAGAGCGATGTGCTCTCCAACGAGGCCGCCGAGGAGGCCGCGGCCCTGATCCCCGACGCCCGTCTGGCGACGATCAGCAGCGCCGGTCATCACGCGGCCGGCGACAACCCCGAGTCGACCGTCGGGCTCGTGCGCGCGTTCCTCCACGACCTGCGCTGGTAGCCGCTCAGAACCAGATCGCGATCTCCTCGCCGTTCGGCCCGGTCTGCGGCTCGGCGGGGAGCGACACGGCGTCACCCCGTTCGTAGCGCGCCGCGCTCCACGCGACCGCAGCCGCGTCGAGCACGTCGTCGGGTACCGCACCTCGAGCACCGTCCAGGCGCTCCGGCAGCTCGATGTTGCGCTCGCGCAGCACCCGAGCCCGCGTCCAGAAGCCGTTCCACGTCTTCTTGCTCTCGAGCGGCACGCCGCCGTTCATCGCGAGGAACGCGAGCTCCGGATGGATCTCGAGCACCGGAAAGGAGAATGGCGCGCCGTCGGCGAGCGCGCGCTCGACCTGGGAGATCTTCGTGCGCAGCGCGTACCCCTGCGCGGACACACCCGGGATCCCGAGCTGCCGGCAGCGCTTCAACGCGTCCGCGTGGGTCGGGGCCTCGAGAACTGCGCGCGGCGGCATCGGGAACACGGTTCCGGATGCACGCTTCAACAGCTCGCGCGCGGCCCGCTCGCACTCGCGCGTGCCTTCGTCGAGCAGCCCGACCGGCATGTCGACACCGACCGCCGCACATCCGGCGGTGCGCATCGCGGCGAGCACGTCGGCGAACTCCACGTACGTGTCCGCCGACGCGAACCTGCCGTCGCGCAACACCACCGCGACCCAGCCGCGCCGACAGCCGTCGACGCCGGCGACGGTCGCCACCGGCGCCTACTTCTTGGGCGGGCGCACCGTGATGAGCAGGGTGAACTTCGCGTTCACGACGGGCGTCCCGGTGTCCGCCTGCTTCCACGCGGTCTCGGTGACGTAGAACTCCATCTTCCCGCCGTCGGGGCGTTCCTTCTCGTACACGTCGGTGATGGTCGTCGTGCCCTCGAGCACGTCGCCGACGTGGGGCCAGCTCAGGTACTCGAACTCCTGCTCGCCGTGGAGGATCGCCCGTCCGGGGCCGCGCAGCTTCTCGATCGGCAGGCCCGCCGCGCCGC
The DNA here is from genome assembly GCA_036558745.1 of Acidimicrobiia bacterium. Classification (GTDB taxonomy): domain Bacteria; phylum Actinomycetota; class Acidimicrobiia; order IMCC26256; family JAMXLJ01; genus JAMXLJ01. Next base: position 59,796 of record DATBEZ010000040.1, read on the forward strand.
CGGTGCCGAGCGAGCCCCAGTACGACATGACGAACGGGAACGTCGGCGGGACGGGGGCGGCGTCGGCCCGGTAGGCGTCGTCGCTGTCACCGAGGGCGTCGGCGAAGACCCGCACGGGGCCCCGCTCGATGACGACCCGCTGGGTCCCGGTCTCCTGCCCCTTCAGCTCGGTGAGTGCCACGCGTCCGCTCCTGTGACGTCGGTGTCAGGTCGGCTCGGGAGACTATCCGGACACGTGCTCGCGCAGCACGTGCTTCATCACCTTGCCGGTGGCGTTGCGAGGTAGCTCGGCGACGAACGTGACCTGACGGGGCCGCTTGTAGTCGGCGAGGCGGTCGACGCAGAACTCCTTGAGCTCGTCCTCGGTCAGCGCCGCGCCCTCGCGCAGGACCACGAACGCGCCGACGTCCTCGCCGAGCACCTGGTGCGGCACCCCGATGACCGCGGCTTCGCGCACGTCGGGATGCTCCAGGATCACGGCCTCGACGTCGGTGGCGTAGATGTTGTTGCCGCCGCGGATGATCATGTCCTTCTTGCGTCCGACGATGTAGATGAACCCGTCCTCGTCGAGGTAGGCGAGGTCGCCGCTGCGCAGCCAGCCGTCCTCGGTCCACGTCGCGTTGGTCGCTTCGTCGTCGCGGTAGTACTCGCGTTGACGGCCGGGCATACGCGTGAGCAGCTCGCCGACTGTGCGGTTCGCGACCGTCGCGAGCTCGTCGTCGACGACCTTCACCTCCATCGGGCCGATGGGCTTGCCGACCGAGCCGATGCGCTTCGTGACCTCGTCCTTGGGCATGACGATGAACGCGGGCCCCGCCTCGGTCATGCCGTAGGAGTTGGAGACCGTTGCCTGGGGGAGCCGCTCCTGCAGCTGCAACAACGTCGCGGGCGCAAGCGGCGCGCTGCCGATCGAGACGGCGACGAGACTCGTGAGGTCCCGCGTCCCGAAGTCGGGGTGCGCGACGAGCAGCTCCGCCATCGCAGGAACGAGGAACGCCATCATCGGCCGTTCCTGCTCGACGATCTCGAGCCACCGGCCCGCGTCGAACTTCGGCAGGTAGAGCCCCGCGAGACCCATCTTCATCGGGTTGAAGATGAACGAGATCCCGGCGAAGGTGAACAACGGCGCGCCGTGCAGCCATCCGGAGCCGGTCCACGCGGGGTCGCTGTTCGGGATCATCGCCACGTTGCGGTGCCGGACCGCGACGCCCTTCGGCAGCCCGGTCGTCCCGGAGGTGTACATGATGTCGGCGAGATCCTCGTCGTCGACCGGGATCTGGATCTCCGCAGGGTCCGACGCGAGCAGCTCGTCGTACGCGACGACGGCCCCACTCAGGTCACCGCCGATGCTGACGACCAGCTTCGCCGACGGGACCGCGTCGCGGACCTCGAGCGCGGTCGGCAACAGCTCGGCGCTCGTGACGATCGCGCTGACCTCCGCGTGTCCGAGGATCGCGACGAGCTCGCGCACGGAGAGGCGCGTGTTGGTCGGCACCGCGACCGCGCCGGCCTTGTGCACGGCCGCGTACACGACGATCCAGCGCAGCACCTCCTCGTTCGGGAGGTACACGGATACCCGGTCGCCCTTGGCGACGCCGCGCTCGACGAGGCCGCGCGCGACGCGGTTCGAACGCTCGTCCCACTCCGTGAACGTCACTCTGTCGCCGGTGAGCAGGTCGGTGTACGCGACATCGTCACCGTGGCCGACCGCCATGAAGCGCAGCTGGTCGACCAGCAGCGTCCCTGGTCCCTTCGAGGCGTCCATCGGGCGCCTCAGAACCCGAAGCCCATGGGCGGAACGTCGCTGTTCGTGCCGCGGAACAGGTCCTCGGAGCGGTCGCTCAGCTCCTTCACGGTCCAGCGCTCACCCTTCTCGAGGGTGTTGACCAGATGCCATCCCTGCATGAGGTAGACGCGGTCGGCCCAGACGACGAGCACCTGGCCCGTGACGTCGGCCGCAGCCGGGCTCGCGAGCCACGCGACCGTCGGCGCGATGTTGTCGGGATTCCACTGGTCGAACTCGCCCTCCTTGGGCGCGCCGAACCCGTCGAACGTCGCCGTCGTCATGCGCGTGCGGGCCCGGGGTGCGATCGCGTTGACGGTCACGCCGTACTTCTTCATCTCTCGCGCGAGCACGATCGTCATCGACGCGATGCCGGCCTTCGCCGCCGCGTAGTTGACCTGTCCCGCGTTGCCGAACAGACCGGACTCACTCGACGTGTTGACGATGCGTCCGTAGACCGGGTTCCCGGCCTTGCCTTGCGTCCGCCAGTGCTCGACCGCGAACCGCGACGGCGCGAAGTGGCCCTTGAGATGGACGCGGATGACGGAGTCCCAGTCGTCCTCGTCGAAGTTGAAGGCCATCTTGTCGCGCAGGATGCCCGCATTGTTCACGAGGACGTTCAGGTCGCCGAACGCGTCGATCGCCTGGGCGATCAACGCGCGGGCGCCGTCCCAGCTCGCGACGTCGTCGTAGTTGGCGACCGCCTCACCGCCCGCGGCGACGATCTCGTCGACGACCTGCTGCGCGGGCCGGTCGTCCTTGCCGACGCCGTCCCACTCGGTGCCGAGGTCGTTGACGACGACCTTCGCACCTTCGGCGGCGAGGAGCAGCGCCTCGCCGCGTCCGATGCCGCGGCCCGCGCCGGTGACGATCGCGACCTTGCCGTCGAGCGTGCCCATCTGTGTCTCCTTTGTGCCGCCGACGGATTCGGAGCGGGCTTGGCTGCGTGGGGCGTCGGGGCGGCACCGCGCCATGCGCGGGCTCCACCGGTTCGCCGGCGCGCACGCCCCAGTCGGTTCGAAACTTTGGAGCCCACGATGTCCGACACGCGCGTCAGTTGTCTATTGCGCCGCCGACGGATTCTGAGCGTGCTTGGCTTCGTGGGCGCCAGGGCGGCGCCGCGCAGCGGGCGCGTCACTCCGTTCGTCGGCGTTCGCCCCACCCGTCAGGGGCTGCCAGGAGACTGCTCGTCTTCCGGAACGGGGAGATCCTGGTCGGCGTCGGGGGTGAGGATCAGCAGCGGACCCCATTGCCAGCGCAGGTAGTCCCAGCCCCACTGCACCAGCACCTCGGTGCGGCGGCGGAACCCCATGAGGTAGATGAGGTGCAGGAACAGCCACGCGAGCCACGCGATCCAGCCGGTCAGCGTGATGCCGAGGGGCAGGTCAGCGACCGCGGCGGTGCGCCCGATGGTCGCCATGTTGCCGGGATCCCGGTAGCGGAACGGCTGCGTCGGGCGGCCCTCGATTCGGGCCAGCACCTGACGGGCCGCGTGGTGACCCTCCTGGATCGCGACCTGCGCGACCTGGGGCAGCGGGGTGCCGTCGCGACGCGTCGCCGCGGCGAGGTCGCCGACGACGAACACGTCGGGGTGCCCGGGGACCGAGAGATCGGCTTCCACCGGGACACGACCGCCCTTGGCGCGTTCCAGATCATCGAAGCCCTCGAGCTCGGTCGCGGTGACACCCGCGGCCCAGATGACGGTGCGGGTCGGGATCGACTCACCCGACGCGAATTGCACGCGCGTGGGCTCGATCGCGGTGACCTTCGTCCCGAAGCGCAGCTCGACGCCACGGGCCTCGAGCTGCTCGGCCGCGTGACGTTGCGAACGGGGCCGGAACGTCCCCAGCAGATGGTCGGTCATCTCGACGAGGACGATGTGGGCGCGTCGCGGGTCGATCCTGCGGTACTCGTTCGCGAGAACGTTCTCGAACAGCTCGCTCATCGCGCCGGCCGTCTCCACGCCGGTCGCGCCGCCGCCGACGACGACGAAGTTGAGCGCGCCCTCGTCGACGAGCGACGGGCGGGCCTCGGCCGCCTCGAACCACGAGAGCATGTGGTTGCGGACGCGGATCGCGTCGGGAAGCGTGTACAGCGGAAGCGAGTGCTGCTCCGCGCCCGCGACGCCGAAGTAGTTCGTGCGCGCGCCCGCTGCGATCACGAGCGCGTCGTAACCGAGCGACTCGCCGCTCTCGAGCCGGATCTTCCCCGCGTTCGGGTCGATGCCCGTCACCGTCTCGATGAGCACCTCGGTGCGCGGGTTGCGGCTGACGATGCCGCGGATGTGATGGCCGACGTCGCCCGCGTCGAGACCCGCGGTCGCGACCTGGTACAGGAGCGGCTGGAAGGTGTTGTAGTTGTGACGGTCGACGAGCACGACGTCGACGTCGGCGCGGGCGAGCTTGCGCGCGGTCGCGAGGCCGCCGAAGCCGGCCCCGATCACGACGACCCGCGGGCGCGTCACGCGCATGCCTCGAGGCTAACCCCGAGCGGCGTCGTTCAACCCTGGGCCCGGCGCCTGACGGTGACGTCAGGTAGCATCGCCGGACCGCCGACAAGGAGCGCATCCATGGGCGACGCCGTCATCGTCTCCGCTGCCCGCACCGCCATCGGGACCGCTCGCAAGGGCAGCCTGGTCAACGTCGGCGCGTTCGACCTGGCCAAGTACTCGGTCGGTGAGGCGCTGAAGCGCTCGGGCATCCCGGCGGACGACGTCGACGACATCCAGCTGGGAGAGGTGCTGCAGGGCGGCGGCGACATCGCCCGCTACACCGCGCTGGAGCTCGGCATCCCGAACGTGCCCGGCGTCGCGCTGAACCGCCACTGCGCGTCCGGCATGGCCGCGGTGCAGGGCGCGGCTGCGAGCATCCGCGCCGGAATGGACACCGTCGTGATCGCGGGGGGAACGGAGTCGATCTCGACGTCGCCCAGCTCGCTGAAGCGCGATCCGACGACGGGCGAGATGAAGCCGTGGATGTCGCCGAGCCATCCCGACAGCACCGAGGCGCCCGCCTTCGACATGTCGCTCACGGTCGGTTGGAACACCGCGCAGCAGGCGAACGTCACGCGCGAGGAGATGGACCACTGGGCGTACGAGTCGCACATGCGCGCCGTCCGCGCGACCGACGAGGGTCGCTTCGAGGAGGAGATCTTCCCGATCGAGGTGACGCGTCCCGACGGCGAGACCGTCATCTTCCAGGTCGACGAGCACCCGCGTCGTGACACCACCATGGAGCGGCTCGCGTCGCTGAAGCCGCTGCACCCGGAGATCGAGGGCTTCAGCATCACCGCCGGGAACTCGTCGGGGCTCAACGACGGGAGCGCGGCGATGGTCATCGTCGACTCCGACTACGCGCAGGAGAACGGTCTCGAACCCCTCGCGATCATCCGCTCGTGGGCGTCTGCGGGCGTTCCTCCGGCCGAGACCGGTCTCGGCCCGACGCACGCGATCCCCAAGGCGCTCCAGCGCGCGGGCCTCGGCACGTCCGACGTCAAGATGGTCGAGATCAACGAGGCGTTCGCGTCGATGGCCGTCGCATCCAGTCGCATCCTCGGCTTCCCGCACGAGATCGTGAACGTGAACGGCAGCGGTTGCAGCCTCGGTCACCCCGTCGCGTGCACCGGCGCGCGCATGATCGTCACCCTGCTCTACGAGCTCCGTCGCAACGGCGGCGGCTACGGGGTTGCGAGCATGTGTGCCGGAGGCGGGATGGGATCCGCGACGGTCATCGAGGTCCCCGCGCCATAGGAGACGAAGCGGAGGCCAGGGCGGAGCCCGGGTGGCCGGAGCGGAGTCGACCGATGTCATAGGAGACGAAGCGGAGGCCAGGGCGGAGCCCGGGTGGCCGCAGCGGAGTCGACCGATGTCGTAGCTCGTTTCGGGGGCGCGTCGCGCGCGCGTCGGTAGGATCCGTCGATCGACGCCGATCTCGCCCTCGCGCTCGCGCTGGCCGACGCCGCCGACGAGATCACGACGTCGCGCTTTCGCGCCGTCGATCTCGTCGTCGACACGAAGCCCGACCTGACGCCGGTCACGGAGGCCGACCGTGCGGTGGAACGCGTCGCGCGGGAGCGCCTCGCCCGCGAGCGGCCGGGCGACGGATTGCTCGGCGAGGAGCTCGGCGACGCGCCCGCGGCCGACACCGCGGCGCGGCGGCGCTGGATCATCGACCCGATCGACGGGACCAAGGGCTACGTCCGCGGCCTGCCGGTGTGGGCGACCCTGCTCGCGTTGGAGATCGACGGGCGCGTCGACGTCGGGGTCGTGTCGGCACCGGCACTGGGTCGGCGGTGGTGGGCGCGACGTGGTGACGGCGCGTTCGTCAACGGTGCATCGATCAGGGTGTCGCAGGTCGCGACGCTCGAGGACGCGCAGCTGTCCTACGACGGGATCGAGGATTTCGACGCGTGCGGCCTCGCCGAGGAGTTCCTGGCGCTCGTGCGGCGATGCTGGCGGACGCGCGCGTTCGGGGACTTCTGGTCGCACGTCCTCGTCGCGGAGGGATCGCTCGACGTTTCGATCGAGCCCTGCGGCCTGAGCCCATGGGACGTCGCGCCGCTCATCGTCATCGTGGAGGAGGCGGGCGGGCGGCTCACCGACCTCGCCGGCGACGCGCGCATCGACGGTGGTGCCGCGCTGGCGACCAACGGAAAACTGCACGACGCGGTGCTCGATGCGCTGAAGCCACGGGGGAAGAGGACATGAGCGAGCGAGCCGCCAGGCGAGCGGAAGCGGGGCCCGAGCGGCCCGTGCCGCAGGCGCAGGAGCGGAGGAAATGAGCGAGGTCACGGTCGGCATCGACATCGGGACCGGATCGGTGAAGGCGGTCGCCGCGGACGCCGACGGCAACGTCGTCGCGTGGTCACGCGTGCCGCACCAGCTCCAGATCCCCGCGCCGAACCGCATGCAGCACGATGCCGACGAGGCGTGGCGGCGCGGGCCGAGGACCGCGCTGGAGCAGCTCGGTGACGTGCGCCCGGAGGCCGTGAGCGTCGCGGCGATGGTCCCGTCGCTCACCGCGGTCGACGGCGACGGTGTGCCCCGCATGCCGGGCTTGCTCTACGGCGACGAACGGGGACGCACGACCGCGACCGGGACGCCCGCGGAGACGGGCGAGCTCCTCGCGTTCCTCCGGTGGTTCCGCGGCGAGTATCCGGAGGCGAAGGGCTTCTGGCCCGCGCAGTCGGTCGCGAACCACGCGTTGTGCGGTGACGCCGTGCTGGACACGTCGACGGCGTCGACCGCGTATCCCCTGTTCGACTGGACCGGTTGGGACGAGCAGCTCGCAGGCGACCTCGGCATCACGGCCGCACAGCTTCCGCGACTGGTCCCGACCGCGTGGGAGTGCGGGCGGGTCGACGGACCCGACGGTCCCGTCCTCGCGTCGGGCTGCATCGACGCGCTCGCGGAGCAGATCGTCGCGGGCGCGGCCGAGGACGGTGACGTGCTCGTGATCCTCGGGACGACGCTCATCGTGTGGGCGGTGACGTCGGCGGAGGAGGCGCCGCCGGGGCTCTACTGCATCCCGCACACGACGCCGGGGAAGCTCCTCGTCGGTGGGCCGAGCAACGCGGGCGGGCTGTTCGTCAACTGGGCGAACAGCTGGCTGGCGACGGCGGAAGGGCCTGCCGTTCCGGGGCGGGTGCCGGTGTGGGCCCCGTACCCGCGCGGTGAGCGCGTGCCGTACAACGACCCCGACCTGCGGGCGGGCGTGGCCCGGCTCGACCTCACCCACGACGCGGCGAGCCTCCGCCGCTCGGTGCTCGAGGCGACCGGCTTCGTCGCTCGCCGTATGCTCGACGCGGCGCGCGACGCGACCGGCGTCGTGCCGAGGCGCATCATCGCGACGGGTGGCGGGATCCGGAACGCCGAGTGGGTCCAGACCCTCGCCGACTGCACCGCGGTGCCCGTCGACTGCGTCGCGGTGCCCGAGGGCGGGGCGTTGGGTTCGGCGTTCCTCGCCCGGATGGCGGTCGGTAAGGAGCAGAACATGGTGGACGCGGCGCGTTGGGCGCGGACGGGCCGGCGGGTCGAGCCCGACCCGGCGTGGCTCGCCCCGGTGGATGAGCGCTATCGGCAGTTCATCGAGATCTCACCCTGAACGTGGCCAACTCGGTGACCCGAGCGCGCGAGGGAGCACGACTACGGTGCCAGCCGTGCAGAACCGGGTCCGAGGAGTGTGGTTGGTCGCGTGCGCGTCGGTGCTGATCGCCGCGGGGTGCGGTGGCGGCCACAGCAAGGCCAAGGCTTCGGCGACGACGAGCACGATCCCGACGAGCACTGCGTGCAACCTGGTGACGACTGCGGACGCGACGAAGCTGTTCGGCGAGCAAGCGCAGGTCTCACCCGACGCGTCCCGCAGCGGGGGCGCTGCGTCGGTCTGCGTGTACGACGTGACGAGCACGTCCGGCCAGCTGTTGCAGGTCCGTGTGTACACGAACGACCAGTACTACGCGCAGACCGAGCATCCCGGGGCGGTCGAGCTCACCGGCATCGGTGACCGCGCGTTCGTGAGCAAGAACGGGCCGTCCGGTCTCGTCGACTTCCAGTTCGTCAAGGGCCACACGGTGTACTCGTTCGCGTACTCGAACCTCACGTCGGACGCCGCGAACAAGGCCGACGCGCTGGTCGCGCTGGGCCGTCAGGTCGCGGGCGCCGTCTGATCGCCCGCGCCGCCGCCGAACCCACGGGGTAGCGTGCGCGTCGCGGTTTGGAGGCGGGCATGACGCTGAAGATCGAGATCGACCGTGACGCCTGCATGGGGTCGGGCAACTGCGCGTTCTGGGCGCCCGGCGTCTTCGATCTGGACGCGGACGGCATCGCGGTCGTGCTCGACACCGAGGACCCGCCCGAGGACAAGGTCGTCCTCGCCGCCCAGGGTTGCCCCACCCAGGCGATCCGCGTCTACAAGGACGGCGAGCGCATCGCCTAGGGAGACGAAGCGGAGGCCAGGGCGGAGCCCGGGTGGCCGGAGCGGAGTCGACCCATGTGATCGGCGAAGCGGAGGCCAGGGCGGGGCCCGGGTGGCCGGAGCGGAGTCGACCCATGTGATCGACGAAGCGGGGTCCAGGGTGGGGCCCGGGTGGCCGGAAGCGGAGTCGACCAGACGTCGTCGGAACTGCGGAGTGGAGGCGGCGTTACCTGACGTGCGTGTCGGGTTCGAGCGTAGGATCGCCGGCATGGCGATCGGGATCACCGAGGAGCACGAGGCGCTCCACCAGGCCGTCCGCGGGTGGGTGGAGCGTCATTGCCCGCCGTCCGCGCCGCGTGCGCTGCTGGACGCGGACCACGAGGAGATGCCCGCGTTCTGGGCCGGCCTGGCCGAGCAGGGGTGGCTGGGCGTCCATGTCGACGAGGCGCTGGGCGGCGAGGGCTACGGCATGCCGGAGCTCGTCGTCGTGCTCGAGGAGCTCGGGCGCGCGGCCGCGCCCGGTCCGTTCCTTCCGACCGTGCTCGCGGCCGCGGTCCTGCAGGCCGCGGGCAAGGAGGTGGCGGGGGAGCTCTTGCCGTCGCTCGCGTCCGGGACGACGGTCGGCGCGGTCGCGCTCTCGGGCGCGCTCGACGTCGCGCCGGCACCCGACGGCCTGCGGGTGTCGGGCACCGTCGCGCCGGTCGTCTCCGGTCACCTCGCGGGCTTGCTCGTCGTTCAGGCCGGGGACGCGTGGTGCGTGCTGCTCGGCGACGAGTTCCAGGCGCGCGAGCGGGAGAGCCTCGACCTGGGCCGGCGCGTCGCCGAGGTCACCGTCGCCGACGTGGTCGTCCCGGCGGGTCGCGTCCTTGCCGACGTCACCACCGAGCGCGTGCGCGACCTCGCGGCGGTGTTGTTCTCGGCCGAGGCCGTCGGCGGCGCGCAATGGTGCGTCGAGACGTCGGCGGAGTACGCCAAGGTCCGGGAGCAGTTCGGTCGGCCGATCGGACAGTTCCAGGGTCCCAAGCACCGATGTGCGGAGATGCTGGCCCAGACCGAGCTGGCGCGCGCCGCGGTGTGGGACGCGGCCCGGGCCGTCGAGGAGCCCGAAGTGACCGCGCTCACGACCAGCGCGGCTGCCGCGCTCGCGGTCGACGCGTTCACACGCTGCGCGAAGGACTGCATCCAGAACCACGGCGGGATCGGGTTCACGTGGGAGCACGACGCGCACATGTACCTCCGACGCGCGCTCGTCACGCGCCAGCTGCTCGGCGTGAGCTCGACGTGGCGCGTGCGCGCGGCGCGTCTCGCGCTCGAGGGAGCGCGCCGTACGCTGACCGTCGCGTTGCCTCCGGAAGCCGAGGTCATGCGCGACGAGCTGCGCGCGTTCCTCGCCGAGCTGAAGGACCTCGACGGGCAGGAGCGGCGCAACCGGCTCGCGGAGGCCGGCTACGTGGTGCCGAACTGGCCGCGTCCCTGGGGCCGCGACGCCGACGCGCTGGAGCAGCTGGTCATCGCCGACGAGATGCGCGCCGCGAAGGTCCGGCTGCCGTCGATCGCGGTCGGCGCGTGGGCGCTGCCGAACCTCATCGTCTATGGCACGCCCGAGCAGCAGGAGCGCTGGATCATGCCGACACTGCGCGGCGAGATCGCGTGGTGCCAGCTGTTCAGCGAGCCCGGCGCGGGATCCGACCTCGCGTCGTTGACGACGCGCGCGACGCGCATCGAGGGCGGGTGGCTCCTGAACGGCCAGAAGGTGTGGACGTCGATGGCCCGCGAGGCCGACTGGGGCATCTGCCTCGCCCGCACCGACCCCGACGCGCCGAAGCACGCGGGCATCAGCTGCTTCATGCTCGACATGCAGACGCCGGGCATCGACATCCGCCCGCTTCGCGAGCTCACCGGCGAGGCCTGGTTCAACGAGGTGTTCTTCAACGACGTGTTCGTCCCCGACGACTGCCTGGTCGGCGCGGAGCACGACGGCTGGCGCGCGGCGCGCACCACGCTCGCGAACGAGCGCGTGTTCATGGGCAGCGGCTCGTCGATCGGCTACGGCGTGGAGGGACTGCTCCGGCTGCTGCGCGAGACCGGTGCGGTGGAGAGCGAGGTCGCGCTCGACGAGGTCGGAGGCTTCGTCTGCGAGGCGCACGCGCTCGCGGTGCTGGGGTTCCGTCTGACGCTGAAGGCGCTGGCCGGCGCGGATCCGAGCGGGTCCGAGGCCGCGGTGCGCAAGCTCCTCGGCGCCGAGCACGACCAGCGGGTGCAGGAGGTCGGCCTCGAGATGCTCGGCCCCGCGGGTGTGATCCCCGACGGCGACGCCAACATGTGGGTGCACGGCTTTCTGTTCAACCGGTGCCTCACGATCGCCGGCGGCACCACCGACGTGCAGCGCAACGTCATCGCCGAACGCCTCCTCGGTCTCCCGCGCGACCCGTAGTCCCGTCGAACCCTCCCGAGTTGGGACGAATTCCGCGTCATGCAGCAGGAAATCGTCCCAACTGAGCGCTACGAGTCGGGCGACTCGTCGCGGAGGCGTTGGCGCAGCTCGAACTTCTTGACCTTGCCCGACGGCGTGCGCGGCAGCTCGTCGATGTCGCGCACCTCCTCGGGCCATTTCTGACGGGCGAGCCCGGCGTGCTCCATGTGCGCGCGCACGTCGAGCACCGACGGAGCGGTCGCACCGGGACGGGAGCGTACGAACGCGCACACGTGCTCACCGAGGCGCACGTCGGGCGCGGCGACGACTGCGACCTCGGCGACGCCGTCCATGCGCAGCAGCAGCTCCTCGACCTCCGCGGCGCTGATGTTCTCACCGCCGCGGATGATGATGTCCTTCTTGCGGTCGGTGATGGCGAGGTACCCGTCGGCATCCAGCACGCCGATGTCACCGCTCGCGTACCAGCCCTCGGGGTCGAACACCGACTCGGTCAACGAAGGATCCACGTACCCGACGCAGAGGTCGGGACCGCGGCTCCAGACCTCGCCGGGCTCGCCGATCCCGACTTCCTGACCCTGCTCGTCGACGAGACGGATCTCGACACCGGGCAGCGCGCGCCCGTCGGTGGTGTTGCGCTTCGCGCGCGGCTCCTCGTGGGACGCGCCGGTGGTCGACGGATGCTCGGTGGAGCCGTACGAGCGCGTGATGGTGATGCCCAACGCCTCCGCCCGCTCCGCGACCGCGATCGGCACGGCCGAGCCGCCGAGTCCGATCGCGCCCATGAGCTCGTGATGGCGCGGCGTGCACGTCGGGTCGTCGAGCAGGCTCTGCAAGAAGTACGTCGAACCGCTTCCCGCGGTCAGGTCGGCCTCGAGCATCGCGGCGAGGACGGTGGCTGGATCCCACACGTCGGTGAGGTGGACGGACTGGCCGCGCACGAGCGGCGTCAGCAACCCCGCCTGCATGCCGATGGCGTGCCCGACGGGCGCGCCCACCATCATCGGGTGCGCACTCGGGTTCGCGTTCATCTCGACGACCTGGTGCATCTCGCCGACGAGCGTGCGGTGGGTGTGGACGACGCCCTTCGCGTTCGCGGTCGTGCCCGACGTGTAGCCCACGACCGCGGGCGCGTCGGGATCGGGTGTGCGCGGGCGATCGATGCGCTCACCGGAGAGCAGCGCACCGAAGGCCGTCGTGTCGCCGGGTACCTCGTCGCCGACGACCGCGACGAGCTCGAGTGCCGGGAGGTCGCCGCGCATCGACGCGAGACCCGCGAGGTAGTCGTTGTGCCCGAAGCGATCGGCGGTGATGAGGGCTCGCGCACCCGTCTCGCGAAGGATGTGACGTAGCTCCTTCGGGCCGTAGAAGTGCACGACCGGGACGAGCACGCCGCCGAGGAGGCTCACCCCGTAGAACGTCACCGCGGCCTCGATCCAGTTCGGGATCTGGAACGCGATCACGTCGCCGGTGCCGAAGCCGCGTGCCTCGAGCCCGCCCGCGAGCTGCAGCGCGCGCTCGCGCAGGTCGCCGATCGTCGTGTGCGCGGGGCGTTGGCGCGACCACACGCGGAACGTCAGCTCGGGATGGACGGTGAGCCCTTCCCAGACGAGGTCCGCAAGCGTCTCGTCGGTCCAGAGTCGTTCCCGCCGGTAGCGGCGAACCAGCTCCTCCGGAACCTTGCGCAGCTGCCAATCGGGCACCATGCTCGGCACAGTACCGCCGTCGACGCGAAGTTGACAGTGGCGTCAGGAAACGGGTAGCACAACGCTCCCGGATCTGCACCGACGGCGCCGGCGTGACGTGCACGCGCACAAACCGTGCGCGCGACGACGCGTCGGGCGGAAGCCGGAAGCGGCGTGGAGCGTCGCACGACGACACAACGAGGAGCGCGGCGATGGCCGAGCAGAAGCTGTTCTACGAGGACGTGAAGGAGGGCGACACCGCCCCCGAGTTCTCGCACCAGCTCACCCGCACCGATCTCGTGATGTACGCGGGCGCGTCGGGCGACTTCAACCCGATGCACACCGACGAGGTCGCGGCGAAGGAGGCCGGCCTGCCGAGCGTCTTCGGCCACGGCATGTTCACGGCCGGCATCCTCGGCAAGGCGCTCACCGACTACGTGGGCGTCGGCAACCTCAAGACCTACAAGGTGCGCTTCACGAAGCAGACCTGGCCGGGCGAGACCCTCACGACGAGGATCAGCGTGACCGGCAAGCGCGACGAGGGCGGTCAGCACCTGGTCGACCTCGAGTGCCAGGTGGTGAACGAGAGCGGCGAGTCGAAGATCGCGGGCGAGGCGACGGCGTCGCTGCCGAGCCGGGTCTGATCGGACGGCACGACCGCCATGACGGCACCCGCGATGCGCTTCGACCTCCCCATGCCCGACAACGAGACGAAGCCGTTCTGGGACGCCGCGCGCGACGGGAAGCTGCTCGTGAAGCGCTGCGGCGAGTGCGGCGCGTTCCACTTCTATCCCCGTCCGTTCTGCCCGCGGTGCTGGAGCGAGGACGTGTCGTGGATCGAGGCGAGCGGGACCGGCGCGCTCTACACATGGTCGGTGGTGCACGTGAACGACCTGCCGCCGTTTCCGGAGCGAGTGCCCTACGTCGCCGCGATCGTCGAGCTCGAGGAAGGCCCGCGCATCATGACGAACGTCGTCGACTGCGAGTTCGACGCGTTGCGCGTCGGCATGCCGCTCCAGGTCACGTTCCGCCCGACCAGCGACGAGTTCACCCTCCCGCTGTTCCGTCCCGCGCCGGCGTGATCCGGGGGACGTGTCCCCGCCCGGTGACGTCGGCCGGTCGCGCCCGGAGGTCGACGCCATGAGCTACCAGGACTTCAACTTCCCGTTCGAAGGTCCGCTGCACGAGGTGTTCCCGGCGCTGCACGCGGCCCAGAACTCCTACATGGCGCAGATCGACTCGTTGCAGGCGCCGGATCGCAAGACGCACGAGCTGATCCGGATGGTGTGCACGGTGATCCGCCGCAACCCGCCGGGGATCGAGCGTCACGCGATGCTGGCCCGCGAGGTCGGCGCGTCGTGGGAGGAGATCCTCGGATCGATCATGCTCACGATCCCGAGCAACGGTCTGCTCGCCGCCGTCCAGGCGATCCCATCCGCACGGCGCGGTTTCGACGCCGCACCGCCGACCGAGGACGACTGACATGACCGCCGAGGCCACCGCGGCCGACACGACACCGGCACCGTTCCGGATCCTGCCGCGCATCGATGATCGCAATCGCTTCTTCTGGACGTCGGGTGCCGACGGCCGGCTGCGCTTCCTCCGTTGTCAGGACTGCGGCTACTTCGTGCACCCACCGATTCCTCTCTGTCCGAAGTGTCACTCGAAGGACGTCGCGCCGGAGGCGGTGTCGGGCCGAGCGACGGTCGCGACGTACACCATCAACCACCAGCCCTGGATGCCGGGGTTGGAGCCGCCGTTCGTCGTCGCGATCGTCGAGATCGAGGAGCAGCCGGACGTGCGGTTGACGACCAACATCGTCAACTGCGCGCCCGACGACGTCCGCAGCGGCATGCCCGTCACGGTGCTGTTCGAGCATCACCCCGACGAGCCCGACGACGTGTACCTCCCGTTGTTCGAGCCCGCGAAGGGTGCGTGATGGCGAAGAGCGATGAGATCCTCGAGCGGCGTGCGTGCATCACGGGCATCGGTCAGTCGGTGATCGGCCGCCGGCTCTTTCGCGATCCGCTCGAGCTCACGATCGACGCCGTGCTCGCCGCGGTCGAGGACGCCGGCCTCACGACGGACGACATCGACGGTCTGTCGACCTACCCGGGCCCGATGGAGGTGCCGCCGGGTTTCTCCGGTGCAGGCGCGTACGACGTCATGGACGCGCTGCGCCTCTCGGTCGGCTGGTACGGGAGCGGACTCGAGACGTCGGGTCAGTGCGGATCGGTGATCAACGCGTGCATGGCCGTGGCGACGGGTCTCGCGCGCCACGTCGTGTGCTTCCGCAGCGTGTGGGAGGGCAGCGCGCAGGGGAGCAAGGGTCGGGCCGCGGTCATGCCCGGCGGCGGCGACGGTGGCGCGGCGCGCATCCCCCGCGCCGGCGGGTTCCAGCAGTGGACGTTGCCGTTCTCGGCACCGTCGGCCGCGATCTGGATCGCGATGTTCGCCCAGCGACACTTCGACCGCTACGGCACGACGCGCGAGCAGCTCGCGCAGATCGCGCTGAACGGGCGCAAGAACGCGGCGTTGAACCCGAACGCGATCTACACCGACCCGATGTCGATGGACGACTACTTCGCGGCCCGAATGATCAGCACGCCCTTCTGTCTCTACGACTGCGACGTGCCCTGCGACGGCGCGACCGCGTTCGTGGTCTCGCACGTCGATGCCGCCGCCGACACCCGCAAGACGCCGATTCACATCGAGGCGGTCGGCGCCGCGATCCGCGGACGCCCGTCGTGGGACCAGTTCGACGATCTCTCGACGATGTCGAACCGCGACGCGGCAGCGCAGCTCTGGACGCGAACCGACCTCAAGCCGTCCGACGTGCAGCTGGTCGAGGCCTACGACGGGTTCAGCTTCATCACGCTCAGCTGGCTGGAGGCGCTCGGTCTGTGCAAGGTGGGAGAGGGCGGACCGTTCATCGAGGGCGGTACGCGGATCGCGCGTGACGGCGAGCTCCCGCTGAACACGCACGGCGGACAGCTGTCGGCCGGGCGTCTGCACGGCTACGGCTTCCTTCACGAGGCGTGTGTCCAGCTGTGGGGCGAAGGCGGCGCGCGCCAGGTGCCGCGCCGGCCCGAGGTCGCGGTCGCCGGAGTCGGTGGCGGCAACACCTGCGGCTGCCTGCTCCTGACGCACCGCAACTGACGCGGCGCCCCAGGTAGGACGCGTCATCCAGCAGGCATCGGAGCTTGCACCGTCGCCGTGTCGTGCTGTTGGCGGAGGAGCGGCGAGCCTGCGAGCGCGGCCAGAGACTCAGCCGAGCACGATCCCGGCGAGCTCTTCGAGGTGCTCGTCGGTCCCGCCACCGACGCGCTGCAGCGACATCAGCCGCTTCAGGTACAGGTGGATGTCGTGCTCCCACGTGAAGCCGATACCCGCGAACACCTGCACCGCGTTCGCGCCGACTCGGTACAGCTCGTCCGACGCGAAGGCCTTGGCCATCGTCGCGGCGCGGTGGAGCTCGGCCGGTGCGGCGGCGTCGGCTGCCCAGCACGCGTAGTACCCGCCAGCGCGTGCGAGCTCGACCGCGCGAAGCATGTCGGCGCACAGGTGCTGCACGGCCTGGAACGACCCGATCGGCCGATCGAACTGGACCCGCTCGCGTCCGTAGTCGACCGCGAGCTCGAGCGCGCGCTGCCCGGCGCCCACCCCGTCGACGACCGCCGCGACTGCGAGGCGGTCGAGGGTCGTCGTCACCGCGTCGACAACGGTCTCGTCGTCGCCGAGCCGCCAGCCGCGTGCGCCGTCGAGCCGGACCGTGCCCTCCTTGCTCGTGCCGTCGACGGTCGGCGTCGGTTCGACGGTGAGCGCGTCGTCGCCTCCGTCCACGGCGAAGACCGCGAGCGCGTCGCCCGCGCGTGCAGTCACGAGGTAGAGGTTCGCCGCTGCCGCGTCGGGGACATGCACTTTCGCTCCCCTGAGCTCCCACTGGTCGCCCGATTGCGTCGCGGTCGTTGCCGGGTGCCGCCAGTCGTAGCGGTGACCCGCCTCGAGCACTCCGACCGTCCCGACGGTCTCGCCCGACGCGAGGCCGGGGAGCAGGAAGCGGTGCTCGCGCGGACCGCCGGCCGCGAGCACCAGGCTGACCGCGCCGATCGCCGACGCGCGGTATGGGCCGGGGTGCACCACACGTCCGAGCTCCTCGAGCACCACCGCGGCGTCGACCATCCCCATGCCCGCGCCGCCGTGTGCCTCCGGCACGAGCAGCCCCGTCACGCCGAGCCCTGCGAGTCCCCGCCACACCGCGTCCGTCGTGCCCCGTGCGTCGTCGAGCATCGAGCGCACGTAGGGCGCGACCGGCGCCCGCTCCGCGAGGAAGCGGCGCACGGTCTCCCGCAGCAGCTCCTGGTCTGCCGAGAACTCGAAGTCCATGTCGTCTCGCTCGCTCACTTCCGTGCGGGCTCGGGAGTTGGCCCTGCGTGGCGCGGGTCGTTCGCTCGCTGGCGAGTGACCTGCGCTCCTTCGTCGCTCCGGTCGTTCGCTCGCTGGCGAGTGACCTGCGCTCCTTCGTCGCTCCGTCACCGCACCGGGTTCGGGGCGTGGTGCGGACGCTTCAATGAAACGTGGCTACCGCTCGGCGAGAGTCAGCGTTCCATGAAACGTATCGTGCAGCCGGCTTCCCGACCTGACGGGGGCGTCAGGCTAGCGAGTAGGGTCGCCGGCATGCGACTGCGCTACGGCGAGACCGAGGAAGCGTTTCGCGCCGAGTTCGTCGAATGGCTCGAGGCCAACGTTCCCGCGCCCGAGCTGCGCGCGCAGCCGAGGCTCTCGAGCGCCAACATCACCGACTGGGGCGGGGCCTGGCAGCGGACGCTGTTCGACGCGGGTTGGCTCGTCCCGGGCTGGCCGCCCGAGCTCGGCGGACGCAACGCGAGCGCGACCGAGCAGATGATCTACTTCGAGGAGCTGTCGAAGCGCGAGATCCCGCGCAGCATGAACCCGCAGGGCCTCGGCATCATCGCCCCGTCGATCAAGGACTACGGCACGCCCGAGCAGCAAGAGCGGTTCCTGCTCCCGACGCTGCGGGCGGAGATCGCGTGGTGCCTCGGGATGAGCGAGCCGACCGCCGGGAGCGACCTCGCCAGCCTGCGAACGCGGGCCGTGCTCGACGGCGACCACTTCGTCGTCAACGGGCAGAAGGTGTGGACGTCGGGCGCGCACGACGCCGACTGGTGCCTGTGCTTCGTGCGCACCGATCCCGACGCTCCGAAGCATCGCGGCATCAGCGCGCTCATCATCGACATGAAGACGCCCGGGGTCGAGGCGAGGCCGTTCCCGGAGCTCAGCGAGCCCGACTACCTCGACTTCAACGAGGTGTTCTTCACCGACGTGCTCGTCCCACGTGAGAACCTGCTCGGTGAGCTGAACAAGGGATGGCCGATCACACAAGGCTCGCTCGCGCACGAGCGCGCCATGCTCTGGATCGACTACGCGTACATCACACTGCGGATGTCCCGTGCGCTCGCCGCGCTGGGTACCGAGCCCGGGCCCGACGGGCGACCGTTGCGCGAGGACGCGCGCTTCCGCGACGAGGCCGCCGGCTGCGCGATCGACGCGCAGGCCCTCATGCTCATGGGGTATCGCGGTTTCTCCAAGTTCATGCGTGGCCGGTCGTCGCCGGAGCACTCCCTGCTGAAGCTCTACGGGAGCGAGTCGGTGCAGCGCTGCCTCGCGGCGGGCTCGGATGCCCTCGGCGCCCGAGCGATCGACACCGACGTGCTGGGCCCGCTGCTCCACCGGGACGGTTCCTGGCTGGTCCAATGGATCCGGTCGTTCGGCGGGACGATCCCCGGCGGGACCAGCGAGATCCAGCGCAACATCATCGCCGAGCGCGTCCTCGGGCTCCCGCGCGCCTGAGCAGCACAATCGGCGCGGCGACGGTGGCGCCGAGTGGCAGCCGACTATCCTGCGCCCCGCGAGGAGCTCAGGAGGGTGGGGTTTGCAGAACGACGTGGCCGTCGCGCCCCCGACGGCCGGGTGGAGCGGGCCGCGGTTCCAGTGTCTCGACGGACTCCGCGCACTCGCCGCGATCGCCATCGTCCTCACCCATGCCGCGTCGTACTCCCATACGTACAAGGGCGTCGTCGGCGACTACCTGAGCCAGCTCGACACCGCCGTCGCGGTGTTCTTCGGCCTGTCCGGCTTCCTGCTCTACCGGCCCTTCGCGCTGGCTCACCAGGCGCAGCGTGCGAGCGGATCGGTGCGCCACTACGCGCTCCGCCGCCTCACCCGTATCTATCCCGCGTACTGGATCGCGCTCGCCGTCTTCATGTACGTCCTCGGGAGTCTCAGGTTCCAGGGCGTGGCGAACACGGTGTTCGGGTTCTCGCTCCTGCAGCTCTACCACAGCGGCACGATCCTCCAGGGCCTGCCGCAGGCGTGGACGCTGTGCGTCGAGATCACGTTCTACGCGTTCGTCCCCCTGTACGCGTTCGTCATCGCGAGGTGGGCCCGTCGCAATCCGTTCCGCACGGAGCTCGTCGGCATCGGGCTGCTCACGGCGATCGGCATCGCGGTCGAGGTCCAACGTGAGCTGGGCGGGCACCCGCAGGGATGGACCGTCGGCCCCCTGTACCTGCCGTTGTTCGCGTCGGGCATGCTGCTCGCGGTCCTGAGCGCCCGCCAGCAGCTCCAGGGCGGTGTCGCGTGGCTGGACCGGGTGGGCAAGTACGCGTTCGCCGGCGTCGTGATCGCGGTGCTGAGCTATGCGTGCATCATCGAGGTCGTCGGCATCCACATCACGACGAGCCCCAGCCACGGCCAGTTCATCGCGCGTTACTTCCTCGAGATCCCCCTCGTCCTCGCCCTGCTCGTACCGGTGACGTTCGGGACGCGGAGCCGGGGTGTCGTGCGCGGGTTCCTGTCGAGCCCGATCATGGTGTTCCTCGGGACGATCAGCTACGGGATCTATCTCTGGCACTTCCCGGCGCTGGTCATCGTGCACGACCGCATGCTCGGGCTCGGCCACCACCAGGGCCGCCTGACCGTCGTGTTCGTGCTCGCGCTGGGGCTGACGCTCGTGTTCGCGACCGCGAGCTGGTATCTGGTCGAACGACCATTGCTGCGGTGGACCCAGGGTCGCAGACGCCAACGCCCGTCGGCGGGTGAGCGCACGGAGGCCGACGCGGAGGTCGAACCGCCCGTCGCCCTCGAAGCGACCAACTAACCGCTCGGGTAGAGCTGCGGTTCAGGAGCGGAGCAGCTCGCCGGGACGGTCGTCGGCCGCGTCCGGAAGCGGCGCGCCGTCGACGCGGATCGGGGTGCCGTTCACGACCACGTGCACCATTCCTTCGGGCGCGTCGGCGACCAGACGGTCCGCACCGGCCGGGAAGTCGTGCACGCGGCGCAGCGGGCCCGGCGCGACGGTGTCGGGGTCGAACACCGCGACGTCGGCCTTCATCCCCACGCGCAGCTCACCACGGTCCTGCAAGCCGAACACGCCCGCCGGCTCCGCGGTCAGCTTGTGCACCGCGCGCTCGAGCGACAGCGCGCCCCGACCGCGCACCCAGTTCCCCAAGAGGTCGGTGGGAAGGCACGCGTCGCAGAGCTGGCTGACGTGCGCGCCCGAGTCGGCCAGGCCGAGCATCATGCCGTCCGCCCCGACGAGCTGCGCGATGAGGTCCTCGTCGTCGTTGGCGACGATCTGACGGAACCGCGTGTCGAGCCCTTCGGAGAGCGCGATGTCGACCATCACGTCGAGCGGACTCCGGTCCCACTCCTCGGCCAGCTCGGAGATCGGGCGGCCGACGAGATCAGGACGCGTCGTCGTCTCGGCCACGGACACGAGGTGCCAGCGCGGCCGCAGCATCTTCCCGTGGTCGAGCTCGTCCTGCGCGCGCCGTCGCCAGTCGGCATCCGCGTACTTGGTGACGCGCTGCTCGGGCGGCAACGCGAGGATCTCCCCGAAGATCGGCACGACCTGGAACGGGAACGGCTCACGCAGGTTGAACTGGAACGTGAGCGGACGGCAGCTCACCTGCGGCCACACGTCGGAGCCGCGGGCGCGCTCGGTCTCGTTGAGCTCCACCATCGAGGCCGCCCACGGCAGGCCCTTCATCGTGAGGAGCGCGGTCCACGTGAACGGGACGCCGACCTCGCGCTGCAGCGCGTAGAGCCGTCGGTGGTTCAGCGCGGGTCCCGGGATGATCTCGACCACGCCCTTGCCGGCGTCGCCGAGGACACGGATCAACGCGTCCATCTCCTCCGCGCTCGCGAGGCGCGACGGCACTGGACGGCCCGCGTCGCCGGCGTGGGTGGGGGAGAGGCTCGTCGCGAACCCGGCCGCGCCCGCGTCCATCGACTCGCGCACCACGCGGGCCATGCGCGTGATCTCGTCGGGTGTCGCCTCGCGCTCGTATCCCGCGTCGCCCATGACCCACAAACGCACGGCGGTGTGCCCCACGTAGCACGCGTAGTTCAACACCGTCCCGCGGCGCTCGACCGCGTCGAGGTACTCACCGAACGTCTGCCAGTCCCACGGCAGCCCGGCTTCGAGCGCGGCCAGGCTCATGTCCTCGACGTGCTCAAGCGTGCGGGCCATGAGGTCGCGGTGCTCGGGTCGGCACGGGGCGAGGCTGAACCCGCAGTTGCCCGCGACGACCGTCGTCACGCCGTGCCAGCACGACGGTGTGAGCGCCGGGTCCCAGAACACCTGCGCGTCGTAGTGGGTGTGCACGTCGACGAAGCCCGGTGTCACGACGCAGCCCGACGCGTCGAGCACGCGTGCGCCGTCCAGCCCGTCGCCGACCTCGCTCACGCGGTCACCCGTGATCGCGACGTCGGCGCGCCGGCCGGGCTCGCCGGTGCCGTCGAGCACGGTCCCGCCCCGGATCACCAGATCCGCCGTCATCGCGTCCCCCTCCCAGGCGTGGCCCGCCCAGTCTGCCCCTCGCGCGACGACTCCCGCAGCCGGCGCGCCGCGCAGACGGCGTCGGTATGCTCCCGCGCGTGGAGACCTCGACGGTCGCGGGGCTCGATCTGCAACCCGGGCCCGCGACGCGGGTGGCGCGCCTCCTCGCTCCGGGCGGAGACGGGCGTCTCGGCGCCGTCCGCGTCGACGGACCGGTCCGGGGTCGTACGGCGGGCGCGGTCGCGTGGATACTCGTCGAAGGCGGGCGCGGTCGTCTGTGCGCCGGTGACGCGGTGGTCGATGTCGCGGGGCGCACCGACGTCTTCGACCGGCCCGGCTGGTCGGCGATCATCGGGCCGCGCGCCGGCTACGCGCTCGAGGGGGACGTGCGGGCGACGATCGTGTGGCGCGAGGAGTCGCGCGATCTGCCGACACGCGTCGTCGCTCCCGACGACGTGACCGACGAGCTCCGCGGCGAGGGCGCGACGGCCCGGCGCGTGCGAACGTACGTCGCCGAAGGGCCGCTGATCGTCGGCGAGACGTTGAACCCGCCCGGCGGTTGGTCCAGCTACCCGCCGCACCGTCACGAGCACGAGGAGATCTACCTCTACCGCTTCGACCCGCCGGAGGGATTCGGCCTGCAGATGCGCTCGCAGAGCGACGACGACGAGCGAGCGGTCGTCGTGCGCGACGGGAGGATCGAACGGATCACGTCGGGCTGGCACCCCGTCGTCGCCGCGCCGGGCTTCACGATGTACTACCTGTGGGCGCTCGCGGGTGCCGACGTCCTCGAGACCGAGACCGACACGAGGTACGCGCCGTGAAGGGACTCGAGCACGCGGACGTGATCGGCTTCGCGTCGACGACGGACCTCGCGCGAGCGCGTGAATTCTTCGAGGGGCGTCTGGGTCTCAGCTGCATCCACGAGGACGGCTTCGCAGCGGTGTTCGACGCCAACGGCACGACGGTGCGCGTGTCGCTCGTCGAGGAGCTGCACCCCGCTCCCTTCACTATCCTGGGCTGGCGCGTCGACGACATCACCGGCACTGCTCGGACGCTCGCGGCGCGCGGCGTCGAGTTCCTCCGCTTCGACGGGATGGACCAGGACGCCGACGGCGTGTGGTCCGCGCCCGGCGGCGGCCGGGTGGCGTGGTTCCACGATCCCGACGGCAACACGCTCTCCCTGACCGAATCCGCCGGGGCCGGCTGACGTACGCGCGCGGCGTTGCGGGTGCCCAAGGTCGGTCATACGCTCACCGGCCATGGATCATCTCGCCACCCTGGTTCGAGCCGTCGTCGTCAACCAGCACAGCAGTGCCCGCCGAGAAGCCGAGATCGCCATGCTCATCAGCGGCTTGGGCGCACTCGCGATCATCGTGGGCGGCGTGCTCGGCCTCGGGGTCTTCGCCGGGGAGGACTCGGAGGCGCCCTCCGGGCGCTCGGAGCGCATCTCGTACATCGTCGGCGGGTTTCTGCTCGGCATCGGATTCCTCGTGATGATCCTCGCAATCCACGGCGGCTTCGGGAGCACGACGATCCACTGAGCCGCCTCGGCGACATCTCGCGCCGACCCATCGCCGCGCGCAGTCGGCGCGCGCCCGCGTGATCCGTCGCGGGGCCCGCGGCGAACACGGGGCATGGATCACGACGTGGCGCCCCCGGTGCAGATGGTGCAGCTGCTCGCCGGGTTCCAGCTGTCCCAGGCGCTCTACGCGGTCGCGAAGCTGGATGTCGCGACCGTGCTCGCGCGCGGCCCCGAGTCGGTGACGAAGCTTGCCGAGGAGGTGGGCGCGGCGGCGGAACCGTTGGCGCGGCTGCTCCGCACGCTCGCCAGCGTCGGCCTGTTCGTCGAGACGCAGCCGGGCACGTACGCGACGACGCCGCTCGGAGCCACCTTGGCGGTCGACGCGCCGGGCTCCATGCGGGATCTGGCCCTGATGTGGATGGAGACGCACTACGCACCCTTCGCCGGGCTCGTCGACACCGTGCGAACCGGTGCGTGCGCGGCGACGAGCTTCTACGGGCAGCCCTTCTTCGAGTGGCTCGCCGGGGATCCGGAGCAGGTCGCGCGCTTCACCGGCGCGATGGCGAATCTCACCGACGGCATCAAGGCCGCGGCCCTTTCGGGGTATCGGCTTCCGGCCGGCGCGGTGGTGGTCGACGTCGGTGGTGCGGACGGGACGCTGTTGGCGACCGTGCTGGCCGCCGACCCCGACGCCAGTCGTCGCGGCGTCGTGTTCGACCTTCCGCATGTGAGCACCGCGGCCGCCGAGCGGATCGCGGAGCGCGGGCTCGGTGACCGGGTCGACACCGTGGGCGGCGACTTCTTCGCGGCCGTGCCGAAGGGCGACGTCTACCTGGTGTCGATGATCCTGCACGACTGGGAAGACGCGTCGTGCCACCGGTTGCTCCGCACGATCGCCCGCTCCGGGCGCGCCGGCGCTCGGCTCTGCGCGGTCGAGTTCGTGGTTCCGCCCGGTGACGTCCCTCACATGAGCAAGATGATCGACCTCACGATGCTCGGGATGCTGACGGGCAAGGAGCGCACGGCCGACGAGTTCGAAGCGCTGCTCGCGGCGGCGGGGTTCCGCCTCGACCGCATCGTCGACACCGGATCACCCATGTCGGTCCTCGAGGCGACGCTCGTCGACGCCCCCTGACGGAGCGGCGCGCTTGCGAGCGCGACCCGAGGCACAGCCGGCGAGGTGCGTCCGCCCTTCCTTGACGCCCGTGTCAGGTTCTGGCCACACTGCCCCGATGGCCACGACGCTGCCGTCCACCATGCGCGCCGCCGTGTACAAGGGCGACCGCCGGGTCGAGGTCGAGGAGCGGCCGACGCCCCGCCTCGCCGCCGACGACGTCCTGCTCGAGGTGAGCCACTGCGGGATCTGCGGCTCCGACCTCCACCACGTGATCGAGGGCTGGGGTCCGCGGGACGCGATCGGCGGCCACGAGTACTCCGGGCGCGTCGTCGCGGTCGGCGACGCCGTCACCACGTGGAAGGTCGGCGACGAGGTCGTCGGTGGTCCGTCGGTGCGGTGCGGCACGTGCGAGTTCTGCCGCGCCGGCCGTCCGTCGTTGTGCTCGGGTCGCGGGCCCGTCGGTGAGGGCGGGGAGTTCCAGGGCGCGTTCGCCGATTTCACGAAGGTGAAGGAAGGCGAGCTGCTCCGTGTGCCGGACGGCCTGTCGTTGCGGCACGCCGCACTGACGGAGCCGCTCGCCGTCGCGCTCCACGGCATCACGCGCAGCGGCGTGCAAAGCGGGCAGCGCGCGCTCGTGACCGGCGCGGGGCCGATCGGCTCGCTGACGGTCGCCGCGCTGGTCGCCAAGGGTGTCACCGACGTCGTCGTGAGCGAGCCGTCGCCGCTGCGGCGGAAGCTGTGCGAGAAGCTCGGCGCGCGCACGGTTCTTCCCGAGGAGCTGGTCCCTCCGGCGTCACCGAACTATCTCGTCGACGAACCGTTCGACGTCGCGCTCGAGTGCTCCGGCAACGCGCGAGCGATGGAGACCGCGCTGAGCCAGCTGAAGCGCACCGGCACGCTCGTCCTCGTCGGCGCGGGTATGAAGCCGCCCCGCTTCGACCCCAACCGCATCCTGTTGAACGAGCTCGTGGTGACCGGTGCGTTCTGTTACGACGGCGGTGGTTTCGACGTCGCGCTGGAGCTGCTCGCGTCGCCGGGCTTCCCGCGCGATCTCCTCGTCGAACCGGGCGACGTGGGCCTCGGTGGCCTGCTCGACGCGATCGAGCGGCTGCACGCAGGGGAGATCCCGGCCAAGGTGATGGTCGCGCCGGGTCGGAAGGAGAGCTGACGATGACCGTGCAGTGGACGAAGAAGCCGCGGTTCAACCACGTCGCGATGAGCGTCCCGTCGGAGCTGCTCGAACCCGAGAACCGCACGTTGCTGACCGACTTCTACGGCGAGGTGTTCGGCTGGCAGGAGCTGCCGACGGAGACGGTCGACGGCAAGAAGCTCGTCTTCGGCGTCTACCAGATCGACCAGTTCGTGTTCCTGATCGCCGACGACTCGCCGATGACGTGCCCGCGTCTCGACCACTACGGGATCTCGGTGTTCTCGGGCGACGACTTCCACGGCATCCTCGAACGGGCCAAGGCGTACCAGGAGCGCGACGACCGGGTCGACATCATCGACGAGAAGCTCGACGACCACGGCATGTTGACGATCACGAGCTGTTACATCCGCTACCTGCTCCCGATGATGGTCGAGGTGCAGTGGTGGGAGTTCGTCGAGCCGAAGCCGGCCGGTACCGGCGCGTGAGCGAGAACCCGATCAGGTACGGCGCTTTCGTCCCGCAGGGTTGGAAGCTCGAGTACGTGGGTGTCGGCGCGGCCGACGCGTGGGCGCGTTCCAAGGAGATCGCCCGGCTCGCGGAGCGCCTCGGCTACGACCACCTCTGGGTCTACGACCACGTCGAGACCGTGCCGCGGCGCGAGCCCACCCACGTGTTCGAGGCGTTCACGACCCTCGCTGCGATCGCGCAGCTCACGACGACGATCCGGCTGGGTCAGCTCGTGACCTGTTCCTCCTACCGCAACGCGGGCCTGCTCGCGAAGGAAGCCGCGTGCGTCGACGTGTTCTCGGGCGGCCGGCTGATCCTCGGGCTCGGCGCCGGTTGGTACGACCGCGAGTACCAGGCCTACGGCTGGGAGTACCCGCCGGACGGGCAGCGCCTCGAGCTCCTCGACGAGACGCTCGCGGTCGTGAAGCAGCTCTGGACCGAGGAGACGGTCACGTTCGACGGGAAGCACCTGCACTTCGACGGCGCGTACTGCGATCCGAAGCCCCTCCAGACGCTCCCGCCGCTCTGGGTCGGTGGCGGCGGCGAGAAGGTCACGCTGGCGATCGCGGCGCGGCACGCCGACGCCACGAACTGGCAGGTGGGACTGGAGAGCTTCGTGCACAAGTCCGGGGTGCTGCGCCGGCACTGCGAGCGCGTCGGCCGCGATTTCGACACGATCGTGCGCACCCACGGTCCCGACTGCCGGCTCTTCGACACCGAGGCCGATGTGACTCGATGGTTGAACGCGCCCGAGGGTGGGAACTTGTGGGGGCGGGGCGATCCGGAGGCGTACGTCCGCGACAATCTCGTGGGCACGGTCGACCAGGTCGCCGAGAAGGTGCAGGCCTTCGTCGACGCCGGTTGCCGGGAGTTCGTGCTGTGGTTCCGGGACTACCCCTCAACGGAGAGCCTCGAGGCGTTCCGTACCCAGGTCGCGCCGAAAGTGACGTGCTGAACGCGCAACGAAGGATTGCCCGGGGGTCGTCGCTATGATCCCCCGGATGTCGTTGGCGGGACACGTGCGATGAAGGTCGAGCGCGACGCGCCCACGGCGACCTCGGGCGACGGCGATGGTGCCGCCCGGTTGCGGGATTCGAGCACGGGCACCTCCTCGACGTGGCTGCGCCTCCTGCCCTTCATCGTCGGTGGCCTGCTGCTCCTCGCCGTCGTGTTCCGGTTCGTCACGACGAGCGACCTGTGGCTCGACGAGGCCCTCTCCGTCAACATCTCCAAGCTCCCGCTGAACCACCTGCACCAGGCGCTCAAGGAGGACGGCGCTCCGCCGCTCTATTACCTGCTGCTGCACTTCTGGATGAAGGTGTTCGGCAGCGGAGACCTGGCGGTCCGGTCGCTCTCCGGTGTCATCGGCCTGCTCACGCTGCCGGCCTCGTGGCTCTGCGGACGTCGCCTGGCTCGCAACGACGACGAGCGTCGCTGGTTGCCGTGGGCCACGGTGCTCGTCGTCGGGTTCTCGCCGTACGCGATCCGGTACGCGACGGAGACCCGCATGTACGGGCTGGAGATCCTGCTCGTGCTGCTCGGGTACCTGGCGCTGCGCGCCGCGCTCGACCGTCCGCGCGCGGGGAACCTCGTCGCCCTCGCGCTCATCACCGGGCTCCTGCTCTACACCCAGTACTGGGCGCTGTACCTGCTCGCGGTCGTCGGCGCGTTGCTGGTCGGCTTCGCATTGTGGAGTGATCGGCGGCGCCAGGCGCGTGCCGCGCTCGCGGCGCTGGTCGTCGGCGGTCTCACGTTCGTGCCGTGGCTCCCGACGTTCCTCTACCAGGCAAAGCACACCGGGACGCCGTGGGGTCGGCCGGTCGCACCGCCGACGGGCGTGGCCTTCACCTTCCTGGACTTCGCGGGCTCGAACCGCACGGAAGGGTGGATGCTCGTCCTGCCCCTCATCGTCCTCGCGTTGCTCGCGGTCTTCGCGCGCGCGGCGGACGACAACCACATCGACCTCGATGTGCGGACGCGCCCCGGCGTGCGCTGGGAAGCCCTCGTGCTGACGGCCGGGTTGGTGCTCGGCCTGGCCGCGTCGTTCGTGGCCCGGAGCGCCTTCCAGCCGCGCTACGCGTCGATCGTCTTCGGGCTCTTCGCGCTCGTCGTCGCGTTCGGCACACTCGCGTTCGCGCGACCCGTCCTCCGGGTCGGAGCGCTGGCCCTCGTCATCGTGCTCGGTCTCGTCGGCGGTGTGCGCAATGTCGTCACGAACCGCACCCAGGCGTCGCAGTCGACGAAGATCATCGCGGCACGCGCCCAACCGGGTGACGTCGTCATGTACTGCCCGGACCAGGTCGGTCCAGACGCGTCGCGGCTGTTGCCGTCCCGCCTTCATCTCGACCAGGTCGTCTTCCCCACGATGGCGTTCCCCGACCGGGTCAACTGGATCGACTACAAGAAGCGCAACGAGGCCGCGGACGTGAACGCGTTCGCGAAGCAGCTGCTCCAACGGGCCGGCAACCGCACCATCTGGTACGTGTACTCGGCGAACTACCTCACCTTCGGGACCAAGTGCGACGACCTCATCACCGTGCTCGCACAGAGCCGGCCGGTGCAGCGGCTCGTCGCCCCCGATGACGTGAACTACTTCGAGTACATGGGCCTCGTGCAGTTCCCCGCTCGGCCCTGACCGCGACGAGCCGTCGCGCGTAGCCTGCGGGCATGGCGTCCGAACCGAAGTCCTTCTTCCTCAGCGCAGAGCTCCACCGCTATCTCCTCGAGCACGGCACGCCGCCGGATGCGATCCAGCGGGAGCTCATCGAGGAGACCGCCGGGCTCGGCGGCATCGCGATGATGCAGATCGCGCCCGAGCAAGGCGCGTTCATGACCATGCTCACCCAGCTCACGGGAACGCGGCGCGCGATCGAGATCGGCACCTTCACCGGGTACTCCGCGCTCGCCATCGCCCGTGGCCTCCCGGCCGACGGGCGCCTCCTGTGCTGCGATGTGAGCGAGGAGTGGACGACGATCGCCCGGAAGTACTGGGAGAAGGCGGGCGTCGCCGACCGGGTCGAGCTGCGGCTCGGTCCCGCGCTCGACACGCTCGCGGCGCTGCCGGACGAGCCCACGTTCGACCTCGCGTTCATCGACGCCGACAAGGGCAACTACCCCGGCTACTACGAAGGCGTGCTGGCTCGCATGGTGCCGAACGGCGTAATCCTCATCGACAACGTGTTGCGGGGCGGCGCGGTGATCGATCAGCACGCGAACGACGACGACACGAACGCGATGCGCGCGTTCAACAAGCTCGTCGCGGGCGACGACCGGGTCGACACGGTCATGCTGCCCATCGCCGACGGCCTGACCTTCGCGCGCAAGCGCTAGCCCCCCAGCGCTGAGCGCAGGTCGCGCACATGCTCCTGCGTCTGCTGGAGCAACGGTGCGAGCGACTCCGCGACGTCGGGAAGGCCGAGCTCGGTGGCCTGCTCCACGCGCTCGCGGTAGCGGGCGAGCTGTCCCTCCTCGAGCTGGAGGTCCTGGCGCAGAGCGGTTCGCGGATCGGCCTCCGGCGGGACCGCAGGCACCGCGGTCGAGGGCGTTCCACCGAGGAAGTCGATCTGGCGAGCGAGGACGAGCGCGTGGTCGAGCTCCTGACGCACGTGCACCGACAGCTCGTCGAGGGTCGACTGGTACTCCGCGCCCTTCAGCGTGGCGATGTGGAGCACGTACTGGACGATCGAGCGGTGCTCGAGCTCGAGGTCCTCGTTGAGCGACGCGATGAGCTTGTCCTTGTCCATGGGAGTCTCCGGGCCGGGAACAGGTCCGGCTGGAGCCATACCCATCAGAGGCGTGCGTCCACGCCTCGGGACTGCGACCTGCTACATCGGGTTCGTGCGCAGGAACCCGTAGATGGTGGTCCACTTGTCACGGAGCTCGGTCGGGAGCTCGTGGATCGTGCCGAGCTGCCGCGCGCCCCACACGATCTCGGCGGTCCGTTCGACCAGCGCGGCGATCTTCATCGCGTGCTGCGGGTTCGCGCCGACGGTGAGCAGTCCGTGGTTCGCCATCAGCACCGCGCTGCGATCGCCGACGTGCTTCGCCACTTCCTCCGCAAGCGCGTCGCTCCCGGTCTCCTTGTACTCGGCGACCGGCACGTCGCCGCCGACGTAGACCTGGAACTCCTCGATCACCGCGGGGATCGGTTGGCGCACGACCGCGAACATGGTCGCGAACTTCGCGTGCGAGTGGATCACCGCGCCGATGTCGTCGTGCATGCGCAGGCACGCGCTGTGCAATGCCTTTTCCGACGTCGGCCCGCGTGTTCCCTCGACGAGGTTGCCGTCGGCATCGCACACCGCGAGGTCTTCGAGTGTCATCGTCTCGTACGGCAGCGACGACGGCGTCACGACGATGTTGCCGTCCGGCAGTCGCGCCGAGAGGTTGCCCGAGGTGCCCTCGACCAGACCCTTGCGCAGCATGTCCTTCGCGGTCGCGAGGAGCATCTCCTTGGTCTGCTGCGCGTCGAGCTGCGATGCGGCCATGTCACGCTCCTCCCGTGCGGGACGACTGGAGTACCTCGGGGTTGCAGATGTGCAGCGGCCGTTCGCCCGCGAGCAGGCGGCGAAGGTCGTCGGCGATCAGGCGGGAGTGGTTCGCCTCGGTGTCGTAGGTCGCGCCGCCGATGTGCGGCGTGAGCACGACGTTGCTCATCGAGCACAGGGGATGGTCGACGGGCAGGTTCTCGCCGATGAAGTGGTCGAGCCCGGCGCCGCCGAGGTGGCCGGACTGCAGTGAGGCGACGAGCGCGTCGGTGTCGTGAAGCATCGCCCGCGCGGTGTTGAGGAAGATCGCGCCGTCCTTCATCTGCGCGAACTCGTCGGCGCCGACGAGCCCGGTGGTCTCGGGCGTCACGACCGAGTGCATCGACACCACGTCGGCCTCGGCGAGGAGGTCCTCGAGCTTGTGCGTCGCGTCCGGTGAGTACGGGTCCGCCGCGATCACCCGCATGCCGAGGCCCTCGAGCCGCCACTTGGTCGCGCGACCGACCGCGCCGAGCCCCACGATGCCCGCCGTCCGGCCCGACAGCTCCCACGCGCGGAAACGCTGATAGGGGATCAGACCGTCGCGGTACACCTGGCCCTCGCGCACGTCGCGGTCGGCGGGGACGACGTGGCGGTTCACCGCGAACAGGAGCGCGACGGTCAGCTCCGCCACCGCGTCCGCGTTGCGCCCCGGCGCGCGGAGCACGGGGATGCCGCGCTGGGTCGCGGCCGGGATGTCGACGTTGTTCGGGTCACCGCGGCACGACCCGATGGCGACGAGCGGGAGGTCCATGACCGGGCCCTTCACGCTGTCGCTCTCGACGACGAGGATGTCGGCGCCCTCGGCCCGCACCCGCTCGGCCAGCTGCTCGCTGTTGTAGAGGCGTAGCGGCCGCTGCTCGATCCAGGGGTCGTAGACGACCTCGGCCAGCTCGCGCAGGGTGTCGAGCCCCTCGCCTCGGAACGGTGCGGTGACCAGGGCCTTGTGTCGCCCTGTCGGTGCTGCGGCCATGGGGCGCAGTCTCGCGCAGCGCGCCCGTCCCTGACTAACGTGTCAGGTTCGTCCGGCAATGGTGCGGCGGCGGAGCGAGGACAGGAGCGAGAGCGGAGTTCTGCTGGGCGAAGCCGTCCGGAACGGGAGCGGAAGCGACAATCAACGACGAGCGCAGTCGCTCGCCAGCGAACGAAGGACGCGGTCGAGCCAGGCGAGTCCGGAGCCCTCAGGCGAGGGAGTGAGCGAGAAGAACAGTGCCGATCCACTACAAGAAAGATCAAGAGCACATCGTGCTCATCACGATCGACCGGCCCGACGCCCGTAACTCCGCGGACATGGAGCACTTCAAGCAGCTGCGGGAGGCGTGGGAGCGCTTCAACGACGACCCCGACGCGTGGGTCGCGATCATCACGGGGGTCGGCGACGCCTTCTTCACCGGCGCCGACCTGAAGCGCTACATCCCCGAGATCACCAAGTTCCAGAAGCAGATCGCGGAGGAGGGACTCACCGAGATCAACGGGTACCGCCTCGACGACGGCACCCGTGCGGTCTTGCGCAACGTCCCGATCTACAAGCCGATCATCGCCGCGGTGAACGGGTTCTGCACCGCGGGCGGGATGGAGATGATCGGTGGGGTCGACCTGCGTGTCGCGTGCCCGGAGGCCAAGTTCGCGGTCATGGAGCCCAAGCGCGGTCTGTTCGCGGGCGGCGGGACGACGGTGCGCCTGCCCCGCCAGATCCCGTGGCCCCAGGCGATGGAGTTCCTGCTGTGCGCGGACCTGATCCCGGCGCAGCGCGCGTACGAGATGGGGGTGCTCAATGCGCTCGTATCGCGTGAGCAGCTGCTCGACACCGCGTACGAGTTCGCGCGGCGGATGACCGCGAACGCGCCGCTTGCCGTGCAGGCGACGAAGCGCAGCGCGCTGCAGGGCCTCTACCACGACGAGGACACGACCCGCGCGCTCCGCGACGCGGTGAAGTCGCTGAGCGGCGTGCTCCAGCAGGCGGGTACGGGAGACCCCGGCGAGACGAAGGCGGCGATCGACGCGGCCGTCTCCGTGCTCGACGGGCTCGCGGGCGAGCTGCGCACGCCGTTCGAGAAGGAGAGCCGTCTGTCGTCGCAGATCTTCCAGACCGAGGACGCGAAGGAAGGTCCGAAGGCGTTCGCCGAGAAGCGGCCGCCGCGCTGGCAGGCGAAGTAGGCGAGCGAGGGAGCAGCGCGATGGCCGGCAGCACCGATCCGCGCACGCCGTGCATCATCGGCGTGGCCCAACGGACGTGGCATCCGGACGAGGTCGGTCCCGAGGGCGCGCCCGAGCCGCTCGTGATGTGGGAGGAGGTCGCGACCGCGGCGGCCGCCGACGCGTCGGCGCGCGGAGACGTGATCCGCTCGCTCGATAGCGCGCAGATCGTCTACTGCCAGACGTGGCAGTACGACGACGCCGTGCAGCGCCTGACGGAGCGCATCGGCGCCGAGCCGCGCACCGGTCATTACTCGGGCATCGGAGGCACGACGCCGCAGGTGCTCGTGAACGGGCAGTGCGAGGCGATCCTGCGCGGCGACGTGGACCTCGCGCTCGTCACCGGCGCCGAGGCTCTCGCGACCCAACGCAAGTACAAGCAGCGCGGCGAGCGCCCCACGTATTCGTTCAAGCCCGCCGACAAGCGGCCGTTCCCGTGGGAGGCGCCCTTCCACCCCGCCGAGGTCGCGCACGACGTGTTCCAGGCCTGGCTCACGTTCGCGATCTTCGACAACGCGCGACGAGGCCATCTCGGGGTCGGGCTCGACGAGTACCGGCGTCAACTCGGCGCGTTGCTGGCACCGATGACGGAGGTCGCGGCTGCCAACCCGTACGCGTGGTTCCGCATCGCCCGCAGCGCCGAGGAGATCATCACCGCCGATCCGGGCAACCGGTACGTCGGTTATCCGTACACGAAGTACATGGTCTCGATCATGGACGTCGACATGGCCGCGGCCGTGATCCTCGCGAGTGAGGAGAAGGCCGACGCGCTCGGTGTCCCGGTCGAGCGGCGGGTGTACCCGCGAGGCTGGTGCTACGCGACGGACCCGGTCTACGTCGCCGAGCACGACGAGATGTGGCGATCACCGGCAATGTCGGCCGCGAGCGCGGAAGCGTTGCGGATCGCGGGCGTCGGTGTCGACGACGTCGCCCATCTGGACCTGTACAGCTGCTTCGGGAGCTCCGTGAACTTCGCGCGGGACGCGCTGGGCGTGCGCGACGGCGATCCGCGCGGCGTCACCGTCACCGGCGGTCTGCCGTACCAGGGTGGCGCGGGCAGCGACTACATGACGCACTCGATCGCGCAGATGGCCACGGTGCTGCGTGACGACCCGGGATCGTTCGGGATGACCAGCGGCGTCGGCATGCACATGACCAAGCACGTCTACGGCGTGTACTCGACGACACCCGGGCCCGTCGCGGCTCCCGCACGCGACGAGGTGCAGGCCAAGCTCGACGCGGGCGGGCACGTCGCGATCGTCGCCGAGCATGCCGGACCCGCGACGGTGGCCGCGTACTCCGTGGCCCACGGTCGCGGCGGCGGACCGGAGTGGGGCGTGGCGGTGTGCGACGTTCCCGGCGGCCGCTGCTACGCGAGGCTCGAGGACGCAGATCTGCTCGCGCGCGCCGAGCAGACGGAGCTCGTCGGGACGACGCTCACGTTGGAGACACGCACCGTCCCGCTCATGACCGGCGGCGAGGGCCCCAGGAACGTCGCCGTCGGCTGAGAACCCGGCACTCCGGAGTCGATTTCCGTGCCCGCTGGGGGGTGAATCGACTCCAGACTACGAACGCGGCAGGCCGAGGATGCGTTGGGCGAGGATGTTCTTGTTCACCTGGGTCGTGCCGCCCGCGATCGTCAGCGCACGCGAGTACACGGCGTCGCGGCCCCACCTCCCGCGGTTCGCGCCGGGACCGAGCACGTCGCCCGCGACCTCGCACAGGTGCTGCTCGGTCTCGCTCCACAGCAGCTTGGCGACGCTCGACTCCGGACCCAGCGCCCGGCCGTGGATCGCGCCCGAGATCGCCCGGTCCGCGATGAGCTTGAGGTACTCGCCCTCCAGGTAGACGCGCGCGAGCTTGCGGCGGAGCACCGGGTCGTCGGCCGCGACGCGCCCGTCGCCCATCGGCGTCTCTCTCGCGAGCGCGACGAGCTCGGCGATCTTGGCCCGCAGCCCGAGGTGCAGGCTCGCGACCCCACCGCGCTCGTGCGCGAGGGTCGTCATCGCGACGCGCCACCCCTCGTCGAGAGGACCGAGCAGCGCGCCCTTCGGGACACGCACGTCGGTGAAGAAGATCTCGTTGAACTCCGGCTCGCCCGTGATCGTCACCAATGGCCGGACGTCGATCCCGGGAAGACTCATGTCCACCAGGAGACACGAGATGCCCTTGTGCTTCGGCGCGCCCGGATCGGTGCGCACGAGCAGCTCGCACCAGTTGGCGAGGTTCCCGAGGGTGTTCCAGGTCTTCTGACCGTTGACGACGAAGTGCTCGCCGTCGAGCACCGCGCTCGTCCTCAACGAGGCGAGGTCGGAGCCCGCGTTGGGTTCGGAGAAGCCCTGACACCAGATGTCGTCGCCACGCAGCATGCGGGGGAGGAGCGCGCGCTTCTGCTCCTCGGTGCCGTGCTCGATGATCGCCGGCGCGATGTTCGACAAACCGATCGGGTTCAAGGTGCTCGGCGCGTGGGCGCGGTGCATCTCCTCGCTGAAGACGACCTGCTCCATGATCCCGGCCCCGCGGCCGCCGTACTGCTCGGGCCACGCGATCGCGGCGAAGCGCGCGTCGGCCAGCATGCGGTTCCAGCGGTGGAGGATCTCCAACTCGTCTGCGTCCGCGCTCATGACGTTCGCGCCGCGGTACTCGTCGGTCAGGTGCTCGTCCAGCCACGCCCGGAATTCCTTCCGGAACGTCTCGGCTTCCTGCGGATACGTGAACTCCATGTCGTCTCGCTCGCTCACTCGGTGCAGGGCTCCGGCCGTCACCCTGTGTGCTTCTGTCCGGTCGCTCGCCGGCGAGTGCCTTCGCTCGTCTCTTCTGGTCGCTTCCGCTCCCGCTCTGGAGGCTTCGCCCGGCGGAGCTCCGCTCGCGCTCCTGCCTTCGCTGCGGCACCGCGCGCGATCACTCGTGCTTGGCGGCGAGGTCTCTCGCCTTGGCCGCAGCGGCCTCGTCGACCCGGCGGCGGTTCTCCTCGTGAAGCTCCTCCGTCGTGCGGATGGTCCCGCCGACCTTGAGCTCACCCATGATGTGCACCTCGCCGAGCGTCTCGTTCATGTAGTCGGGACCCTCCGCGGTCGGGATGAACCAACCGGTCGGGCACATCGTGAGCACCTCGACGAAGGTGAAGCCTTCGCCGCGCAGTTGCCCTTCGAACGCGCGCCGGAGCATCTTCTTCGTGCGCGCGATCGCGCCCGCGTTGTGCACCGACCCGCGGGCGACGTAGGACGCGCCCTGCAGCCGCGCGATCAGGTCGCCGATGAGGATGGGGTAGCCGTGGTACTCGGCGTCGCGACCGTCGAGGGTGTTCTTCGTCCGCTGACCGAGCACGGTCGTCGCGGTCATGTGCCCGCCCGTCTCGCCGAACACGCCGTTGTTCAGCAGGATGCACGTCACCTTCTCGCCGCGCGCCGCGGTGTGGAGCACCTCCTGCAGGCCCTCGTTCACCATGTCGCCGTCGCCCTGCAGCGTGAACACCACCGACTCCGGCAGCATGCGCTTCACGCCGGTCGCGACCGAGGGCGCGCGCCCGTGGAGCGCTTGCACCAGGTCCACGTCCATCGTGCTCGTGAAGCTCGTGTAGCAGCCGATGCCCACGACGCCGACGGTCCGTTGTGCGACCCCGAGCTCCTCGAGCGCCTCCAGGAACACCCGGATCGTCACCGGCTCGCCGCAGCCCGGACACATGTGGTGCTCCTGGGCGATCAGCAGGTCGGGCTTGAAGTCGCCGACCTTGCGCGCGTCCGCAGGTGCGGCGCTCGTGTCGAGGACCGGTCCGATCGGGTTCACCGTCGCGCTCATCGCGTCGTCCCTTCCGGCTCGTTCAGCCGCGCTCGTTGACGGGCAGCGGTGGCAATTCGGCGTCGGGTCCGCCGCGATGGATCGCGAGGATGCGGTCGCGGATGATCTCGGCATCGAGCAGCGGTCCGACCCCGAAGCCCGAACCGTCGGTGGAGATGCCGCCGATGGTGACGACCGGCGCGCGTCCCAGCACGCCGAGACGGACGTCGTCGACCATCTGCCCGGCGCAGAGCTCGAACGTCGCCATGGTGCGCGCGCGCTCCGCCGCCCGCGCCACCGCGTCGTAAGGGAAGGGCCAGAGCGTGATCGGCCGCACGTATCCCACCTTCTCGCCGTCGCCGCGAAGCTGGTGCACGACGTAGCGCGCGAACTTGGCCGGCGTGCCGAAGGCCACGATCACCGTTTCGG
Source organism: Acidimicrobiia bacterium (assembly GCA_036558745.1). Classification (GTDB taxonomy): domain Bacteria; phylum Actinomycetota; class Acidimicrobiia; order IMCC26256; family JAMXLJ01; genus JAMXLJ01. The sequence continues at coordinate 96,696 of DATBEZ010000040.1, forward strand.
CGTCGTCGAGGAACGCGGTCTCCACGCGCACCTCGTCGCGCGCGATCTGCTCCTGCTTGGCGACGATGTTGCGCAGGTGTCGCTCGATGCCCGGCGCCGGTTGCCCGGCCTTGGCGAAGCCGAGCGGCGAGACGATCCGCGACCGGCCCGTTCCCGCCAGCGCTCCGTCGAGCGCCCAGTCCTTGGCCGGCAGCGCACCGAGGTCGAGCCGGTCGATCGCGACCGCCTCCTGGATGTGAGCCGTGAGGTAGTCGCCGTACACGAGAACGGGATGGCGCCACGTGTCGCCGAGGTGGAACGCGAGCTGGGTGAGCTCGGCGGCCTCCGTGATGTCCATGGGCGCGAGGACGATGTGGCGGTAGTCGCCGTGGCCGCCCCCTCGTGTGGCCTGGAAGTAGTCCTGCTGGCCCCGGGCCATGTTGAAGACGACGAGTGGCAGCTCGGCCAGCGTGATCTCGGAGAACGACTCCTGCATGAGTGACAGGCCCTGACCGGTCGATCCCGTCGCGGCGCGTGCGCCCGTCGCCAGCGCGCCCCACGCCATACCGACCGCCTCCAACTCGCTCTCGGCGTTGATGCAGACGCCTCCGACCGGCGGCAGCAGCTTGGCGAAGTGCTCGAGCACCTCCGTGAACGGCGTCATCGGGTAGCCGGCGAAGAACCGGCAGCCCGCGGCGACCGCGGCGGTCGCGATCGCTTCGGAACCCTCCATGAGCCGGCGGTCACCACCTGACGGCGCCGTCGGCGCCGGCGTGGTCGCGGTCACGACGCCACCTCCACGTCGGTCAGGACCGGCTCCTCGAAGCGGAACACCTCGAAGCAGAAGTCGGGGCACACGAACAGACACGCCGCGCAGCCCGTGCAACCCGGATGCAGCTGCGGGTAGCGGTAGCCGAGGTGATTGACCGCGCTGGACATGCTCAGCACCTCAGGTGGGCACGCGGGGAGGCAGAGCTCGCAGCCCTTGCACGCCTCGACGTCGATGCGCACCGTCCCCCGACTCTTGATGGTCTTGGTGCTCATACCTTCACGGCTCCCTACGCTCCCGCTCCGGAGGGCTGCGCCGAGCGGAGCTTCGCTTCGTCCGCGCGGTCCTTCGCCGCCTCCCATGCGGGGACCGCGAGGTGCTCGACGCGCTCGAAGCCGGCGCGGAGCGCGCTCTCGTTCGTGGTGATGTGCTGCGTCCGGTACGGCGGGATCGATGCGCGCATCCCTTCGATCGTCGCGTCCAGACCGACGAGCCCGGTGATGCCGACGTAGGCGCCGGTCATGACCATCGACGCGCCGAGCGGGTTTCCGATCTCGGCGGCGATCGCGGTCGCGGGGATACGGACGACGCGGTACATGTCGGTGTCGAGCGGGGTCGTGAACGTCGCGTCGTTGACGAGCACGACCGCGTGCGGTCGGAGCTTCGGCGCGATCGGTCCCCAGAACTCGTCGTGCATCGCGATGGCCGACCAGCTGTGCGAGATGAGCGGCGGCGCCTGCAACGGGCCGTCGCCGACGACCACCGTCGCGTCGGTGTTGCCGCCGCGCATCATCCCGCCGTACACGCCGAAGAGCGCGACGTTGCGCCCTTCGATCGTCGCACCGCGCGCGATCACCTGTGCCGCGAGCTGGACCCCTTGCCCGCCGATTCCCGTCAGGAGCAGTTCCCGTTCGGTCATGCGTCGCGTTCCCTCGGCATCCCACCGGCACGGTCGATCCCGCGGCGGGCGAAGTCGACCAGATGCTCGATCTCGTCGCGGCTCGGCACCGTCCGGTCCAACAGGTGGTCGTGCATGCTGCCGATCGTGAGGTGGTAGACGACGGGAGCGTCGCGCCCGGGATCTCCACCGGCGTCGGCGATCGCCTCGCGCAGTGGCTCGAGCAGCAGCTCGATGGTCTGTGCGTTCTCGGCGGGGAACCGGTCGCGCAGGCGGCTGTCGTTGACGATGAACGGCCGCGTGCGCGCCGCGGCTTCGCGGTTGCGCGCCTGTTCCATCACGCCCTCGATCCAGCGCCGGACACGAGGCGCACCGGGCTCGACGGCGGCCATCCGGCGCACGAGGTACTCGTACAACCGGCGGCGGCCTTCCTCGAGCACGGCCAGCAGCAGCTCGTCCTTGCCTGGGAAGTGGCGATAGAAGGCCTGGTTGGACAGACCCGACTCGCGCACGATGTCGCTGACGCGGGGATCGACCTCGCCCGACGCCCGCATGACGGAGAAGGCCGCGTCGAGCAGACGCCGCACCTCGTCGGTGTAGGCCTCCTCCCGGCTCGCGACGGCCCGGCGGGCGACCCGGCTCGCGACGTCCGAGCCGGCCCGAGGAGCGTTGGGAACGACGTTCCGCATACCGGGAATGCTATTCCCGCCACCGACCCGGGGTCCAGCAGGGGTCAGGCCCGGCGGGCGGTGATGCGCTCGACGATGAGCGTGCGCTGGATCTGGCCGGTGGCGGGCGTGCGGGGGAGCGCGTCGACGACCTCGACCCGGCGCGGGTGCTTGAACGGCGCCAGGCGTCCGTCGCAGTAGGCACGCAGCGCGTCGACGTCGGGCGCGTCGGTTCCCGCGACCGGCACGACGACCGCGCACACGATCTCGCCCCACTGAGGGTCGGGGAGCCCGACCACGGCGACCTCCGCGATCGCGGCGTGGCCTCCGAGCACCTGCTCGACCTCGATCGGCGCGACCGTCTCGCCGCCCGTCCGCAGCACGTCGCGCACGCGCCCGACGATCGAGAGGTAGCCCTCGTCGTCCAGCGCGCCGAGGTCGCCCGTGTGGTACCAGCCCTCGCGCAGCGCCACGCCGGTCGACTCGGGGTCGTCGAAGTACCCGTCCATGAGGTACTCGCTGCGGATGCACACCTCACCGTCGGCTGCGAGGCGCACGTCGACGCCGAGCGCGGGCAGGCCGACCGAGCCCGGCTTGCGGAGCACGTCGACGTGGGGGAGCAGCGCGCCGGGCCCCGCTTCAGTCGAGCCGTAGTAGATGCGCGTGACCGTGTGCGTGAACGCGTCGCGGATCGCCGCGACGAGCTCGGGCGGTGTCGCGGACGTGCCCGTGTCGGTCTCCCGCAACGAGGAGAGGTCGTAGCGCGACCGTTTCACGTCGAGGACCCGCGCCCACACGGCGGGAATGCAGTACAGGCGGGTCGCGTGCCGCCGTTCGACCGTCGACAGCAGGGCTTCCGCGTCCGGCGTGTCGACCAGGTGCAGCGGGCAGCGCGACTGCCACGCGCCGAGCGCCATCGACCACCCGGCCATGTGGAACAGCGGGAACATGCACACCGTCCCGCCGTCGGGATCGCTGATCGGCGACGCGAAGCTCCGGAGCGCGTTGGCGCGGTGCGACAGGATCACGCCCTTCGACCGACCGGTGCTGCCACTCGTGAAGAAGATGACCTGCGGGTCGCGCTCGTCGACGCGCGCATCGACCGGCGTTGCGCTCGCGCTGCCCGCCGCAGCCGCGAGGTCGGTGAAGCGCACGGTCGGGACGTCCCAACCCTCGGCCATCTCCGCGTGCGCGTCGTCGACGAGGAGCAGGCGGACCCGCGCGTAGCCGACGACCTCGGCCGCCTCCGCGACGCCGAGCCTCGCGTTCACCGGTGCGAAGACCGCACCGAGCTTGGCGAGCGCGCCGAAGACCGGCATGACGTCCAAGGTGGTGTCGCCCCACCACGCCACCCGGTCGTGGCCCCGGACCCCAACGCCGGCCAGGGCGTGGGCGAAGCGGTTCGAGCCCTCGTCGAGCGCGCCGAACGTCAGCTCCGCGTCGCCGAGCGTCGCCGCGAGCCGGCGGGGCGTGGCCCGTGCCGCCCGCCGGATGACGTCCCCGATGAGCAGACCGGCCATGACGCGGCATGATGACGGACATGTCAGCTTCGAGCAACACCAGCAGCGCCGGCCTCCCGCCGAAGGGGGCCGGCGTCCGCTTTCACGCGAGCCGTGCGCCCGACCACCTCGCGCTCCGGGAGGCCGATACCGACCGGTCGCGAACGTACGCGGAGCTCGACGATCGGTCCCGACGCGTCGCGCACGCGTTGCACGCCCTCGGGGTCCGCCGCGGTGACCGGGTGTCGGTGATGGTCCCGAACTCGATCGAGTTCTTCGAGGCCGTGCACGGTTGCGGCCGTCTCGGTGTCGTCGTCGTGCCGATCAACGTGCACTTCAAGGCCGACGAGACCGGGTGGATCGTCACCGACTCGGGCTCGACCGCGGTCGTCGCCGCGGCCGAGCTCCTCGACGCGCTCGCGGGTGTTCCCGACGTGCCGCGCCTCGTCGTCGGTGACGACTACGAGCCCGCGCTGGCTGCCGCCCCCGACGGCGAGGTCGACGACGACGAGGTCATGGGGGACGCCTGGCCGACGACGATGGCGTACACGTCGGGGACGACCGGTCGCCCCAAGGGCGTCGCGATCGGTGCCGACGACTTCCGGCGTCGCGCCGCGGGTGTCGCCGCGGGCGGTCAGCGATGGGGACTCGGACCCGACGACCTCCACCTGCTCGTCGGTCCGTCGTACCACTCGGGCCCCTTGTTCTGGTCGCAGATGCACCTCGCGTTCGGCGGCACGGTCGTAGTGATGCGCAAGTGGGACGCGCGGCGCGCGCTCGAGCTCATCGAGCAGCTGCGCGTCACCAACACCCACATGGTGCCGGCCAACTTCACCCGGATCCTGGAGCTCCCGGCGGACGTGCGCGACGCGTGCGACCTGTCCTCGCTGAAGATCGTCGCCCACGCGGCCGCGCCCTGCCCGGTGCCGCTCAAGCGCGCGTTCATGGACTTCGTCGGCGCGGAGAAGGTCTGGGAGTACTACGGCGCGTCGGAGGGCGGCGGCACCGTGATCAGCCCGGAGGAGTGGCTCGAGCATCCGGGCAGCGTGGGCAAGCCGTTCCCGGGCAACGAGTTCGTGATCCTCGACGACGACGGCAACCAGCTGCCTCCGGGTGAGGTCGGCACCGTATACGCGCGGCCGGCCGAGTCGAGCTTCCGCTATCACAACGACGACGAGAAGACGGACCAGGCGCACCGGAACGGGTTCTTCACCGTGGGCGACGCCGGCTACCTCGACGTGGACGGATACCTCTACCTGACCGACCGCAAGAGCGACATGGTGATCTCGGGTGGTGTGAACATCTACCCGCGCGAGGTCGAGGACGCGTTGCTCCGTCATCCCGACGTGATCGACTGCGCGGTCCTCGGCGTTCCCGACGATCGTTGGGGTGAGGTGCTCCTGGCGATCGTGCAGCGAAGGGCCGGGTCGTCGCTCGACGAGGACGGCGTCGTGTCGTGGGTGCGCGAGAAGCTCGCCGACTACAAGCGGCCGCGCCTCGTCGAGTTCGTCGACGAGGTGCCCCGCGACCCGAACGGCAAGGTCCGTAAGCCCAAGCTCCGTGAGGCCTGGTTGGCCGTGCACGGCTCATCGGGAGGCGCGTGATGACCACGATCTACTACGACCGGGACGCCGACCTGGCCGCGATCGCGGGATCGCGTGTCGCGGTCGTCGGCTACGGGAACCAGGGTCGCTCGTGGGCCCTGAACCTGCGGGACTCCGGGCTCGACCCGACGATCTGCGTGCGCGCCGACGAGACGCGTGAACGAGCGGTCGCGGACGGCTTCACCCCGGGCGACCTCGGGGACGCGAACGCCGCCGACGTCGTGTGCATCCTCGTCCCCGACGACGTCATCGCGTCGCTCCCGCTCGGGCCGAAGCCCGACGCGCTGCTCGTCGTCGCGAGCGGTTACACGCTCGCGTTCGGCCGTCTGGATCCTCCGTGTGACGCGGGGATGGTCGCCCCGCGCATGCTCGGACCGGAGGTGCGGCGCTGCTACGAGGAGGGCGTCGGGTTCATCACCGCGGTCGGCGTGCACCGTGATGCGACCGGACGCGCGCTCGCTCGCACGCTTGCGGTCGCCAAGGCCATCGGCGGGTTGCGTCAGGGTGGCATCGAGCTGTCGCCGCGCCAGGAGGCCGTGCTCGACCTCGCGGTCGAGCAGGCCCTCTCGCCCGCGCTCACGCACGTCAACAACGCGTTCGTGCAGGTGATGCTCGAGCAGGGCATCCCGATCGAAGCCGTCGTGACCGAGCTCGTGCTCTCCGGCGAGGTCGAGCGCACCTACCGGCTGCTGCGCGAAGAGGGGTACGCGAAGCAGTCGGAGTACCACTCGCCGACGAGCCAGTACGGCCAGCTGACGCGACGGGGCCGGTACGACCACCTCGACGTGCTCACGACGATGCGCGGTCTGGTCGACGACATCACCGCCGGCCGCTTCGCCGACGAGTGGGACCGTGAGCGCGACGCGGGGTACCCGGTGCTCGGCGAGCTCAAGGCCCGCTTCGCCGGCCCCGAGGTCGCTTCGTTCGAGGCCGAGCTGCGCCGCCGCCTCGGTCCGAAGGCGGCCGCGTCGTCACCTTCGTGACCATTTGCTAGTTGACAAGTCTTGTTGATAGCTTCGAGACCATGAAGACCGCGGACGAGCTCACCGCACGCTTCCGTGCGGAGGGGCTGCGGGTCACACCGCAGCGCCAGTGTCTCTTCCGGCTGCTCCACGGCAACGACCGCCACCCGACCGTCGACGCGCTCTACGAGTCGGCCCGGGCGGAGATGCCCACCATCTCGCTCAAGACCGTCTACCAGACGGTCAACGACCTGGCCGACATGGGTGAGGTCTCGCTGCTCGACCTCGGGACCGGAAGCCTGCGCGTCGATCCCAACGTGGAGCGGGCGCACCACCACCTCGTGTGCTCGGGGTGCGGGATGGTCCGCGACCTCCCGCTCGACGCACCGACGCCGCGCCTGCCGGCGAAGTACCGTCGCCACTTCTCCGTGGACGCGGTCGAGGTGATCTTCCGCGGCCTCTGCGAGGAGTGCGCGGCCGAGTCCGCGCCCGGGTCGTTCGATCGCACGTCCCCGAACCCATCTCAACCCTGACAAGGAGCAAGCATGCCCGATCTGAAAGGCAGCAAGACCCACGACAACCTCAAGACGGCGTTCGCGGGCGAGAGCCAGGCCAACCGGCGCTACCTCTACTTCGCGCAGAAGGCGGACGTGGAGGGCTACCCGGACGTGGCCGCCCTCTTCCGTTCGGTCGCCGAGGGCGAGACCGGTCACGCGTTCGGCCACTTCGACTTCCTCGCGGAGGTGGGTGACCCCGTCACGGGGGTCGCGGTCGGCCCGACGACCGACAACCTGAAGTCGGCGATCGAGGGCGAGACCTACGAGTACACCGAGATGTACCCCGGGTTCGCGCGCACCGCTCGCGACGAGGGCTTCGACGAGGTCGCCGAGTGGCTCGAGACGCTCGCACGCGCGGAGAAGAGCCACGCGGGCCGCTTCACCCAGGGGCTCGAGCAGGTCGGCAACTAAGACCTGCAGCACCCGTACCTTGGTGACGGCCCCGGTTCACCCGGGGCCGTCACGCGTTCCGATCCCTCGCCGAGCCTGGATCGCGAGGATCCCATGACGACCACGTACGACCCGCACGATGACGCGTACCTCGACGCGAGCGACGCGCGCGTCGAGCGTGACCGTGTCTTCGAGCTGTGTCACGGATGTCGGTTGTGCTGGAACCTCTGCCCGAGCTTCGGGTCGTTGTTCGAGCTCATCGACGACGTGGTCGACGGCGACGTCGCCGCCCTGTCGGGCGTACACCACGACCGGATCGTCGGCGAGTGCTACCAGTGCAAACTCTGCGCGGTGAAGTGCCCGTACGTGCCGCCCCACGAATGGCAGCTCGACTTCCCACGTCTCATGTTGCGATCGCTCGCGGTGCAGCGGCGGGAGGGCAAGGTGCCGCGCAGTGCCGATGTGCTCGCGCGCACGGACCTGCAGGGAAAGGTCGCGACCGCGGTCGCGCCCGTCGTCAACCGGCTCGCGCGCCTGCCCGTCGCGCGCGACGTCATGCAGCGGATGGTGGGAATCGGCAAGGATCGGCTGCTGCCGAGCTTCGCCGGCACTCGCTTCAGCGCCTGGTTCACGAAGCGCGCGGGCGAGACGCGGCCGGCAGGCGCAGGCCAGAGCCGGGTGGCGCTGTTCCCGACGTGCCTGGTCGAGTACCAGGCCCCGGAAGTAGGACGCGCGCTCGTCCACGTGTACGAGCACAACGGGGTGTCGTGCGAGCTACCCGACGGTCAGGTCTGCTGCGGCATGCCGTGGCTCGACGCGGGCGACGTCGAACGCTTCGTGGCCGGCGCGCGCCACAACGTCGACGTGCTCACATCCCAGGTCGACCAGGGTATGAAGGTCGTCGTGCCTCAACCGACGTGCGCGTACGTGCTCAAGCGCGAGTACCCGGAGTACCTGCGGACCGACGAGGCCCGGCGCGTCGCCGACGCGACCCGCGACGCACATCAATACCTGATGGAGCTCCACCGCGACGGCCGCCTCGACACGGAGTTCACCGGCGCCCGGTACGACACGATCAGCTGGCACGCCGCGTGCCACATCCGTGCTCAGCAGATGGGCGCACCCGCGCGCGACCTGCTCGCGCTGACGGGCGCGCGGGTCGAGAGGGTGGAACGCTGCTCCGCCATCGACGGCACGTGGGGCCTGCGAGCCGAGAACGTCGAGCTGGCACGCAAGGTCGCGGCGCCGCTGTTCGACGCCGTGGCACGCTCCGGGACCGAGCTGGTCACGGGCGACTGCCATCTCGCGAACACCGCCATCGAGGAGGCGACGGGGCGCCGGCCCGTCCATCCTCTGCAGGTGCTGGCCCGCGCCTACGGCATCGAGGAGGGCACACCATGAACAAGCTGACGCTCGACGACATCAAGGACCAGCGTGCGTACGAGCGGGAGCGGGCCGAATTCCGGGCCCGGATCATCGCGATGAAGAAGCGTCGCCGCATCCAGCTCGGACCGCTGTTGACGCTGACCTTCGAGAACACCGACACCATGCGCTTCCAGGTGCAGGAGATGGCGCGGGTCGAGCGCATGCTGACCGACGAGCAGATCCAGCACGAGGTCGACACCTACAACGAGCTCATCCCGGGGCCGGGCCAGCTCTCCGCGACGTTGTTCATCGAGATCGACGACACACCGAAGCTCTACGAGTGGTTGCCGAAGCTGGTGGGGATCCAGCGTGCCGTCTCGTTCTGGTTGCCCGAAGGCACCGTCGTGAGCGGTGAACCGCTGGACGAGGAGTACCTCGTCCGCGAGGAGACCACCACGACGGTCCACTACCTGCGGTTCACGTTCATTCCCGAGCAGGTCGACGCGCTGAGCCAGCCGGGCGCGCGCATCGTTGTCGATCATCAGCACTACGACGCGGTCGTCGAGCTGAGCGACGAGCAGCGCGACGAGCTCGTCGGGGACCTGCGCGGCTAGCGGGCAGACCCGTTGGACGTCCGGATCACGCGCCTCGACGCGGAGCTGCCGCTGCCGGCCCAGCAGCACGACGGCGACGCCGGCTACGACCTCCACGCCCGCGAAGGCGCGGTGCTCGCCGGGGGCGGCGGTCGCGCCCTGGTCCCGACCGGCATCGCGGTCGAGATCCCCAACGGCTACGCCGGGTTCGTGCTGCCGCGCTCGGGGCTCGCGCTGCGTCACGGCGTCACCTGCCTGAACACACCGGGGCTGATCGACTCCCCGTACCGGGGGGAGCTCAAGGTGCTGCTCGTGAACACCGACCCCGCGACCCCGTACGAGGTCCACCGCGGCGATCGCATCGCACAGCTCGTGGTGCAGCGGGTGGAGCTCGTCGAGTGGGTGGAGACCGACGAGCTCGCAGGTTCCGAGCGCGACATCTTCGGCTTCGGCAGTACAGGGCGGTAGGTCTCGCTTACTCCCTCGCTGCGCCCCTCCGTCGCTCCGTGCACCGCACCGCGACACGGTCGAGCGGGCGAACTAGCGTCCGGGCATGGGTTCTCGTCATTCGTTCAGGTTCGGGGTGCAGTGCGCGAACGCGGCGTCGGGGGCGGCGTGGCGCGAGCAGGCACGGGCCATGGAGGACCTCGGGTACTCGACGCTCTACGTTCCCGACCACTTCGTCGACACGGAGCTCGCCCCGATGGTCGCGATGGCGGTCGCGGCCGAAGCCACCACGAGGCTGCGGGTCGGCGCGCTCGTCTTCGACAACGACTACAAGCACCCCGCGGTGCTCGCCAAGGAGGCCGCCACCCTGGACCTCCTTTCCGACGGGCGACTCGAGCTCGGCATCGGCGCGGGCTGGCAGCGCAGCGACTACGACGCGCTCGGGCTGCCCTACGACCGTCCGGGTGTGCGCATCGACCGCCTCGAGGAGGCGCTCGAGGTCATCCGGGGCGCGTGGCGTGACGTTCCGTACAGCTACAAGGGACAGCACTACACGGTCACCGACTACAACGGGATCCCCAAGCCGGTGCAGCAACCGCCGCCGATCATGATCGGTGGCGGTGGACGCAAGGTGCTGACGCTCGCAGGGCGCGAGGCCGACATCGTCGGGATCAACCCGAACCTTCGTGCGGGTGAGGTTGGTCCCGACTCGGTGCGCGACTCGGTCGAGGACATGACCCGACAGAAGCTGGCGTGGATCCGCGAGGGCGCGGGCGCGCGCTTCGACGACGTCGAGCTGCAGATCCGTTACTTCTTCGCCGCGATCACCGACGACCGAGACAAGCTCGCGGCCGCGGTTGCCCCCGGTTTCGGCCTCAGCCCGGAAGATGCGCTCAACGCGCACGTCGCGCTCGTCGGGACCGTCGACGAGATCGTTGACCAGCTCGTCGAGCGACGCGAGAAGTGGGGCGTCACCTACGTGGTCGTCGGTGCCGACCTGTTCCAGGCGTTCGCGCCGGTCGTCGCGCGCCTCGCCGGTACCTGACCGTCGTTCGCGACCGTCGCTCCTTTCGACCGCATCACGCGCACCTTGCATCCTCTTCGCGGTGGTGAACTTCAGGTGACAAGGCTCAAACACCCGGAGTGACGCGCCGCGACGCGTCGTAAGGTGCCGCCACGGCAGGGGCAAACAGGGGTGCCGTCGGCTTTCCTGTGCGTTACTGCTCATATTGTGCTCGGGCAGGGCACTGCGACGTCGGGTCGTTCTCGACGCGCATGGGAAGGGGCGAGGGCATGGGCAGGGTTTTGTCGCGTGGGCGTTCCGCGATCGTGAGCGTCGCGCTCGTGGTCATGTTGGTCGGCGCGTCGCTCGCCTTCACTGCGTCGACATCGAGCGCGGTCAACGCGACCCAGCGCCTCGATCTGCGGGTGCTGGTCGTGTCCGACGGGTCGTTGACGATCGAGGCATTGGCCGCGGCGATGGACGCGGAGGGCGTGCCGTACACGAAGGTGACGTTGTCGGATCCGAACCGGCCGACGATCAACGCCGCGTTCCTCTCCGACACGGTCTCGACGGGGCCGCGCGGCAAGTTCGAGGCCGTGTTCCTGCCCAACGACAACCCGTTCGGCGTGGGTTCGCCGGAGATGGCCGCGCTCACGGCGTATGAGCAGACCTTCGGTGTCCGTCAGGTCGACGCGTACACGTTTCCGAGTTCCAACGTCGGGCTCACGACGACCGGCGGTTTCGAGGGAAGCCTCGACGGCGTTGCGGCCGCGGTGACGCCGGCGGGCCTCACCGGGCCGTTCAACTACCTCAAAGGTCCAGTCACCGTCGACAACTACGACCCCAACGTCAGCGAGTCATACGGCTACGTGGCCGTGCCGGCCCCGGCCGCGGGACAGACGTTCACGCCACTGGTGGACGCACCGATCCCCGGTGGAACCGGCCGCGGCTCCTTGTTGGGCGTGTTCAATGACGGCTCGCGTGAGCAGCTCGTGATGACGCTCGTTGCGAACCAATACCAGACCTACTTCCGCCTGCTCACCCACGGCATCATCACGTGGGCGACGCGTGGCATTCACCTGGGAGAGTCCCGCAACTACTTCACGGTGCAGGTGGACGACATCTTCGGTGCCGACAGCCAGTGGAGCGTTGACGCGAACTGCACGCCGAACGAGGACTGCCCGGTCGGGTCAACGGTGACGACACCCGACATCCGCATGACGGCGGCCGACGTCACCAACCTCGTCAACTGGCAGAACGCCAACAACTTCAAGTTGACGATGGTCTACAACGGCGAGGAAGCCGTCGTGCACGACGAAGACGCGGGGGGCAGCGATCCCACCGATGCTGCATTCTTCGCCAACAAGGATCAGTTCCCCTGGATCAGCCACACTTACAGCCACATGCATCTCGGCTGCGTACAGGACCTCACCGTGCGTCCGTGGGTGTGCCAGAAGGATGCCAGCGGCAACATCATCTGGCTCGACGTCGCGTCGATCGAGGGTGAGATCAACAACAACATCACCTTCGCGCAGCAGCACGCCCTGCCGATCAACCCGACCGAGATCGTCACCGGCGAACACTCGGGGCTCTTCTACCTGCCCCAGGAGCCGATCGACAACCCGAACTTCATCACCGCGGTGAACGCAACCGGCCTCAAGACGCTCGCGGCAGACGCGTCACGCGACTTCAACACCCGACCTGTTGGCAACGCGAACACGTCGCCGCGCTATCCGATGTCGCTCTGGTACAACGTCGACACCAAGGCCTCCGAGGTCGACGAGTACAACTGGCTCTACAACAGCCGAACCCAAGGTGGCAGCGGGTTCTGCGACGACAACCCAACGATCGCGACCTGCATCCCGCCGCTGGACGTGAACACGGGCTTCGACAGCTACATCGTGCCGACCGAGACGCGGCTCGACTTCGAGCACATCATCACCAACGATCCGCGCAACCACTACATCCACCAGCCGAACCTGACCGGCGATCGGATCCTCTACCCGGTACTCGACTCCATCCTCGGTAAGTACCGCGGCACGTTCGCTGCCAACACGCCGATCGTGCAGCCGTCCTTCACCGATCTCACCAACGTGATGATCAACCAGAAGGCATGGAAGAACAGTGGCGCGAGCGCTGTCACCGCGTACCTTCTCAACGGCCAAGTCACCATCCAAAGCGGTGACAGCGCCTCACACGCGGTCCCGGTGACCGTGCCCACCGGTACCACCGTCAACGGCGCGGCCTTCGGCGACTCGTACCAGGGCGAGCGCTCCGCATGGATCAGCGTCGGCACCACCCCGACCGTGCTCACGGTGCCCGGCACCGTGGCACCCACCGTGACGGCGCTCAACCCGGCGTCGTTGCCGCAGGGCGCGGCGAACCAGACGGTCACCGTGACCGGCACGGGCTTCGCGACCGGCGCGACCGTGGCGTTCTCGGGCACCGGCGTGATCGTGAACTCGGTGACGGTCAACAGCCCGACGCAACTCACGTTGAACGTGTCCGTCGCCGCCACCGCGGCCCTCGGCGCCCGTGACGTCACCGTCACGAACGCAGGCGGACTGGCGGGGACGCTGACCGGCGGCTTCACGGTCGCCGGGCCGCTGCCGACGGTGACGTCGCTGTCGCCGAATGCCTTCGGGCGGGGTGCGACGAACGCAGCCACGACGATCACGGGCACGAACTTCGTGACCGGAGCGACCGTGACGGTGTCCGGCACGGGCGTGACCGTCTCGGGGGTGACGTTCAACAGCGCGACCAGCCTCTCGGCGCTCGTCACGGTGAGCTCCACCGCGGCCACGGGGGCTCGGACCGTCACCGTTCGCAACCCCGACGGCGGCACCGGCACGTGCACGAACTGCCTCACAGTCGGGACCGCACTGGCGATCACGTCTCTCAGCCCGACGTCGCGGGCGCAGGGCGCGACGAACCAGAGCATCACGATCAACGGCAGCGGGTTCGCGACGGGCGCAACCGCGTCCTTCGGCGCCGGGATCACCGTCAACTCGGTGACCGTGAACAGCGCGACGAAGCTCACCGCGGTGATCACGGTTGCCCCGACCGCGACGGTCGGAGCCCGCACGGTCACCGTCAACGAGCCCGACGGCCGGACCGCATCGCGCGCCAGCGGCTTCACCGTGACGGTGAAGCCGAGCATCACGTCGGTCAGCCCGGCGTCGATCCGGCGTGGACGCCTCGCGATCGTGACGGTCAACGGCGCCGGTTTCGAATCCGGGGCCCGACTGAGCTTCTCGGGCACCGGCATCACGATCTCGTTCTCGGGAACGTCGGGAACGACGAGCGTCCTGGCGATCGTCACGGTGTCGAGCACCGCGACGCTCGGCGCCCGCACGGTCACGGTCACGAACCCGGACGGCACGGTCGCCACGAAGGCGAGCGGCATCCAGGTGACGACGTAACGCGACGACGATGTCGCTCCCGCCGGCACGGGCGGGAGCGACGGAGGATCCGATGATCGCGAGCGAACATCGTCGCGTGCTCCATCGCGTCGCGGTCCTCGTCGCAGCCCTGGTCGTGCTCGCGGGGGCGTGCTCCCGAACGGAGCACACGTCTCCACCGCCCCGTCCGGGTCCGCCGTCGAGGCCGATCCCGCCGTCGAGGCCGGCGCCACCGGCGACCACGAATGTCTGGACGCCGCGTCCGGGGACGACGTGGCAGTGGCAGATCACCGGCACCGTGGATACGAGCGTCTCGCCGGCGACGATGTTCGACGTCGACCTCAGCGACGCGATGCCGAGCGCGCGCACGGCGCAGGTCCCCGGGTTCGGCGCGGTGACGTGGCCGGCAGGCGTGAACGCCGGGATCATCCCGCGCTTGCACGCGATGGGAAAGACCGTCATCTGCTACATGGACTCGGGCGCGTTCGAGTCGTACCGCCCCGACGCCAAGTTGTTCCCCGCGTCGGTGATCGGAAGCGGGACGGGCTGGGACGGCGAGCGGTGGTTGGATCTCCGGCCTGCGGCCCGGTCACGCTTCGCGCCGATCGTCTGGTCGCGAATGGACGTCGCGCGCAGCATCGGGTGCGACGGCGTCGAACCGGACCAGAACAACCCCATCGGGAACGATCCGGGGTTCCCGATCACCGTGGCCGACCAGACCTCGTGGTATCTCGAGGTCGCGCGTCAAGCGCACGCGCGCCATCTCTCGGTCGGGATGAAGAACGGGATCGAGAGCATCAACCGGTCGACGGTGAGCGCGTTCGACTGGGCGCTGAACGAGGAGTGCTTCCAGTACGACGAGTGCGAAGCGCTGCTGCCCTTCGTCGGCGCCGGCAAGGCGGTGTTTCAGGTCGAGTACCAAGGGGACCCGGCCACCATTTGCCCCGTGGCGCGTCGGGACGGGTTCTCTTCCATGAAGAAGCGGCTCGAGCTCGATAGCTGGCGGCAGCCTTGCTTCTAGGCCAACAACAGCAGCACTGCGTTGCGTGGTGTTCACTCACAATGCACCTTGAATGGTTGAAGATCACAGTGCGTGAGTTCTACCGTGAACACGGGTGAGAGCGTCGGTGGTCGTGGGCGGGCGACCACCATTCGTGGCGCGGAGGACCGCCGGCACACGGGCGATCACTGGGGCAGGGTCGGGGCGGACACCAGCCGTCCCGTTGGGACTGGGTTCGGTCAGCCGAAGCCTATGGCCGCGCGCGCATTCAGCCGAATGCGTTGGCCGCGTCCGCGTTCCGAATCTGCCTCGTCGAACACCCCACTGCCAGGTCAATGAGGCGACGGAGCAATGGTGTATAGCGCTGACAGCTGGGAGCCCCAACTCCAGCTTGCACGCGCGCCCGAAGATCTGGTGCAGACCGCCCCGGTCGCGGTCCTCGATCAGGTCCGCGTGCTCCTCGTCACCGAGTCGACGTACCCGTACTATTGGGGCGGGGTGAGCACGTGGTGCGACCGCCTCGTGCACGACGTGCGCGACGCTCGGTTCAGCGTCTTCACGATCGTGCCCGACTCGCGTCTACTGCCGCTGTTCCCCTTCCCGAGCAACGTGGACGAGATCCGCACGGTGCCCATCTGGGGTGTGCGGGACACGCACGAATGGCGTCGTGACATTGGGCTCCGCGAGCTGCGCCGTCGTCGTCGCGCGACCGAGGACTCGTTGCGCGAGACGTTCATTCCGGCATTGGCGGAGCTGATCCAGTGCCTCGTCGCGCCCGAAGGGGATCCGCTTCGACTGGCGGCGGCGTTCCACGCGATCTACCGCTGCGCGTGCGCCGCCGACTTCGACAGCGCGATCCGGTCGCGCGAGGTGACGACCGCGATCATCGAGCTCGCGCAGGCGGCGTTCCCACTTCTCGCCGCGCAGCATGGCTATCCCGAGATGCCGCTGCAACTGGCGGAGCTCACGCGCGCGGTGCAGCTGCTGAGCGGATGGTTGTCGCCGCTCGCCGAGGAGCTTCCCGCGTGCGACGTCGTGCACGCGACGATGGCCGGGATCTCGGGTGTCATCGGCGTCGTCGCGAAGGTCGACCAGGGAGCCGGCTTCCTGCTCACCGAGCACGGCGTGTACCTGCGCGAGCGGTACCTTGCCGAGTCGTCGACGGGCGACAGCCTCTTCCTCAAGCTGCTCAGCCTTCGGTTCGCGCGCCGGACGACCGAGATGGCGTACCACTTCGCGGATCTCGTCTCGCCCTGCTGCGACTACAACCAACGGTGGGAGCTGCGCAACGGCGTGACGCCGGACAAGCTCCAGACGATCTACTACGGCATCGATGGCGAGGCGTTCCAGCCCGCGCCGAAGCCCGAGCTGCTGCAGGACGTCCCGGTCGTCGTGTGGGCGGGGCGCATCAACCCGCTCAAGGATGTCGAGACGCTTCTGCGCGCGGCTGCGGTGGTACATACCCAGCGACCCGACGTGCGGTTCCGCCTGCACGGCAGCCCGCCGGCGGAGGACGCGGCGTACTACGAGGAGTGCCTCGCGCTGCGCGGCGCGCTGAGCCTCGACGACACGGTCGAGTTCTGCGGCTTCTCGGACCATCCGGCGATGGCGTACAACGAGGCCGACGTCGTCGTGTTGTCCAGCATCTCGGAAGGCTTCCCGAACTCGACGCTCGAAGCCATGCTCTGCGCGAAGCCGGTCGTCGCGACGGCGGTCGGCGGTGTGCGCGAGCAGCTCGCCGACACCGGGCTCACCGTCGAGCCGCGCAACCCGGCTGCGTTGGGCGGCAGCATCCTCGAGCTCATCGAGGACCCGGACCGGGCCGTCTCGCTCGGTCGCCGCGCACGTGACCGCGCGGTCGAGGAGTTCCACCCGGAGATGGTCCGCGACGCGCACGTCGAGGTGTACCGCCGGCTCGCGCAGCACGACGAGGAGCCGGCCGGCGGGACCGGGCCCGTCAACGGTTGGCACTCCCTGTTCGCGCGCAATCCGGTCGAAGGTCGGCTCCGGAGCCTGAGCTTCGTCCGCTCGAGGACCAGCGTCGTGGCGTCACCGGCTCCCGGGCGTGTGCTGACCGTCGCGCCCGAGCGCATGGAGGTCGTCGACGCGATCGTCTCGCGTGTCGCGAGCGCGGTCCCGTTGCCGATCGAGGCGCTCGAGGTCGCGGCGGTGCTCGAGTCCATGGGGATCACCGACCCGGTCGCGCAGCGCCTCGGTGTCGACGACACGTTTGCGCTCGCCGACATCGTCTACGCGTCGCTCCGGACGCGCGCGCCCGGCGAACCGACGCGCAATGTGCAGGCGATCCTGCCGCTCACGTCACCCGAGCCCCGGCGCGGCCGCATCCCGATCGCGGGCTTGCTGCCGCCCTTGCTCGTGCTCGCGCTCGTCCAGACGTTCGTCGGCCGTGAAGGCTGGGATGCCGCGCGCGTGCTCGCGCTGAGCCTCGGCGCGGCCGCGGCGATGCTCGTCGCCAGCACCTTCTTCCAGGGCCTGACCGGCCGGACGTCCGCATACCTGGCCCGCAACGACAAGGGCAGCGCGCTCCGGACTCTCGCGCTCGGGCTGCGCGCCAGCACGCTCGTTGCGCTCGTCACGGCGGCCGGCATCTCAGGTGTGGTTCTGCGGACGACGTGGATCGAGCGCGGTCCGGCGGTCGCGTTCATGGCGACACTCGTCGTGCTCGCCCCGCTGTGGTTCCTCGCCGCTGCGCTCGCGATGGTTCGGGCGTCGGTCTGGATCCTCGTCAGCCTGGGCGAGGGTGCGGTCGTCGCCGTCAGCGCCGACCGATGGTTGAGCGGCAACGTGTCGTGGCACCTGGGCGGCGCGTGTGCGATCGGCGGGCTGGTGAGCACGCTGATGCTCTTCATCGCGCTGCGGGTCCGCCTCGCCGAGCGTGACGGCAACAAGCGCGGGCCGGTGCACCTGCCGTCGCTGCGCTTCATGGTCCACGAGGCCGCGGCCTACGGCGCGCAGGGCGCGTTGCTGCTCGTGCTCGTGCTCCTGCCGTACTTCCTCGGCTGGATCGGCACGCGGAACCTCGGCGCGCACTGGCTCGACGCGTTCGCAGGCGTGCAGCGCGGGCTCACACTGGCGATGGTTCCGGCGCTCCTCGCGAGCGTCATGACGGAGCGCACGGTGTTGCGCGCATGGCGACGCGCGTGGACGCTCCAGGAGCTGAGCGGCCTCACAGCCGTCGAGGGCTTCGCGGGCGGGATGACCGCGTACTGCCGTCGGGAGCGGCGGCGTTACCTCATCGTGCTCGGCATCGTGACACTTCTCGTCGGTGCGACGGTGGTGGCGCTCGACCGCACGGGTGCGTCGATCTCGCCGCTGGGCTCGGCTTCGGACGGACGCACGCTCGCGGTGTTCCTCGGCGCGCTGGGCGCCTTCGCGCTCATCGGTCTCGGCCAGTTCCACGTGATGATCCTGCTCACGCTGGTCCGCCCGGGCCTCGCGGCGCGAGCCGAGCTGCTCGGGCTGCTCGTGATGGTGGGCGTGGGACTGCCGTTGGTGCTCGCCGGATACCAGTTCCTCGTCGTCGGCTGCGCGCTCGGCGGCCTGACCTTCGCGTTCGCCGCGAGCCGGGCCGCGATGGCGCTGCTGCGGAACGCACACCACTCGTTCGTTGCGGCCGTGTGATGGGGCGCGGCGTGAGATCCAGGGCGGAAAGGGCAGGGAACCGATGACCACACTCGAAGCACGCGTCGATCACGGCGCTCCACGGGCGGTGCCGCTGGCAGCAGCGGGCGACCGCCTCCTCGACCGCATTGCGACACGACGGGCACGGGTCGCGGTCGTGGGCCTCGGCTACGTCGGGCTCCCGCTCGCGGTCGCCTTCGGCGAAGCCGGGTTCCGCGTGACCGGGCTCGACGTCGATCCGACGCGCATTGCGACGCTCAACTCGGGCGAGAGCTACATCGAGGACATCGCGAGCGAACGGGTCGCTGCGCTCACGACACGGCGTGACCGCGACAAGCGTCGGAACGGAAACGGACAGGCGAACGGGCGCAAGGCGGACCGGAACCACAATGGCAACGGTGCGTTGTGTCGCGGGTCGTTGTGGGCGACGACCGACGCCGAGGCGCTGCGCGACGTCGACGCGGTGATCATCTGCGTGCCGACGCCGCTCTCGCGGACGAAGGACCCGGACCTCTCCTACGTCGTCATCGCGGCCGACGACGTCGCGAGCCGGCTGCATCCCGGAACGCTCGTCGTGCTCGAGAGCACGACGTACCCGGGCACGACGGAGGAGGTCGTGCTGCCCCGGCTGGCAGGAACCGAGTCCGGCGGACCGCCGCGGGTCGTGGGGCGCGACTTCTTTCTCGCGTTCTCGCCCGAGCGGATCGACCCCGGACGCACCGACTACTCGGTGCACAACACGCCGAAGGTGATCGGCGGCGTGACGCCGGCGTGCCTCACGGTCGCCGAGGCGCTCTACTCCTCGGTGATCGAGCGCACGGTGCCGGTCTCGCAGCCGAAGGCGGCCGAGATGGTCAAGCTGCTCGAGAACACGTTCCGGGCCGTGAACATCGCGCTGGTCAACGAGATCGCGATCATCTGCGACCGTCTCGACGTCGACGTGTGGGAGGTCATCGAGGCTGCGAAGACGAAGCCGTTCGGCTTCGTGCCCTTCTACCCGGGGCCGGGCCTCGGTGGGCACTGCATCCCGATCGACCCGCAGTACCTGGCGTGGAAGCTGCGCACCCTCAACTACAACGCTCGGTTCATCCAGCTCGCGGAGGAGATCAACTTCGCGATGCCCACGCACGTCGTCACGAAGGTGGGTGACGCGTTGAACGTGCGGGGCAAGGCGCTCAAGGGCTCACGGGTGCTCGTGCTCGGTGCGGCGTACAAGGCCGACGTTGGCGACACGCGGGAGTCGCCCGCCGTCGACATCATCGAGCTGCTCGCGAACAAGGGCGCGGAGGTCGTCTACCACGACCCGCACGTGCCCGAGCTGGTCGTCGGCGGGTACCGGCGCACCAGCGTGAGCCTCGACCGCGACGAGCTGGCTCGGGCCGACTGCGTGCTGGTGGTCACCGCGCACCACACGTACGACTGGGAGTTCGTCGTCGCGAACAGCGAGCTCGTGGTGGACACACGGAACGCGACCCGCGAGGTGGGCAGCGTGTTGGACAACTGCGTCCGTATCTAGGGCGGCTACGGATCGAGGAGAGGGCTGAGAAGCATGGACACGACGACTGGGCAGGGCGTCGGGGAATCGCGGCGGGTCGTGATCACCGGGGGGGCCGGGTTCATCGGTGGTCACATGGCGGAGTCGCTGTTGGCGCGAGGTGACGAGGTGGTCGCGATCGACAACCTCTCGACCGGGCGCGTCGACAACGTCGCCGCGGTGTTGGACCACCCGCGGTTCACGTTGGTCGAAGGAGACGTGCTGGACGGACCCGTCTTGCGCGACGTGATGCAAGAGGCGGACGTCATCATCCACCTCGCGGCGGCGGTCGGTGTGCAGCTGATCGTCGACGATCCGATGCACACCATCCGCACCAACATCCGCGGGACCGAGGTGGTGCTCGACGCGGCGGCCGAGGTCGGCGCGAAGGTGATGATCGCGTCGACGTCGGAGGTGTACGGCAAGGCGCCGGTTCCCTCCGCCGAGAACGACGACGTCGTGCTCGGCGCGACGCGCAACCACCGGTGGGCCTACGCGGCGTCGAAGATGGTCGACGAGTTCCTCGGCCTTGCGTACAACACGCAACTGGGGCTTCCCGTGGTCGTGTTCCGGCTGTTCAACACGGTCGGTCCGCGTCAGACCGGGCGGTACGGCATGGTCGTTCCGCGCTTCGTGCGGGCCGCCGTGCAGGGAGAGCCGATCCCCGTGCACGGCGACGGCCAGCAGTCGCGCTGCTTCCTGCACGCGCGTGATGCGGTCGATGCGATCATCCGTCTGTCGCATCGGCCGGAGGCGGTCGGCGAGGTCTTCAACATCGGCCAGACCGAGTCGGTCACCATCCTGGAGCTCGCCGAGCGCGTCAACGCGGCAGTGCGCGAGCGCGGCGGTCCCGGCGGACCGATCGAGTTCGTTCCCTACGAGGAGGCGTTCGGACCGGGCTTCGAGGACATGCGGCGCCGTATGCCCGACACGACGAAGGTGCGCGAGCTGACGGGTTGGCGCGCGCAGTGCACGCTGGACGACATCCTCTCCGACGTCATCGAGCGCGAGATGCAGTTCGAGGGCGTCGTCGCTCAGGCGGGCTGAGCCCGCGCTCATCCGCCCCGGCCGGCGAGACGCGCGGGGATCCATGCCGTGAGGACCCCGCGCAACTCGCCGGTTGCTTCGAGCAACAGGTGCCCCGCGCCCGGAAGGATCACGACCTCGCCGTGACCGGTGAGGCCGCGCACGATCATGCTCGTCTCGGGCGGGAGGATCTCGTCGCGGTCGCCGTGCAGGAGCAGGAGCGGGGTGTCGCCGAGCTCGGACGCGTCCTCGCATCCGGCTGACTGCGTCGAGAGGGTGACGACACCGACCGCGTGCCGCCCGAGCACGATGCCGGCCTGGATCGCGACCGCACCACCGAACGAGTGGCCCATCGTGACGAAGCGACGCCCGCCGTGCTGGTACGCGAGCTGCGCGGCGGCCGCGAGGTCCTGCACGCAACGACCGAGATCGTTCGGCTTGCGATAGCCGACGCGCAGCGTCGCGATCCCTTCCGACGCGAACGCCGTCCCGAGGTCGTGATAGAGGCCCTCGGCCGGGCCGAGCAACGAGCCCATCCCGCCGCCGCACGCGATGACGACGCGCTCGCACGGTCGCGGGCCGTGCCAGAGCACGGTGAGCAGGCCCGTCATCGTGTAGAGCTCGAGGTGGCGCAGGTCGGGACCGATCTCGACGTCCTGCAACGCGAGGGGCGCCAGGACGTCGAGCGGCGAGCGGTTCCCGCCCGCTTCCTCGCTCATCAGGCCCTCCTCGAAGCGTGGTCGCCCGGTTGCTATCCTGACTCGGCACGCGGACGTGGCTCAGTTGGTAGAGCACAACCTTGCCAAGGTTGGGGTCGCGGGTTCGAGTCCCGTCGTCCGCTCCAAGGGAACGTTTTCTCCGGGCCCCCTTTCCGAGGGGGCCTGTTCGCGCCGTTGCCCTCTCGTGCTCACTGCGAGATCACGACGAGGAAGGCGATCAGCTCGACACCCTCGCGTTGGAGGCTGGGGACGTCCGTGGAGTACGCCGCCGCCGCGTGCTGGATGGTCGCGTTCTCGTCGGGCGTGTACGAGGTGGTGACGACGAGCGGTCCGCTGCCGGGATCGACGGCGAGGTTCGGCGCGGTCAGGTGTTGCCCCTCGATGAGCCCGTCGAGGTAGGCCATGAACATCGCGCCGGTGTGCTGGATCTGTGCGAGGTCGGAGTCGTGGAGGAACAGCGCGTCGATGTAGAGCCAACGTGCTTCGTTGCTCGCGTACTGTGACGTGGAGGGGAACGACGCAGCGGTGTTCTCGAGGTCATACGTCGCGCTCCCGCTGACGCCGGTCGCCGTCGCGGTGACCGTGTAGTGGCCGAGCGTGCCGTTTGCGGTGAACGTGGGGGAGGCCGCGACACCGTCGGTGCCGGTGGTCACGACCGCGGTCGTCTCGCCGTTCCACGCTCCGGACGGTCCCGAAGCAGGCGCGGTGAACGTCACGTCGACACCCGGAACCGGGTTGTCGTATGCGTCGGTGACGGTCGCCGCGAGCGCGTTCGCGAACGCGGTGCCGATCGTCGCGAACTGAGGCGTGCCGGCCGTCGCGGTGACGGACTGGGCCGATCCCGGCGTGACGGTGAGAGTGGTAGTGCCGGTCGCGGCTCCGTCGGTCGCCTGGATCGTGTGCGGGCCCGCGGTGGTCGCGGTGCACGTCGCGCCGGTGCACGACCCGTCGGGTGTGATCGCGAACGTCGTGGCGGCGGTGACGTCACCCAGGTCGACGTTCTGCGCGTCGAAGCCCTCGGCCGTGAAGTCCCGCGAGCCGCCCGCCGCGATCGTCGGCGCCGCCGGCGCAACCGTGAGGTGGTCCAGCGGGCCGGGCGGTGTGTAGGAGATGGTCACGGACGCGGGCAACGCTTCGCCGCCGCGGTCCTGACCGACCGCATACGTGGTCCCGTCCGGCCCGTAGCTCGAACCGCCGCCGCCGCCCGCGGCAATGGTGCTGAAGATGCTGGTGGTGGCCCCACCCCCGCCGCCGTACCAGCCGCCGCCCCCGCCGCCCCCGCCGGCGGGGAAGCCACTTGCGCCGTCACCCCCGTAGCCGAACGTGCCCGGGGAGCCGCCGACACCGAAGTCCGTGTTGCCCGGCTGGGTCACGAGTCCGGGCGCGCCCCCTGCGGTCTGGGTCCCACCGTGGCCGGGGTCGGCGGTCCCGTCGTTCTGACCGTCCTCCCCGTCGGGTGTTCCGCCGTTGCCCCCGGCGAGCCCGCCTCCGGTACCGCCGCCCCCGCCCGCCACGAGGAGACGCGAGGCCAAAGAGTCACACGTGGTCGCGGCTGTCGCGCACGTTCGGATGTCGGTGGCGCCCCCGCCCCCACCCCCAGCCGTCGGGATGAGGTCGCCGACGTTCCCGAACGCGCTGCCGCCGGCGCCGCCGCCGTTGGCGCCACCGGCACCGCCGACCCACTGTTGGAAGCCCTGCGAGACCGCGCCCGCCGTCGGCCCCTGACCGGCGCCGCCGACCTCGGTGGAGAGCGTCTGGCCGGGCGTGACCGACAGGTCCGCGGTCACCTGGGCGCCGTACGCGCTGGGGCTGAACCCGCGGCCGCCGACCGCGACGACGTGGAGGACCGTCACGCCCGCCGGCACCACGAAGGTGTGCTCGCCGACGGTCGTGTACGAGACCGTGATCGGGCTGGCAGCCGCGTGTGCGGAGGACGTCCGGGCGACCAGACCGGCCACCGAGAGCGCGGCACAGGCCGCCACGATCGCCGTCCGCCGCCAGAGGGTCGCCGCCGTGCGCGTGCCCGCGATCGTCGTGTCGTGGTGTTCCATCGCCGCCCCGCCCCCGCTCCCGAACTCGTGTCGTCACACGATAGAACATCGACGAACCGGACGAAAGCGTGCAAGGCCGGGGCGATGTCGCGGTCGCCGCGAGCATCCCGCGGCGCGTCGATGTGACGGACGTCGCTGAATCCCTGAGCCGCGCGTTCCGTATCGCTGCGTGACCGCACGCGCGCCAACAAGCGTCGCGCGACGCATCGTGCGCACGCAGGGAGACGACGACATGAAGATCCGGGACAAGATGATCGAGCGCGCGACTCCGTTCCTGGAGCCGGGCGAGCGGGTCGAGCAGGTGTTCGCCGCGCAGACGAAGAGTCCGTACCTCGCGCTGATCACCTACTGGCTGCTCGTGGTCGGGAACCCGTATCGCGTTGTGGCCGCGACCGATCGCCGGGTCGTCGTGTGCCGGCTGCGCCGCTTCTCGGGCACCGCGGTCACCGGCATCGTCAGCGAGGCACCGCGCGGCACGCGCATCGGTCCGGCCACCGGCATGTGGTACAAGACGCAGGCCCTCGGCGAGCGCCTCTACATCCACAAGCGGTTCCACAAGGACGTTGCCGCCGCGGACGCCGCCGACGCCGCGAACGTGGCCTGACCGCTCTCGCGACGGGTGCCTGCCGCGGACAACCGCGGATTGGGTACTCGTTGCTCAGGTGCATTGGGCCCGCCTCCCGCATGCTGCTCCTCGTTCGATCCGACGCGACGAGGAGCACACACCATGGGTCTGTTCAAACAGCTCGAGCACGCGCGAGAGGTCATCCACGAGGCACCCGGCACCATCAGCGCGGCCCGGAACCTCGCGGCGCAGGCGGAGGCGTTCGGGGCCGCGCAGCGGGTCAGTTCGGCCAGTCCGGTGTCGCGCTCGGCGCCACGATCATGCCCGACGAGATGGTGGCGTTCTGACGCGAAGGAACGACGATGGGCATGCTCAAGAATCTCCGAACGCTGATGAACGAGAGCAAGGAGATGCGTCGCAACCTCGACCTGGCTGCACGCACGCGCGACGCGCAGGCGCAGATGGCCGGTCTCGGCGAGGCGTTCGCGTCCCAGACCACGGCGGCCAACCTCGCGTCGTCGGGTGAGGAGGCGCACGCACAGGTGCTCGCCACTCGCGACGCCGGCGCGACGGTGCCGGTGCGCATCGACCCGCGCCGCCGCGAGACCGTGCTGTTCGGCTTCTGAGTCATGGTCGGCCGCGTGCACCGTGCCGACGGTCACCACGTCTCGCCCGCTCCCTCGGCCGTAGGTGATGACGGTCGACGTGCCTCGGCGCGCGCACCTGCGCTCGGCGTACCGGCGTCAACGGCGTCGCCGGTACGCCCTGCGCCAACGGGGTAGACAGAGGCCATGGCACTCCAAGGTGAGTACGAGCCGAGCCCGCGGGAATGGGTGCGCGACCAGGTCGAGCTCTACGAGCGGACCGGTGGACGCGAGGGCGGGACGTTGCAGGGACAGCCGGTCGTCGTCCTGACGACGCGCGGCCGCCGGAGCGGGCAGCTGCGCAAGTCGCCGCTGATGCGCGTCGAGCACGACGGGCGCTACGCGGTCGTCGCGTCGCAGGGCGGTGCCCCGAAGCACCCGGTCTGGTACCTGAACCTGCTCGCCGATCCGCATGTGACCCTCCAGGACGGCGAGCGCGTGTTCGACATGCGGGCCCGCATCGCGAACGGTGACGAGAAGCGTGAGTGGTGGAAGCGCGCGACGGAGACCTGGCCTGCGTACGACGAGTACCAGGCCAAGACCGACCGCGAGATCCCGCTGGTGATCATCGAACCCGCCGACTGACCGACGCTCGAGCGCCACCACGTGGCTACGGTGGTGCGCATGCCGGATCCCGACGACGACACCGTGCCGGCCCCGTCGACGGACGCGCACGCGCCGTCCGAGCCGGGCTACGACGACGACATCACGCCGATGGTGCTCCTGCTCCTCGACGGGTGAGCGACGAGGGGAGACGGGCGGCGGTCCGCTACGCCTGCGAGCGCATGAACGTGTAGCGCAGCCGGACGGGCGCGGCGCTGTTGGCCGATTCGACACCCGAGTAGACGCCCTTGTCCTCGGTCGCCGTCACGAGCTTCCACCCGGCGGCGCCCAACGCGTTGAGGATGTTGAGGATCGCCTCGAGCGGCGCGCCGTACACCCACTCGTCGGCCTCGACCGTGAGGTCGCGGCTCATGCCGTCGGCGAAATAGGTCGCCCGCCACTCGGTGCGCCAGCGCGAGGTCGGCACCGCGCGCTCGGCCCACTCCTCGAACGTCAAGGTGCTCGCCGATGGCTTGCGGTGCTCGGTCACGAAGCGTCGCGCGATCTCCTCGTCGGCCTCCTCGGGGTAGAGCTCGAGCGTCCTCCCGTCGGGGAAGTGCAGCTCGACCCGCTCCTCCCGCTGCCCGAACACCCCCGTCTTCACGCTGCGCCGGTCGACGGTCACCGCGGCGCGGAACTCCTCGAGGTTCGTGCGCCATGACCGCAGGGACTCGTCGTGCTCCTGCTCCAGCACCGGGACGATCCGTCGCTCGAAATACTCCCGCAACGCGGCCTCGGCGCCGGCCGGGCCCAGCGCGATCTCGGTGCCGTCCGCGAGCGCGACGAACTCGACCCTCACCCGCGTGACTGCGAGGAACGCGTACTCGAACTCCGCCACTGGTCTCCTGCCCCGGTCCCGGATGGAGTGGTCCGATTCGCGCAGGTTACGCGACCGGACGGCCGACCACCCGACGTGAAGGAGAAGTCGCGGAGGATGTGCGCGCGCCGCACGGACTGCCGAACCCCGCGCCACCTAGTCTGTCGGCCGCCATGTCGTCGACGTCGACCACGCCGATCGCGGACGCGGCCGCTCCAGGGCCCGACGCCTCCGCTCCGGCCACCCACGACTCGCGACGGTTCTGGGCCGTCCTCCTGCTGATCGTGCTGGCCGGGCTCGGCCTGCGGGTCGCCTACATCCTGGCCGAGAAGCAGAGCGAGCCGATGATGGGCGACGCCATCTTCTACAGCGGCGAGGCCCTCGCGCTGGCGGAAGGGCGGGGCTTCACGTGCCCGTACCCGGGCACGCCGAGCTGCCCGAAGACCGTCCCCGTGGCCGACCACCCTCCGATGACGGCGATCGCGATGGCGCCCGCGGCATGGCTGTTCCCCCGGGACAACACGGCCTCGCGCCTCTCGATGACGTTGATCGGCGGGGCCGTGATCCTCGTGGTCGGGCTGCTCGGGCGAGAGATCGGGGGCGATCGTGTCGGGTGGCTGGCCGCGGCCGGCGCCGCGATCTATCCCAACCTGTGGGTCAACGACGCGCTGATCATGTCGGAGACGTTGGCCGCGCTCACCGTCGCGCTGGCCCTGCTGCTCACGTACCGGTTCGTGCGACGACCATCGTTCGCCGTCGCCGTGGCGCTGGGCGCGGTGTGCGGCTTCGCGATCCTCACGCGCGCGGAGCTCGGGATGCTGATCCCCTTCGTCGCGTTGCCGGTCGTGTTCCTGGCCCGGTCGCTCGCGACCCGGCGGCGGTTCGAGATGGCCGGCGCCGTGGTGGTCGCGGCCGTGATCGTGATCGCGCCGTGGGTCGTCCCCAACATGTTCCGCTTCAAGAAACCGGTGTACCTGTCCACCAACGACGGCATCACGCTCGCGGGCGCGAACTGCCCGTCCGTGTACTCCGGGAACGGGCTCGGGCTCTGGACGCTCGACTGCCAGTTCGCGCCGAAGGGCGACCAGTCGGAGGTGGACGCGTACCTGCGCCACAAGGGCCTCTCGTACATCCGGCACCATGCCGGGCGGCTGCCGGTGGTCATCGCGGCGCGTGAGGGGCTCGCGTGGGGTGTGTTCCGCCCGACGACGATGGTCAACTACAACAAGGGCGAAGGCCGCGAGGCGTGGGTCTCCTGGCTCGGCTACGCGATGTATCTCGTCATGATCCCGTTCGCGATCGCCGGTTTCGTCGCGCTCCGCCGACGCCGCGTCCTGATCTGGCCGTTCGTGATGCAGTTCGTCATCGTCGTGATCACCGCGGCCGCGTTCTACGGGATCACGCGCTTTCGCATCCCGGTCGAGATCGTCCTCGTGGTCCTGACCGCGGTCACGATCGATGCGCTCCTGGGCCGGTCCTGGCCCCGGCGGGTCGATCGGGCGGAGGCCGGGGCACACTGAGCGGACGGAGGAGCGGGCACGCCACGCAGCGCGTTCAGTAGCCTGGTCGGACCCACGCCGGGCCCCGCAACGGGAGGCACCATGAAGCGGATCGGCATCCTGGTGGTCGCGTACAACGCCGCGTCCACCCTGGCCTCCGTGCTCGACCGCATCCCGAAGGACTTCGTCCCGAAGATCACCAAGATCCTCGTGAACGACGACCACAGCCAGGACTCCACCTACCTGGTCGGCGTCGGCTACCAGCAGCTGACCGATCTGCCGCTCGAGGTGTTCCGCCACCCGGTGAACCTGGGTTACGGCGGCAACCAGAAGAGCGGCTACCGCTGGGCGATCGAGCACGGGCTCGACATCGTCGTGCTGTTGCACGGTGACGGCCAGTACGCACCGGAGCAGCTCCCGGAGATGGTCGCTCCGCTCGAGCGCGACGAGTGCGACGCGGTCTTCGGGTCGCGCACGATGGTCGAAGGCGCGGCGCGTGCGGGGGGAATGCCGCTCTACAAGTACATGGGTAACCGCGTCCTCACGTCGTTCCAGAACCGCGTCGCGGGCATGGAGCTGACCGAGTGGCACAGCGGATACCGCGCGTACTCGGTCGCCGCACTGCGCGAGCTCCCGTTCGAGCGCAACTCCGACGGCTTCGACTTCGACACGGAGATCATCCTGCAGCTGCACGAGGCGGGGAAGCGGATCACCGAGATCCCGATCCCGACGTACTACGGCGACGAGATCTGCTACGTGAACGGCATGCGCTACGCGGGCGACGTCACGCGCGCGGTCATGCGTTACCGCGCGCACAAGATGGGCTTCGGTACCGGCGAGATGGCGTTCGCGACCACGTCGTACGAGCTCAAGGAAGACGTCAACTCGTCGCACGGTCGTATCTTCGGCTGGCTGCAGCACAAGGCGCCGAGCCGGATCCTCGATCTCGGCTGCTCCGACGGCGCGCTGGGCGAGCGCCTGCGCGCGTGCGGTCACACCGTGATCGGCGTCGACACCGAGAAGCACGAGGGCGTCGGCGACCGGCTCGACAGCTTCTTCGAGGCCGACCTGGATCAGGGCATCCCCGATGAGGTCGGTGGCGGCTACGACGTCGTGCTCTGCGCGGACGTGCTCGAGCACGTGCGCGAGCCCGAGGCCCTTCTCGCCGAGATCAAGACGCGGCTACAACCCCACGGCACGGTCATCGCCAGCGTGCCGAACTTCGGGCACTGGTACCCGCGTGCGCGGGTCGCGCTCGGCCGCTTCGACTACGACCGGCGCGGCATCCTCGACCGCGGGCACGTCCGTTTCTTCACCCGACGCAGCTTCGAGCGCATGACCCACGCGTGCGGGTACGACGTCCGGCGGTCGGAACCGCTCGGTGTGCCGTTCGAGGTCGTCGACCGGGGTGGAAACGAGCCCGGCGTCCTCGGGGGCGCGAGGCGCTTCGCGCACCGCGTCGACAACGTCGCGGTCGACAGCTGGTCGTCGATGTTCGCCTATCAGCTGCTGTACGAGCTCGAGCCGGTCGCCCGTCCCTGACCGATCGGGACCGCTGCGGCTCAGCCGCGTCGCACCCGGTCGCAGAGTGGCGTGGTCACAGGCAGCGGACTGACGTCGCGCACGACGGCACTCACGGCCGCCGGTACCACGAGCTGTGCGGTGCCGGCGGGGATGGCGGTGCCCTGCGCGTCGAGCGCGGTTCGGCCGTCGACGGCCACCCGCGTGGCGCGGATGGCGGGGTCGATCACCACGTCGACGGTGGCCGTGCGGTCGACGGGCACCGTGATCGCGGACCGGGTCGACGCGTGCCCCGCCGCGTCCACGACCTCGAAGCGGAACCGGTCCGACCCTTCGGCCACGACGCTCACGTTCAATCCGGGCGAGCCCGGCATGACGACGAGCGACTGGCGGGTGCCGGGCCGGGCATCGGCCACGAAGCGAACCCGGGTGCGCACGTGGGTCGACGGTCCGACCTCGAGCTGGGCCCAGACGTAGTGCGGGTCGCCGAAGTAGAGCCCGTCACAGCGGCCGACGATCGCGAGCGTGTCGGGCGGCGGTTTCGCCGGCAGCGACGTCAGCCGCAGCACGCGGTATCCACCGGTGCCGACCGTCGACGCGACCGCCTCCTGCCATCCGGCGAAGCCGCGCAGCACCTGCGCGTCAGGCGCCGCCCACATCCGCTGGTACGTCAGCGTGATCCCTGCGTTGGTCCAGAGCTGGAACGCGGCCAGCGCGACCGCGACCCCGCCGATGACGATGGGGGCTCGCGCTCGTCGCGCCGGTTGTGAGCGGCGCGCCGAACCATTCCAGACCGCGAGTCCCGACTGGATCGCGACGACGGCCGGCACGATCAGCAGGGGAACGAAGTCGATCAGGTACCGGTTCGCGATGAAGCCCAACGCCAGCGTCGGGAAGACCGCGATCGCCGCGGCGACGGTGCACACCACGAAGGCCAGTGCCGTGTCGGTGCGAAGTCGACGCACCAGCACGACCACGCCCGCGATCGCGAGCAGCGCGAGCGCCGGCATCGACGCGACGACGCTCGACGACCGGTCGAGGGTGTCGAACCGCTCCCCGAGGAACACGGACGCGTGGCGCACCGGGAAGTCGACGAACGGTGCGACCCGCCAGAATCGCAGCGCATCAGGGCGCAGGTACTGCCACACGGTGCTCGGGATGTACTTCACGCTGAACAGCGAGCCGCCGTTCGCAGCCAGCGCCGCCTTCCGGCTCGGGTTGAACGTCGAGTACAGCTGCTTGTCGAGCGGGAGCGAGAACCACGTCCCGAACTTGGTGTGGTTGACGTACGCGTAGAGGAGCACCGGCATCGCGGCCGCAGCGCCGAAGGCGAGGACCGGTGACCACCGCCGCGTCGTCTCCGGGTCGGTGCGGCGCACGGCGCGCCACGCCGCGATCAACGAGAAGATCCCGAGCGCGACCGCGGGACCCAGACCCACTGAGGGCCGGCTGAGCAGCGCGCACGCGGCGAGGAACGACGCGAGCGCGTACCGCGCCGGGCTGGGGCGCCGGAACGCGCCGATGACCGCGTCGAACCCGACCAACGCGAGCGCGGTGCCCCAGACCTCGGCCTCGTGATAGATGATCGCCCGGCTCGCCGGGAACAGCACGGCCGACCCGACGCCGCACACGAACAGGAACACGGCCGTGACGACACCTTCGAGCCGCGTGAAGGGCGCGTCGGGCCGGACGAACGAGCGCGCCCGCCAGAGCAGCCGCGCGATGCCGAAGAGCGCGACCGCGAAGGCGGCGAGCATCGAGAGCTGCGTCAGGCGGCCGTCGAATCTGCTCGTGACCGCGAGGATCGGCATCCGGAGCAGTGCCGGGAACGGTCCGTAGTACGAGTACGTCCGGCCGTGGATGACGAAGCCCTCGAACCCCATCACCGCGGGCGGGACGTTCCAGTGTCCGTGGAAGAGGGTCCGCGCCTGAGCGTCGTACACGTTCGCGAAGACCGGACGTTGCAGGAAGTTCGCCCGTCCGAGGTTCACGAACCAGGCGTCGACGACGAACGCGGGCAGCGCGCCGGCGAGTGCCGCGATCGTGAACGCCCGCGATCGCGACTGCTCGCCGGCCCTCTCGTTCGGATCGGCGTCGACCTGGCCGTGCACGGCGGTCGAGGTCTGCATGGGCCGAGACGTTACCGACCACCGAACGCGGCGAGGCGGCGACCGGCGCGGTTCCGCCCGCCGGTTCCCTCGCTGCGGGACGGCCCGGCGCTACCGTCGCGGCGTTGCAGAGTGAAGAGCCGGCTGGGGGAGAGGGCGCGACCCGGGCGACGGGACGCGACGCCGGCGCGCAGGCTCGACGCCCGGGCTCGATCGTGTGGCTCGGGCGCCACACGCCTGCCGACCAACCCCGCCCGTGGCGCGCGGACCTCGCCGCGGCGCTCGTGCCCTGGCTCCTCGCCCGCGGCATCGTGCTCGGCGCGCTCGCGTTCTCGCGCTCGATCGCGACCGACCTGCACACGAACCCCCGCCCCGTCGCGCTCGGTCAAGGGCTGTTCGCGTGGGACGCCGCGTTCTACCGCGCCATCGCCGAGCACGGCTACCAACAGAGCGACGGACGCCTCCGGTTCTTCCCCCTCGTCCCGATGCTCACGCGTGCGCTCGGATGGATCACGGGAGACGCGTTCGCGCTCATCCTGGTGGCGAACGTCAGCGCCCTCGCACTCGCCGTGCTGCTCGCGCGGCTCGTGCGACGCGAGACGGGCGACGAGGCCGCGGCGGACCGGATCCTCTGGCTCGTCGCGCTCGCGCCGCCCGCGGCGGTGCTCGTGCTCGGGTATGCCGAGGCGACGTTCACCGCGCTCGCGGTCGCAACCTTCCTCTGCCTGCGCCGCGGCTCGTGGTGGGCGGCGGCGGTGCTCGGGTTCCTCGCGGGCCTGACCCGGCCCTTCGGTCTGCTGCTCGCTCCCGCCGCGGCCATCGAGGCGGGGCGGGGCTGGCGCGAGACGTCGGCGGGCGAGCGCACCGCACGGGTCGCGGCCGTCCTCGGGCCGCTGGCCGGGACGGGGTCGTACCTGGCCTGGGTCGGCGCCCGGTTCGGCGACTGGCTCGAGCCAATGCACCTGCAGGAGCGGGCCCGCGCACGCGGCGGGTTCGAGGAGCCGATCCGCCCCCTGTGGCACTCCGCGGCCGACCTCGCGGCCGGGCGCCACGTGGGAACCGGGCTGCACTTCCTCTGGGCCCTCGGGCTGGTGGCGCTGCTCGTGGTCGTGGCCCGGCGCCTTCCCGCGTCCTACACCGCGTTCACCGGCCTCGGGTTGGTGCTCGTGGTCTCGGCCCACAACCTGGACTCGATGGAGCGCTACGCGCTCTCGCTCTTCCCGTTCCTGGTCGCCGGTGCGCTCCTGACCCGCCGGGAGCACGTGGCCCGCGGGGTCTTCGCCCTCAGCGCGGCCGGGCTCCTGGGCTACTCGGTCCTCACCTTCTTCGGTCAGTACGTCCCGTGACCGGCCGGGACCCCCGAGCTCGCCCCGTGACGCCCGCTCGGTGGCCACGAAACCGCTTCGCGGCGCCGGAATTGGGTACACAACTGCCGGACGCCTTCGGGCCTCGCCCGACTACACTGCGTAGCCGTCGATGGGGGGCAGTGAGGGGCCGGAGGGCGGGCGGCCGGGACGCGGTCGGCGAGCACGGCGAGCACGGACAGGGTCACCCGCGTCGGACCGACCGCAACCTCTCTCCAATCCGGCGATGCATCGCGGAGTGACATGACGCAGCTCGACAGCCAGCCTTCGTCCGACGCACCGTCCGCCGACGAGCCGCACGTGCTCATCATCGGCGCCGGCCCCGCGGGGCTGACCGCGGCGTACATGCTCATGAAGCGGGGGCACGCGTCGGTCGTGCTCGAGTCCGACGACGTCGTCGGCGGGATCAGCCGCACGGTCGTGCGCGACGGCTGGCGCTTCGACATCGGCGGCCACCGATTCTTCACCAAGGTGAAGCCGGTCGACGACCTGTGGTTCGAGATCCTCGGCGAGGACGAGTTCCTCCGCCGTCCGCGCATGAGCCGGCTCTACTACCAGGGCAAGCTCTTCGACTACCCGCTCGTGCCGATGAAGGCGCTGCGCCAGCTCGGTTTCGTCGAGGCGGTGCGCTGCGGCGGCTCCTACCTCTGGGTGCGGGTCAAGCCGCCCAAGGACCAGGAGCACCTCGAGGGCTTCTACGCGCGGCGCTTCGGCTGGCGGCTGTATCAGCACTTCTTCAAGACCTACACCGAGAAGGTCTGGGGCGTGCCGGTGTCGGAGCTCTCGGCCGACTGGGGCGCGCAGCGGGTGAAGGACCTCTCGCTGTTCAAGGCGCTGTGGGAAGGCCTGAAGCCCAAGGCGCTGAAGAACCGGCGTGACAAGTCGAAGCAGGTCACCAGCCTCATCGAGGAGTTCAACTACCCGAAGTACGGGCCGGGCCAGATGTGGGAGAAGGCGACCGAGCTCGTCACCGCAGCCGGCACGAAGGTCGTCTTCAACAGCAAGGTCACCGCGGTGCACCACCGCGACGGCCGCGCGTACGCGGTCACGGCCGAGACCGACGGCGCGCCGAGCCGCTACGACTGCACCCACGTGGTCTCTTCGATGCCGATGAGCTCGCTCGTGAAGGCGATGGACCCGCCGCCGCCGCCGGAGGTGCTCACCGCCGCGCGCGACCTGCGTTACCGCGACTTCATGACCGTCGCGCTCGTCGTGCCCGAGGAGTACAGCTTCCCCGACAACTGGATCTACATCCACGACCCGGGCGTGAAGGTCGGGAGGATCCAGAACTTCGGCCGCTGGTCGCCGTATCTCGTGAAGGACGGCCGCACCTGCCTCGGTCTCGAGTTCTTCGTGACCGAGGGCGACGACATGTGGACCAAGCCCGACGCGGATCTCATCGAGCAGGGCAAGCGCGAGCTGCAGGCGCTCGGGCTGGCCGACGCGTCGCGCATCGAGGCGGGGTACGTCGTGCGCGTGCCCAAGGCGTACCCGCACTACGACGATCACTACAAGCGCAACGTCGACATCATGCGGGCCTGGATCGAGCAGCACTGCCCCAACGTGTATCCGGTCGGTCGCAACGGGATGCACAAGTACAACAACCAGGATCACTCGATGTACACGGCGATGCTCGTCGTCGAGAACATCCTCGGCTCCGACCATGACGTGTGGAGCGTCAACGTCGAGCAGGAGTACCACGAGGAGGGCGACGAGGAAGGCGACCAGACGTCGGAGTCGGGGACCGGGCGCGCCGCGCCGATCGTGCCCCGCACCGCGTCGGACGCCGCCGCGGAGCAGCGCCACGCGGCGAAGGGAAGCTAGGCGCGGACAGCTGCGCCGGAGCCGGAACCCGCGTACGCTCAGGGACTCCATGATCGAGCGCGTCGCCGGCAGCGGGACCGGGAGCAAGCGGGATCAGAGGCGCGGGGACGAGCGCGCACCCCGGCGGGGACCGTTCCCCTGCCTCGATGCGTACCGCGCCATCGGCATGGTCATGATCCTGGCGTTCCACGCGTACTTCTATTCTCTCGCGCACAAGAAGGGGATCTTCGGGCCGCTCCTCGCGCGCTTCGACGTCGCGCTGCCGTTCTTCTTCGTGCTCTCGGGCTTCCTGCTCTTCCGACCCTACGTCGACGCGCTCTTCGCCGAGCGCACGCCGATCTCGGCGTCGCGCTTCCTCGGCAACCGCGCGCTGCGCATCTTCCCGGCGTGGTGGTTCGCGCTGATCGGCGCCGTCGTGTTGTTCCACGTTCGCTTCCACAGCGTCGGCGAGTTCTTCACCTTCGCGTTCCTGTTGCAGATCTACCGGTCGGCGAAGGTGTTCGACCCGCGGTTCCAGCCCATCTACCAGTCGTGGAGCCTCGCGACCGAGATCGGGTTCTACGTGCTGCTCCCCGTGCTCGCGTGGGTGCTGCGCCGGACGCTCACCGGTCGCGACGAACGCACGAAGATCGTCAGCCTCGTCGCCGTCGTCGCGGGCTTCTATGTCGCCGGCACCGCGTTCCGCGCTGCGATCGTCACGGTCAAGCCGGGCTGGCAGAAGGCGGCCGCCCTCGCGGTGCCGTCGTGGCTCGACATCTTCGCGATCGGGATGGCGCTCGCGGTCGCGAGCGTGTGGCACGCGCGCACCGGCCGGCAGCTCCGCGTCCTCGACTACCTGAGCCGTCATCTGCTCGTGTCGTGGGGGCTGGCCGCGGTGTTCTTCTGGATCAGCACGCGCTTCTCGCCCCCCAAGCAGCCGCTCGTGTTCCACGGACGCGAGTACGTGGCCCGCTACTTCCTCTACGGCGTGGTCGCGTTCTTCTTCCTCCTGCCGGCCATGATCGGCGACCAGCGGGTCGGGCGGGTGCGGGCGGTGCTGTCGAGCAGGGTCATGGTGCTGCTCGGTACCGTGTCCCTCGGCTTCTACCTGTTCCACGTCGGCTTCCTCGGGAAGGCCCAGTCCTGGACGGGCGCGGCCGCCTTCCAGGCCAGCTTCGTGAAGGAGATCGCGATCGCCCTCCCGCTGACTCTCGTCGCCGCGACCGTGAGCTACGTCGTCGTCGAGCGACCCACGCTGCGGCTCAAGTCGTGGCGGCGACGCCGCACGAGCCGGGTCGGTGAGGTGACCGCGTGAAGGAAGAGGTCGCCCCGAGCGCACCGAGGCCGGTCGACGCCCGGGCGACGCACTTCCGTCTCTTCGACGGCTTCCGCGCCGTCGCGGCCGCAATGATCGTCGTCCTCCACTGCTCCTCGCAGGTCGGCGCAGACGGGTGGAAGGGCACCGGCGCGCTCTTCGCCCGCCTCGACATCAGCGTGCCGATCTTCTTCGCGATCTCGGGTTTCCTGCTGTATCGCCCGTTCGTCGTCGACCATTTGAGCGGCCGCTCGCTGCTGAACTTCCGCGCGTTCTACTGGCGGCGCTTCCTGCGCATCGCGCCCGCGTACTGGTTGCTCATCACCGGGGCGTGGCTCGCGTTCGGGAGCATCCACATCCACAACCTCAAGGACGCGGTGATCACCTACGGCCTCATCTGGCCGTACAAGGGCATCTGGGTGGCCAAGTTCGACGGGATCTTCACCGTGTGGAGCCTCGCGGTCGAGGTCGCGTTCTACCTGGCGCTCCCGTTCTACGCGCTCGTGTTCGGGAGCCTGGTCGCCCGTAGCGCGCGGAAGGTCGCGCTCGAGCTCGCGGGCTGCACCGTCCTCGTCGTGGGCGGGTTCGCGATCTACGCGTGGCTCGTCTGGACGCGCCCGAACGGGTCGCCGTCCACCCAGTGGTTGCCGGCCCAGATCGAGTTCTTCGCGCTCGGCATGCTCCTCGCGGTCCTGAGCGCAGCCGACACGCCGACGACGCGGGCGATCGGCAGCCGCCTCGGCGCCTCGCCCGCCCTCGCCTGGGGCGTCGCCGCGGCCTGTCTCGCGATGACCGCCTGGGGCATCGGGCTGCCCCACGGCAGCTTCTTCGCCGTGATCCATCCGGGTCAGCACTTCGCCCAGGAGGTGCTCTACGGCATCGCCGCGGTGGCGTTCATCGTCCCCGGGATCTGGGGCCCGCAGGACGCCGGTCCGATCCGGCGGTTCCTGTCGAACCGGGGCGTGCAGTGGTTCGGCCTGATCTCGTACGCGGTGTTCCTCTGGCACGACCAGTGGGCGGGCCAGCTGGCCCACGGCTGGAACGTCTACTCGCACCTGCCCTGGCCCCGCTTCGCCATCTTCGTGGGGCTGGTCTTCGCCTTCGCCATCGCCACCGCCGCGATCAGCTGGCACTTCATCGAGCGGCCGATCCTGGCCCTGAAATCGTCCGGCCCGGGGCGTAGGCGGGTTCCACGGGCGTAACCTTTGTCCGACATGCGCACCGAAGCGGTGGAGCTCAGTGACACGACGCCGACGCCGGTGCGGCCACGTCGCGCGGGCGCGGGCGCCGCGCTCGTGATCATCCCCGCCTTCAACGAGGCCGAGTCCCTCCCGTGGGTGCTCGAGGAGCTCCGCACCGAGCGTCCCGACCTCGACGTGGTCGTGGTCTCCGACGGGTCGGTCGACGAGACCGCCGCGGTCGCCCGCCACGCCGGTGTGCCCGTCCTCGAGCTGCCCTTCAACCTCGGCATCGGAGGCGCGCTGCGCACCGGGTTCCGGTACGCGGTCGAGTACGGCTACGACGCCGCGGTGCAGTTCGACGCCGACGGCCAGCACGACCCGCGCACCATCGACCGGCTGCTCGACGCGGTCGCCGACGGTGCCGACCTCGTCATCGGCAGCCGCTTCATGGAGGGCGGCTACCCGACGTACAAGATCTCGAAGCTGCGGCGCCTCGCGATGCGGGGGCTCGAGCGGACCGTCATGCGCCTCGTGGGACGCCGCTTCACCGACACCAGCTCCGGCTACCGCGGCTTCTCGCGACGGATGCTCGAGTACTTCGCGCGCATGTACCCGGTGGAGTACATGGACTCGGTCGAGTCGCTCGTGATCGCGGTGAACGGGGGCTTCGAGCTGCGCGAGGTTCCGTGTGGCATCCGGGGCCGCAGCGGCGGCGCGCCGTCGACCCGCGGCTGGAAGCTCGGGTACTACTACGTGCGGCTGCTCGTCGTGCTGCTCACGTCGTACACGCGCCCCCGGCACCGTGAGGTCTCGCGCGCCGCGGCGACGAACGTCCCGACGAGCGCGGGGGTCGCGCGATGAGCCTGCGCGCGCACATCGCGATCTTGCTCCTGTCGATCGGGACGCTCGTCTTCATCCTGCGTCTCGTTCGGCGGCACCGGCTGCGGGCGAAGTACTCGGTGCTGTGGGTGTCGTTGGGAGTCGTGCTCGCGATCGTCGCGTCGGCACCGTCGTTGCTCGAGACGTTCTCGGACGCGATCGGCGTCAAGACCCCGGCGTTGACGTTCTTGCTCATGGCGATCACGTTCCTGCTGGTGCTCTCGCTGCACTTCTCGTGGGAGCTGTCGCGCTTGGAGGACCGCTCCCGTGGCCTCGCGGAGGAGATCGCGCTCCTCCGTCAGCGGGTCGACGCGACCGAGCTGCACGACCTCGCCGACGAGCAGGCCGAGGCCGAGCTCACGTTGCCGTTCGAGTCAGTCCCGTTCGTGGCGGGCGACGACGACCAGCGTGTCCGCGACGAATGGCGCGCCCAGCCGCGCGAGCACGCGCGTGAGCCCCAGCAGCAGGGCGCCGCCGAGCCGGGTCAGCGCGCCTGACCCACGCGCGCCCTTCACGGTCGCGATCGCGGTGTGGACCTCGACGACCGACCAGCCGTGGCGCGCGAGCAGCGTGCTGAGGTTGCGCCACGTGAACGACACCACGTGGTCGGGATGGGTCACCTCGATGTTCACGATGCCGAGCAGCGCGTTGCCGAGACCGTTGCCGTTCGGCGTGGTCAACGCGACCAGCCCGCCCGGCTCGACGAGCGTCGCCAGCGCGTCGAGGAACGCGCCCGGCGCGTCGAGGTGCTCGATCACCTCGCCGGCGACCACGATCTCGGCGGGGGCGAGGTCGAGCGCGCGCACGGCCTCGGTGTCGCGGCAGTCGACCGCGTACGCCTCGTACCCCGCGGCGCGCGCGTTCTCGACGCCGGCCTTGTCGAGGTCGAGACCGACGAGCGTCGCCGCGGTCGCGGCGAGGCGCGCGTGCAGCCATGTGCCCGCCCCCTGCTGCATCTCGGTGCAGCCGGCGTCAGCGAAGCCGACGTGGATCACCCGGCGCCCGGCGACCAGCTCGCTCACGAACGCGAGGCGGTCGACGACCGTCGCTCGCGGCAGGCGCATGAGCATCGCGCCCTGGTCGAACTCGCCCGGGCGGGCCGCGTCGCCGCTCACCGGGGCCAGGAGAACGTGGGCAACGGGGAGGGGAGCGTCTCCACCCGCTCGACGAGCGGGGGCCCGATCCGGCCCGCCATCAGACGATCGAGGTCGGCGAACATCCGGTGGCGCTTGCGCCAGATGAGGCGACTGCCGACCTGTCCCGCCTCGGGCAGGACCCGGAACGGCTCGTCGGGGTCGAAGTCGTAGGGGTGGGCGTAGGTCCAGAGCAGCGGAAGGCGCCGGGCGGTGACGGCCATCCCGCCGCGGATGACGGGCCAGGGCAGGTTCCGCAGCCACACGGCGCCGAGCCAGGGGAGACCGACGGGACCGACCTGGACGACCGGGCAGGGCAGCTCCACGAGTCCGCTGCGCCACCGGAAGGGCCCGCTCGGGATGTCGGGGTCGCCGTGGAGCGGGTGGTGGATCGGCATGACGCTCGACGAGTAGACGAAGCCGAGCTCGCTCAGCACGTCGATCGCCCACGCGCTGGCGGCGACGAGCGAGAACTGCGGGGCACGGAAGCCGGCCGGCGGCCGCTGCACCAGGTCCTCGATGCGTGCCTTCGTCTCGACCATCGCGGTGCGGAACGCGGCGGGCTCGACCTCGGGGAGCGGGACGTGACGGTGCCCGTGCACCGCGACCTCGTGGTCCTCGGCCGCGATCTCCTTCACCAGGCCGGGGAACTCCTCGACGACCTGGCCGACGACGAAGAACGTGCCCCGGATGCCGCGCTCGCCCAGGAACTCGAGCACCGCGTGGGTCGCGTCGACGTGGCGGGGCAGGTCCCCGGGATCGGCGCGGTGGTCCTCGACGTCGAGGGTGAACGAGATCTGCATCAGAACGCGTCGACGTCCAGGAACTCGTAGGTCGACAGCGTGATCGCGTCCTGGTCGACGCCGTCGCGCAGCGCCCAGACCAGGATGAAGAGGGGAGCGGGCTGGATCCGCCGCGGCGGCCGCATGCCGCGGAACGACACGTGCTCGTTGTACCCCGCGTGGAGCGCGACCGGCGTGTGGTGGTGCCGGCACGCGGCGGCGACGATCTGGCGTGAGGACAGCGGGCCGCGACGCCCGGCGCGCGGCAGCATCTTGAGGATCACCGCGGCCGGCACGCCCTTCTGCACCGTGCGGCACGACACCGCGAACACCTCGGGGCCGACGTGCACCGAGTAGCTCGCCAAGGGCCGGCGGAGGCGCCAGCGCAGCGCGTCGGTCGTCCACCGGTTCGTCAGGTGCGTGGTCGGGTACTCGTCGAGGTCGGCCGTCAGCTCCTCGAAGCGCCGGCTGCTCAGGAATTCCTCGGTGACCGGGATGGTCTCGACGCCCGCGCCCGTGCCCGACGCGACCGAGAGGTGCACCGCCATCGGCCCGAGCAGACGCAGGCCCAGGTGCTTCACGCCGGCGCCGACGGACTTCTCGTTCGGGACCCCGATCGCGACCTCCCGCCCGTCCTCACCCGAACGCTTGTAGAGCTCGCGGGCGAGCGTGACGAAGTAGCCCTTGCGCTGGGTCCCGGAGCGGGTCACCGCGTTGAGCGAGAACACGCCGGGCACGACGCCGTTCGCGTCGCGGTACTCCTGGGGGATGAGGGCGTAGTGCGCCATCCGCACCCCGTCCTCGTCGGCGTTCTCCTGGTAGGCCGGGCCCCAGGGGTTCTCCTCGTAGAGCCAGGTCAGGTACCGGTCGTCGTTCCAGCGCTCGTCGGGGAGCTCCGCGTTGAGCAGCTGGGTGGTGGCGGTGAGATCCGACATCGCGCTTCCGGTGGCTCGGGGTCGGCGGGCCGGCGTCGGCCGCCGGGCTGGCTGCGCGGGCAGTCTATGGGTTCACGCGGCGCGCGGACCCGGGCGCGCGCGTACCCGCATCGACCGCCAGACCACCTCGATCGAGGCCGCGGCGGCGAGGACGATCGCGGGCTCGGCGGGCGACCGGTAGCGCACCACCCCGAAGGACAGGGCCGCCGCGATCGTGGCCACCACGGCGGGACCGAGGATCGGGCTGATCGGGATCCGGGCCCGCCAGAGGACGATCGTGCCGGCGATCGCGAGGGGCATGAGGAAGACGTACTGCCCGAACGCGATCCGCGACGCGCGCTTGGTCCGACCCTCGATGACCGCGTTCAGCTGCAGGTTCTGACCCGGCTTGTACACGTCCCAGATCCGGGCGACGCGTGCCGCGACGACGACGGGCACGCGACCGAGATGGTGCTTGATGTAGGTCCGGGCCGACTTCATGACGACCGCGTCTTGTTGTGACTCGTCGCCGGTGACCGCGCCGTTCGGATACGTGAAGCACTGCGCGTAGAGGCCGAGGAACGAGCCGTAGTACGTCTTGTCGCAGTTCGCGGTCGACAGGACCGAACCGAGCCCGCTGCTCAGGTACACCGGCTTCTGGAAGCGGACCATGTTGAAGCCGACCCACGGGCCGACGAACAGGATGATCCCGCCGGCCGCGAGCGCGAGCATCTCGACGCGCCGGCGCGCCGTCAGCGTGCGCGCGCCGACGATCACCGGGACCGCGACGAGGATGGCCAGGAGCGAGACCTCGGAACGGGCGAGGACGGCGACGCCGATCGCCACGCCCAGCCACCACGCGTTCCATCGCGTGGGACGCGCCCAGAGCGTGTAGGCGGCGAGCAGGATGACCGAGACGGTGAGGATCGTCATCGACTCGGACAGCAGCATCCCGTCGTTGATCCAGAAGTTCGCGTACACCGCCGCGATCGCCGCGGCGACGAGCCCGGCGCGCTCGCCCATCATCTTGCGGCCGGTGAGACCGAGCACGGCGACCGACGCGGTGCCGAGGAAGCACGAGGCGACCCGGTGCGCGGTCACGCTCCAGCCGCCGAGCCACGAGATCATCCCCAGGTACAGCCCGTAGAGGGGTGGGTGGTACGCGGTCGGGCCCTGATGACCGTGCCAGTGCGTCGTCATGCGGAGGCCCTCGAACCATCCACCCGGGTTCACGAACCAGTGGCCGTCTCCGATGGTCCAGCCCTGCAGGTGGTAGTAGACCGCGTCGCCGCGCAGCTGAAAGTGCCCGTAGCCGACGAACACGAACCAGAGGCGCACGCCGAGCCCGACCGTCGCGATCGCGACCAGCGCGACGACGAAGCGCCGGCTCGCCTCGCGCAGCGGCCGTTCCGGCGGGGGCCCGATCGGGACGCGCCGGCCCGATCGCGCGCGCGGCGCGTCGGTCGTCTCGGGCGCCGCGACGGTCGGAGCGGTCATCTGATCACGCGGACGCGACCGGCGACTTCGCGTCGCTCGCGCCCGAACGCCGGGCGCGCCGCCGGTTGCTCATGCTCGTCCACACGACGTCGATCGAGACCGCGGCCGCGAGCACGATGCTCGGCTCGACGGTCACGCGGTAGCGCAACACCCCGTACGTCAGCGCGGCGGCGATCGTCACGACGATCGCTGGCGCGATGAGCGGCATGATCGGAACCCGCCGGCGGCGGAGCACGATGAGGCCTGCGATCGCGGGTGGCATCAGCACGTAGTACTGCCACACTGCGAGCCGCGACGCCTTCTTGGTGCGCCCTTCGAGCACGGCGTTGAGGAACAAGGTCTGGCTGGGCTTGTAGACGTCCCACAGCCGTCCGACCCGGGCGCCCATCACGCCGGGGAGCGCGCCGAGGTGCGCGCGCATGTAGCGCAGCGCTTCCTTGCGCAGGACGGTGTCCTCTTGCGACGCGTCGCCGGGGTAGTGCCTCAGGTCGCAGAGCTGGTACCACCCGCGGAACTGCCCGAAGTAGGTGTCGTGGCAGCTCGCGTTCTCGAGCACCGTGCCCCAGTGGTCGGTCATGAAGACCGGGTCCTTGAAGCGGCTCAGGTTGTACCCGACCCACGGTCCGACGAGGACGATCATCGCGGCCGCGGCCGTCGCGAGGAACTCGATGCGTCGTCGCCACGAGAGCTGGCGCATGCCCCACACGAGCGGGAGGGTCAGCAGCGGCGCGAGGAAGACGACCTCGCCCCGGCTGAGCGCGGCGGCGCCGAGCGCGAGCCCCAGCCAGATCGCGGTGCCCCAACGCGGTCGTTTCCAGAACGCGTACGCGGCGACGAGCACCAGCACCATCGTCAACGCGGCCATCGGCTCGGGCAGCAGCATGCCGTCGTTGATCCACAGGTTGGCGTAGACGGCGGCGATCGCGGCGGCGATGAGTCCGGTGCGCTCGTTCGCGATCTGGCGGCCGACGATGCCGATCGCCACCACCGCGCCGGTGCCGAGCAACGTCGACGCGAGCCGGTGGGCCGTGACGGACCATCCCCCGAGGATCGACACGAGACCGAGGTACGAGCCGTAGAGCGGAGGGTTCGCGGCGCTGGGGGTGATCTTGCCGCCGTGCAGGTAGTAGT
The DNA here is from genome assembly GCA_036558745.1 of Acidimicrobiia bacterium. GTDB lineage: Bacteria > Actinomycetota > Acidimicrobiia > IMCC26256 > JAMXLJ01 > JAMXLJ01. The sequence continues at coordinate 140,559 of DATBEZ010000040.1, forward strand.
CGAGCGGGTTGATGAAGCCGTGGCCGTCGGCGAGCGACCAGCCGGTGAGGTGGTAGTAGTACGAGTCGCCGCCGATCTTGTAGTTGCCGTAGCCGACGAGCACCCACCAGATCCGGATCGCGAGCGCGATCGCGGCGATGACGGCGAGCCCGATGACGAACCCGCGCGTCGGTCGTCGCCACGCGGACGTCTGGTCGTCGCCGGTGGTGTCGCTGCGCTCCTCGGCCATGGCCGCGCGCGCCGTCTGGGTCACGAGGCGGCTCCGACCGGAGTCGGCGTGGCGCGTTCCGGACGGGGCTCGCGCGTGCGCCGCCACCACCGCCAGATTGCGTCGACCGCGACGCCTGCGAGGATGACGGCAGCGCCGTCGAACGCGGCGCGGTAGCGCGTCACGCCGAACGTGGACGCGGCGGCGATGACCGCGGTCAGCGCGACGGCCACGAACGGGCTGACGGGGAGACGCCTGCGCCAGAGCAGCACCGCGCCCGCGATCCCGAGGATCGTGACCGGGTAGTACATCCAGAGCGCGAGGCGCGAGGGCCAGAGACCGCGGCGCTCGAAGTACCGGTCGAGGACGATGCTCTGGCGCACGCGGTAGACCTGGAACAGGCGTCCGACGCGCGCCGCGATCACCTTCGGCTGCTCGCGCAGATGGGTGCGCATGTAGTGGAGGGCCTGTTTGCGGCCCTGCGCGTCGAGCACGGTCTCGTCGGTCTGTCCGGGAAGGCGGGACACGCCGCAGTCCCACCACCAGTAGCCGAGGAACTGGCCGGAGTACGTCTGCGCGCAGTTGCCGTAGCTCATCGCGATCCCGGAGCCGGACACGATGTAGACGGGGTGCGCGAAGTTGCGCGTCTGGTTGTACGCGACCCACGAGCCGATGATCACGAGCCCGACCGCGGCCGCGGCGCCGAGACGCCGGAACCGTCCCGCCCAGTCCACGCCCTTGATGCGCAGGAGCAGTGGGAGCACGCCGAGGGGATACAGCAGCAGCGCCTCGGAGCGCGTCAACGACGCGAGCGCGACCCAGAAGCTCATCCAGAGGACCCGCCGGTACGACGGCTGGCGCCAGCACCGGATCGCGCTCCACAGGAAGAGCGCGACCAGCAGCACGTACGGCGTCTCGGAGAGGAGCGCGGCGTCGTTGATCCACAGGTTCGGGTACACCGCGGCGATGCCGGCCGCGACCAGCCCGGCCAGGCCACCGGCGAGCTCGCGCGCCGCGAGGCCGATGACGAGCACGGTGAGGGCACCGAGCACGCACGATGCGAGCCGGTCACCGAGCGGTGTCGTGATGCCGATCTTGTTCACGACCGCGAGGAACATCGGGTACAGCGGCGGGTGACCCGCGCTCGGGACGTAGCGGTGGTGCTGCTGCTCCCAGATGAACGGGTTCCCGAAGCCGTCGCCGGCGGCGAGCATGCGGCCGAGGCGGTAGTACCAGCGGTTGTCGGTCACCTGGCCGAGCTGCTGGTTCCCGCGGGCGACGATCGTGAAGACGAGGCGGAGTGTGAGGCCGGCGAGGGTGATGAGGCCCAGGCCGATCGCGAAGCGACGTGACGCGGGAGCGACCGTGTCGCGCGCCTGGTCGTCCTCGCTCGGTCCCGCCACACCCGGGGATTGCTGGGCCGTGCCCACTTGCGTGCCGTCGTCCGCGGTCTGCACCGGCCTCCCCCGACGGTGTCCCGGGTACGCCGCGGACGGTGGTCCCCGCGGCGGAGCGAGCAGGATACAGCCGGGCTCGTGGGGGACACCGGCCGCGGCGCGTTTGACCCGCTCACGCCCTGGTCGCTTCGGCGGAGCAGGAGTCGGCCGCGGGAATCGGCCCGACGCCCGTGTCAGGTATCCCGGGCGATCGTTACACTCCGCGCATGCGTGCAGCCGACGAGTTCGTCGAGTCCCTGCGCGACGGCCGGGTCGTCTACTACCAGGGTCGTCGCATCGAAGACGTCACGAAGGAGCCCGACCTGAGGGTCGCGATCGATCACGCCGGCATCGACTTCGAGATGACGGAGGAACCGGCGCATCGCGACGCGCTGGTCGTCGACGACGGTTCCGGCCCCTCGCCGCTCCTGTACCGCATCCCGCGCTCGCCCGACGATCTCCGGGCCCGGTCACGGGCCATCGAGCTGACCACGGCGCGTGGCGCCGGGATTCCACCGCTGATCCACGAGATCGGGACCGACGCGATGTTCGCGTTGATGCGCGTGACCGACGGCGAGGCCTACGAACGCGCGCTCGCGTTCTACGAGCGCGCCCGCGCCGACGACCTCGCGGTCGCAGTCGCGCAGACCGACGTCAAGGGCAACCGGGCCGTTGGGCCGACCGAGCAACAGGATCCCGACCTCTACGTCCACGTCGTCGCCGAGCAATCCGACGGCATCGTCGTGCGCGGCGCGAAGACGCACACGTCCGCGAGCGTCAACGCGAACGAGCTCATCGTGCTACCGACGCGTGCGATGGGTCCCGACGATGCCGACTTCGCGATCTCGTTCGCGGTGCCGCTCGACGCGCCCGGTCTGACGCTCTACGTGTCGGGGTTCGCGGCGGGCGAGCGCGACGCGTTCGAATTTCCCGCGTCGTCGCGGGCGAAGATGCTCGAGACGCTCACCGTGTTCGACGACGTGTTCGTGCCGTGGGAGCGGGTGTTCCTCTACAAGGAGCCGAAGCTCGCCGGGCCGCTCGCGCTCACCTTCGTCGAGTATCACCGCTTCACCGCGGTCAGCTACAAGCTGCCGTTGCTCGACGCGTTCGTCGGCGGCGCGGCGCGTATCGCCGACATGAACGGTGTCGGGAAGGCCGGGCACATCCGCGACAAGCTCACCCACCTCATCACGTTCGCGGAGACCGTGCGCGGGCTCACCGAGCTCGCCGCGATCAGAGGCCGGGCCGGCCAGCGCGACATCTGGTACCCGGATCCGCTGACGACCAACATGGCGAAGTTCACGTTCGCGTCCGGTTACCACAATGCGGTCGAGATGGTGCAGAACTGCGCGGGCGGTTTGCTCGTCACCGGTCCGTCGGGAGCCGACTGGAGCTCGGACGAGGTCCGCCCGGTGCTCGAGAAGTTCTACGTCGCAGCCGCCAGCGCGGAGGACCGGCTCCGGCTGATGCATCTCCTGAGCGACCTGACCGCGCGCGACTACGCGGGTTACCACGCGGTGCTCGCGGTCCACGCCGAGGGCTCGGTCGAGGCCGAGAAGATGCAGATCCTGCGCTCCTACGACCCGCGCCGCGCCTTCGCGTACGTCGGCGAGATCGCCAACCTCTCGGAGTAGCGCCCCGGCTGGGTGGGACTACGCGGCCTGGCCGGGTTGCTCGTCCTCGCTGCCGGGTGGGGCGAAGTTCGTCGCCATCCGCTCCAGGAACGTGCCGCGACCCACGAGGGCGCTCAGCGCGTCGGCGGCTTCGCGCCAGCGGCGCACCAACGCACCCGCGAAGCGCGGTGTCGCGACGCGCCACACCGGCAGATAGCCGATCTCCCACACCATGATCAGTCCCCAGAACGCGAGGTCCTGGCTCGCGCCGCCGGGCTTGAGGTGGGTGCGGATGCGCATCGAGCCCTGCACGAAGTGGGTGATGCGGTTCTCGATCGCGTCGGCGAGCACGGCCTCGGGGACCCGGATGATCGACGCGGTGTCGGGCGGCAGCTCCTTCAGCGCGAGCACACGCGCCCGGGCGACGTCGATGCTCCAGTAGCGCCGCGGCGACGACGGCACCTCGAACACGATCGGCCGGTTCAGTACCCGCTTGCGCACCGGCGCGGGGATCGACCGCGCGAACTCCTCGAAGTAGTCGGCGAACGGGCGGAACTCGATGCGGCGTCCGGCTTCGAGCGCGTTCTGCCTGTCGATGGTGGGTTGGATCCGCGCGACCTGTTCCGCGAGACGGCGGTCGCGGTCGGTCCACCAGTCCTCGGTGGTGCGGTGGAACCCGCCGTCGGGATCCCACGAGTCCCCGGGTGTCAGCGTCACGAGCTCCGTCGTGCCCAAGCCGCCCGACGCGGCGACGAACTGCTCGAGCTCGTGCGGGCTCACGCAGTACTGGTTGAGGTCGAGCGTCTCGGGATGCAGAAAGGCGACGAGACTCGCGAATGGGATCGCGTACCGCGGCTTGAGGTGCCGCGCGACCTCGACGAAGTCGCGCATCGGCGTCTCGCGCGTGACGAGCTCGAGGTCCGCGGGGTCGTCGGCCGTGTAGCAGTACGGGTAGCCCTGCGCCCACGAGAACGTCTTGAGCATGAACGTCGGGTGGCCGAAGTCGTGGATGAGCTGGTCGAGGGCGCGGCCGCGGAGCTTGCAGTCGTTCACGTCGACCGCGACCACGTCACCGACCTTGACGACGAACGCGGTGTCGTCGAAGCCGTACTGGTAGGACGCGATCTCGAGGTCGGGGCCGAGCCGAACCCGGTGCCCGTGGGGAAGCTCGGTCACGTGACGGAACCCGAGCTTCCCGAGCTCCCCGCGCATGACGTCGACGCCGAAGCGCGCCACGTACACGTCGGCGTCCCTGTCGAGCTTGCGCAGCGACGGGTAGTGGAAGTGGTCGGGGTGGTGATGGGTCAGGTAGACGAAGTCGGGCGAGAACCACGCGGGGTCCAGCTCACCGATGGGCGGGTAGTGCCACCACGAGCGCCACCCCACCGATCCGATCAACCACGGATCGACGATGAGGTTGCCCGACTCGGATTCGACGTACAGGCAGCTGTGCCCGACCAGCGTGATCCGCATCGACCGTTCAGGCTAGGCGCGGCTTGGGACGGCGGGCGATAGCGAAGAGCACCGGCGTGGTCGGTGTGATGTCGCGGGTCATCGAGAAGTGGCTCGCGTCGAGACCCGATCCGACACCCGCCGTCGACGAGCCGAGCAGGCGGTACACCACCGGCAGCGCGCGCGTGTAGCCCCAGACGTAGGCCTTGCGCGGGATCTTCTTGCGCAGCTCGAACGGATCGAGACGCAGGATGCGTTCGCCGCTGCGGCGCCGCGCCGCGAAGTCGGCCTTGATCGCGTCGTCGCCTTCGAGGCCGAGCACCTCGACCTCCTCGAAGAAGAGACGGAGCATCGACTCCAGCTGGTCGGCCTCGAACAGGTACACGTGGAACGGGTTCTCGAAGTCGGCGGGCGCGTTCGGGGTGATCACGAACGCGGTGCCGCTCGGGCGCAGGACCCGCGCGAGCTCGCCGACGTGACCCTCCGGCGCGGTGAAGTGCTCGATGATGTGCGACGAGCACAGCCAATCGACGCTGTCGTCGCGGACGCCGAGGCGGGCACCGTCCATGCCCAGGAAGCGCACGTGCCCGCCGCGGCGACCGCCCGGGCCCCACTCGTGGCCCGCGTCGACCGCGGTCGCGCTGTCGTAGTCGGCGCCGATCACGTAGCGGCCGTCACCGTCGAGGCGCACGGTCTCGTCACCGACGCCGCACCCGACGTCGAGCACGACACCGGGCCCGAGCCGCTCGATCACCTCCCGGTAGCCCGCGTCGTGGAGCGCGAGGAGCGAGTCGGGCGTCGCGTCCTGCATCGGCCGTTCGCCGGTGAGCTTCATGGCTGGACGTTCCTCCACGGAGGGTCTCGGACGGCCGCACCGCGGCGTGCCGAACGCGCGGTGGCGAAGTTGTCCCGGGACGTGGCCGAATCCGGGCGGGCGCGTACAATACCCGGACCATTCGTCCGGTGTGGGGGGACTGCGCAGGTCCGGCGGGCTGTGAGGCGATGAGCGGCGAGCCTTTGGGGGGCGGAACGTGAGCGGGACGAGCGCATCCGAGATCGCGAAGCTCGGTGACCTCGCCGCGGAGGCGGGCCTGCACCGGGTCGCGATCCTCGCGTGGCGTGACCTCGACGACCCCGAGGCCGGCGGCAGCGAGGTCCACGCGTCGACGGTGGCGGCCCATTGGGCCGAGGCCGGGCTCGAGGTCACGATGCGGACGTCGTTCGCGCCGGGCAAGGCCCAGGTCAGCTGGCGCGACGGCTACCGGGTGATCCGCAAGGCGGGCCGGTACATGGTGTTCCCGCGCGCCGCTTTCAGCGAGATGATGGGCTGGCACGGCGGCCGCGACGGCCTGGTCGAGATCTGGAACGGCATGCCGTTCTTCTCGCCCGTGTGGGCGCGCACCCCGCACATCACGTTCCTGCACCACGTGCACGGCGTGATGTGGGACATGACGCTGCCGCCGCGTCTCGCGAGCATGGGGAAGCTGCTCGAGTCGCGCGTCGCGCCGCCCGTCTACCGCTTCACGCCGGTCGTGACGCTGTCGGAGTCCTCGCGCCACGAGCTCATCGAGGATCTGCACTTCTCACCGAAGCGGGTCACCGTCGTACCGCCCGGCATCGATCCGCGGTTCTCGCCGTCGGGTGAGCGCTCGCCGTACCCGCTCGTCGTCGCGGTCGGGCGGCTGGTCCCCGTGAAGCGCTTCGACGTGCTCGTCGACGCGCTGGTCTCCCTCAAGGGACGGTTCCCCGAGCTGCGTGCGGTCATCGTGGGGGAGGGCTACGAGCGCGAGCAGCTCGAGTCACGCCTGCACGAGGCGATGGCCGACGAGTGGATCTCCCTGCCGGGACACGTCACCGACGAGGAGCTCGTCGACCTCTACCGGCGCGCGTGGATCCTCGCGAGCGCGTCGGCGCGTGAGGGCTGGGGCATGACCGTCACCGAGGCGGCGGCGTGCGGCACGCCCGCGGTCGCGACGCGCATCGCCGGTCACCTCGACTCGGTGGTCGAGGGGCGCACCGGTCTGCTCGTCGGTGAGGGACGCGAGGAGCTCGCCGACGCGTTGGCGCGCGTGATGGGCGAACCCGACCTGCGCGCGCGTCTGTCGCGCGGTGCGCAGGAGCACGCGTCGCGCTACACGTGGGCGGCGACGGCGCTCGGCACCCTCGAGGTGCTCGCGCGCGAAGCGATCCGCCGTCGCGGCCGCCCCTGACGGGCGAGCGGGGAATACTCCTTCGGCGCGCGGGCTTGTACTCCGCCGCGACCGCCGACGGGAGGAGCCGCGATGGCGACGGCGACGTGCACCCATCTGGACGAGATCCAGGACGTGAGCCCGAGCTCGACCGGGTGTGAGGACTGCCTCGCCATCGGCGATCGGTGGGTGCACCTGCGGCTCTGCATGACCTGTGGCCACGTCGGGTGCTGCGACAGCTCGAAGAACAAGCACGCGACGAAGCACTTCCACGCGATCGGTCATCCGATCGTCCGGTCGTACGAGCCGGGCGAGGACTGGTGGTGGTGCTTCGCCGATCAGCTCGCGTTCGACGTGGTCGGCGCGCCTCCTTCGCCGTCACACCCCTGAATGGGCCACACGGGTCCGTGTAGCGTCCCGTGTCCGTGAGCGCGATCGAGATCAGCGCGGACGACGAGGGTCGCCACCCCCCGGGCGACGAGGAGCTCTGGGGCGAGTCCTGGTATTTGGACTTCGCCGCGGGCGACACGTCGTACGGGGGCTACGTGCGCCTCGGCCTGTACCCCAACCTCCGGCGCAGCTGGCTCTGGGTGCACCTCGTGGGAGATGGTCGCCCGCTGGTGCTGCTGCGCGACCACGCGCTCCCGTGCCCCGACGGTGACGAGCTGCGCATCGAACACGGCGGCGTGCAGGTCGCGCTCGACGCGCCGGAGCCGCTCGTCCGCTATCGGGTCGAAGCGGCCGGGACCGGCGTGACGCTCGACGACCCTACGGCCGCCTTCCACGGCGAGGACGGTCGCGCGACCTCGATGCGTGTCGAGCTCGAGTGGGAGAGCCGCGGTCCCGCCTTCGCCTACGAGGCGACGACGCGCTACGAGCAGTCGGCCTGGGTCACCGGAACGGTCGTGATCGACGGCGAGACGATCGAAGTCGACTGTCCGGGCCAGCGCGACCACTCGTGGGGCGTCCGCGACTGGTGGCTCTTCCCGTGGAACTGGACCGCAGGCCATCTCGACGACGGCACGTTCTTCCACGCCGCCCGCTCGATGATCCCGGGAATCGAGGTCTTCCAGGAGGGCTACGTGATCCCGCCCGGCGGCGACCAGCAGCGTGTCGACGGCGTCGAGTGCGCGGTGCGTCTCGACGACGAGCAGCTCCCCGTGGAGGCGCAGCAACGCATCGGGCCACTGCGCTTCGAGACGACGCCGGTCGGGCACGCCCCGGTGCTGCTCGTCGCCGACGACGGCCGCGAGTCGCGTTTCCCGCGCGCGATGTGCCGGTTCACCACCGGGGACGGTCGCACCGGAACGGGATGGACCGAGTACAACTGGCCGCCCGGCTTTCCCCAGGAATGACGCGAACGGCGGCGCGGGATCAGCGCGACGCGCCACCCGTCGGCTCGTTGCGGCTGAGCACGACCAGCGTGACGTCGTCGCGCGGCCGTCCTTGGGCGTGCGCCTCGAGCTCCTCGATCGACCGCGCCACCAAGGTCTCGGCGTCGAAGCGCTCCGTCGCCCGCAACATCGTCGAGAGGTAGCCGAGCGCGTCGTCGCCGTTGCGCGTGTTGCGCGGATCGGTGAGCCCGTCGGTGTACACCGCGAGTGTGTCGCCGGCCGCGATCGTGACCTCGGCCGACTTCCAGTCGGTGACGAGGGGGCCGACGATCGGTCCGGTGCGGTCGAGCTCGACGACGTCGCCGGCGTGCGCGAGCAACGGCGACGGGTGGCCGGCGTTCGCGTACGTGCATCGTCCCGTCGTCGGATCGATCGTCGCCACGAACGCGCTGAAGAAGAGCTCGACGCCGGGATCGCGCATCTGCTCGTGGAGCCAGCCGAGCACTTCGCCCGGACCGCGCCCGTCGGCGAGCCCGGCGCGCAACAGCTCCTGGCAGCGCAGCGCGGCGACGGCCGAGACCGCGCCGTGGCCGGCAATGTCGATGACGACGAGCGAGAGTCGCCCGTCCGGCAACGTGGCGACGTCGTAGGAGTCGCCGGCGACCATGCCCTCGGTCGGTCGCAGGGTCGCGGCGACGCGCCAGCCGTCCGGCAGCGCGGCGGGTTCGGCCTCGAGCAGCCGCCGGAGCGTGAGCACGACGGTCGCGTTCTGCTCGATCGCTTCGCGGGCGCGGTTCGTCTCACTGAGCTCGCGGATGATGCGCGCGCGCATCTGGTCGACGTCGTCGCCGAGCGCGGCGAGATCGGGTGGGCCGACGGCCGGGACACGCGTGTCGAGCGCGCCTTGCCGGACCGATCGCACCGCGGTCGCGATCTGCGAGATCGGACGCGTGGTCCAGCGCCCGATGAGGATCGCGGCCACGACGAGACCGATGACCACCGCGACCGCGGTGACGATGAGCGTCACGTACAGCCAGTTGTTCGCGTGGTTGCGACGGGCGTCCGCCGCCCGGGCCTCGCGGTCGACACCCCGCGCGAGCGAGCGCAGGGTCGAGCGCAGGTGGTCGAAGCGGTCGCGCACCTTGGTGTCGAGGATGGTCAGGACGGCCCGGCGCGATTGCCCCGCCTGGAGCAGGCGGATCGCGGGGTCGGCGGCACTCCGTCGCAGCACGCTCGCGTCCGCGGCGACCACGTCGAGGTCCTTGCGCAGCGGGGGATACGGAGCGAGCTCCGCGCGCAGCGTCCGGACCTGGCGCTCGCTCGCCGGGATCCCGTCCTCGTAGGGCTGCAAGAGGAAACGCTGGGGCGCGACGAGGTAGGCGACGATCGAGTTCTGCTGATCGGTGTAGGTCGTCGTCAGCTCGTCGACGTGGCGCCGGGCCGAGGTCAGGTCGCGCAGGCGGGTGTTGTCACGGTCCCGCGACGCCACGATCAGGCCGCTGACGGTACCGGCGAGCGCGACCATGGCGAGGATGGCGACGAGTGAGAGCAACAGCCGGCTGCGCAGCGACATCAGCCTGGTTCCCCCGCCCAGGCCGCACGGAGCGGCACGAACACGCGGTCGGGCCCCGTGCGCTGGGTAAGGTGATGAGTTGTGGCCGAAGCGCCGTTCTCCGTCGACGTGGCGACGCCCGACGCGGGTCTCCCCGTCGTACGCGTCCGGGGCGAGCTCGACTTCCTGACCGCGCCGCGGCTGCGCTCCGCGCTGCTCGAGGTCTTCGCGGGGCACCCGGGTGATGTGGTCGTCGACCTCAGCGCGACGACGTTCATGGATTCCATCGGCATGAGCGTGCTGATCCAGGGCGCACAACGGCTCCGGGCCGAGGACGCCTCCCTCGAGCTGCATCCGAGCGACGAGGTCCGCAAGGTCCTCGACGTGGCCGGCGTCTCACCGTTGTTCCGCTACGCCGAGCGCTGACGATCACGTGTCGGGCCAGGGTCGTGGCGCGGCGCCGTCGATCTGACGGACGATCTCCTCGAGGTAGTGGCGCCGGAACGCGAGGACCTCTTCGGGCGCGGCCGTGGTCAGCAGCTCGCCGCGGCGGCAGTACCCGTCGACCTCGTCGAGGAGCCGGCCGAGCTCCAGCGACGCCTTCCCGGTCGAGCGCGGGACGCGGTACGCGACGTCGACACGAGGTATCTGACGCTCGAGTGCTTCGCGCAGCTGGGACTGCGGCTCGACCGAGAACCCGCCGTACTGGCGGCCCACCCGCTCGACGAGCTCGATCAGACGGCGCGGTGTGCTGGGAGTCTCGGTCGACGATCCCGAGTCGATGAGCGCGAGCTCGCGCAGCAGCGCGTCGTGGTACTGCTGCGAGCGCCGGAATTGCTCGACCGGGAGGTCGATGAGCACGACGTCGACCAGATCGTCCCGGTGGTTCACCGAAGCGACGGCGGTGACGCCGCGAGCGAGGACACGCGCGCGCCGGCCGCGTCGGTCAGGTCCTCGAAGCCCGCGTCGATCTCGAACCACACGAGCTTCCCGTCGGCAGCGGGCTCGACGCCCCACCGGCGCGACAGGCGCTGGACGAGCAGCATCCCGTGACCGGTGGGCGCCTCGACGTCGAACGGACGCGGCGACGGCAGCGTCGGGTTGCCGTCGCGTACCGACACGCGGATGGTGACACCGGCGCGGAGCGCCTCGATGACGATCGGCGGCGCGCCGTGGAGGAGCGCGTTCGTCACGAGCTCCGTGGCGAGGAGTCGGATCGCGTCACGACGGTCGCCCGCAACGCCCCACGAGTCGAGCGCCGAGTCGATGAATCGACGCGCATCGCGCGGCGCCCGCGGAGTCCCATCGAGTTCGAGCGACGGCACGCCCCTCCAATCTAGTGGGCCCGGCGAGGGGTCACGACACGGCGGCGCGAGGCGCCGGGAGAACGTCGCACCCCTTACGTCGTGGACCGAATCGACGTGACGGTGTTCGAGAGCGGGACGAGGCGTTCGCGGGCGGCCAGCCACGCGTCGAGCTCTCCCGCAGGCACGGGCCGGCTGAGGTAGTAACCCTGCGCGATGTGGCACCCGAGCTCGGCCAGCATGAGCCACGCCCGTTCGGACTCGACGCCTTCCGCAACGACCTGCAGCCCGAGGCTGCGGCCGAGGTCCACCGTGGACCGAACGATCGCGGCATCGTCGTCGTCGCCGGTCATGCCCTGCACGAACGACTTGTCGATCTTGACCTTGCTCACGGGGAGCCGCTTCAAGCGCGTGAGCGATGAATAGCCCGTGCCGAAGTCGTCGAGCACGAGCAACACGCCCATGCGGTGCAACGCTTCGAGCACCGGCTGCGCGCGCGTCGGGTCGGCCATCAGGGTGCCCTCGGTGATCTCGAGGTGCAGCGACGACGGCGACACGTTCCAGCGCTCGAGCAGCTCCTGCACCCGAAGCGCGAAGTCCGCGTCGTAGAGGTTGCGCACCGACACGTTGACGGCGACTGCGAGCGAGCGACCCTTGGCGGCCCACGACGCAGCCTGCTGCAGCGCGTCCTCGAGGACGCGTACGGTCAGCCGTTCGATGAGACCCGTCGGCTCCGCGAGCGGGATGAACTCGTCCGGCGGTACGAGACCGTGCTCCGGATGTTCCCACCGGACGAGGGCCTCCACCGCGACGACCTTGCCGGTGGCCAGCTCCGCGAGCGGCTGGTAGTAGAGCACGAGCTCGTTGCCGTCGATCGCGCTCTTCAGATCGCTCAGCAGCGCCAGGCGTCGCGTCGTGTGGTGGTCGCGATCGGCGTGGTACAGCTGGAACCCGCTCTGAAGCTCCTTGGCGAGGTACATCGCGACATCGGAGCGCTGGATGAGCGTGTCGCCGTCGTCTCCGTGCTCGGGGTGCAGTGCCACGCCGATGCTGCCGCGGACCTGGAACGAGAGTCCCTCGAGCTCCACCGGCTCTTCGAGCGTCGCCGCGACGACCCGCGCGACGTACGCGGCCGTGTCGGCGTCCTGAACCGGAGCGAAGACCCCGAATTCGTCGCCACCGAGTCGCGCGACGAGATCCGTTTCGCGCAGCGCGCCGCGCAGGCGTTCGCCGACCCGCTGCAACAGGAGGTCGCCGATGTGGTGCCCGAGCGTGTCGTTGACGTCCTTGAACCGGTCCAGGTCGATGAGCAGCACCGCGAAGGGCCGGTCCGGCTCCTCCGAGACCGACTGTACGACCGCGGCGCGGAAGCCCACCCGGTTCGGGAGGCCGGTCAGCGCGTCGTGTGTCGCCTGGTGCTCCTTCTCGACCGACGCCTTGGCACTTCGGTACGCGGCGGCGATCGGCAGCAGCAGGATCGGCACGAGCCACAGGTTCGCCTCCGCGCACACGAGCACGACGGGTGACAACGCGAGGATCACTGCGTTGGTTGCCGCGTAGAAGCCGAAGTCGCGCAGGAGGAACCGGCGCAACGGCACGTCGAGCGCGAGCGCGATGCCCGTTCCCGTGAGCACGTGGTTGACGATGAAGAACGTCCCGCCCGCGAGCAGTGCGGGGACGAGCGAGCGCAGCGAAACCGAGCCGTGGCCGAACTGGTGGTGGATCGTCAGGACCTTGAGCACCGCACCGGCGGCGACGACCGAGATCGTGTACTGCGCGACGTTGAACAGCCGCTTCCACCACGGCTTGTGCTGCACCGTGTCGGAGACGAGCGACGCGACCGACTGGGCGAGCGCCGCCGGTCCGGATCCGACTGCGAGCAGCAGCGCGAACGCGAACGTGGTGGAGGTGGTGACGTCCTGGCTCTCGTTGCCGATGGAGACCTGGATCGGGAACAGCTCGCCCACGACGACGAGCGCCGAGAACATGAAGAAGGTCGCCCGGTGGTCGACGGGCGCGCGGCGACCCAACACCGTGACCACCGCCAGGGCGACGAGCCCGGCTGCGGTCACCGCGCGGACGTAGAAGCGCAGTGCCCTGGGGCCGCGGAGTCGCATGCCACCTGTTCCATCGGCCCAGATGAGGGCACCTGAAGTTTCTTGGAAGCTTCTGGCAACCGTGATCAGGCGTCCCGGTGTCTCGCGGTTCCGTCATCGGTCGGTTTGTCCGGGTTTCTGCCGGGCCACGACTCAGGTCCCGCGCCACCGGGCCGATGAGGGACCACGGCGCACCGCGCCCCGGCGCGGGTCGTGCCGGACGACAGCTCGAGAAGGAGAGCGGTGTTCCTCGTCGGCTTCGTGGGTCTGGCGCTCCTGAGCGTGCCGCTCACCGGCGGCCGGCTGGGCGCGCTCGCCGCGGTGCGGTTCCGTTGGGTCGGCCTGCTCGTGGGCGCGCTCGTGGTGCAGGTCGCGATCATCTCGTTCGTGCACGGCGGCCCGTCGTGGTTCCACCCCGCGGTGCACATCGCGAGCTACGGCGTCGCGCTCACCTTCCTGGTCGCCAACTTCTCCATCACGGGGTTGCCGCTCGTCGGCTTCGGTGGCCTCTTGAACTTCGTCGCGATCGCGGCGAACGGCGGCGTCATGCCCGCGTCGAAGACCGCGCTCGTCGACGCGGCCCGCACTCACTCGCACAACGCCTTCGACAACTCCGCGCCGGTCGCGCACGCGCACCTGCGCTTCCTCGGTGACGTGTTCGCGATGCCGGGATGGATGCCGCTGCACAACGTCTTCTCGATCGGTGATCTCCTGATCGCGCTCGGCGCCGCAGTGGCGATCCACGCTGCCTGCGACACCCGTCTCGCGCGGCTCGGGCGGCACGTGATGCACCACGAGCAAGCGGCCGATCCCGCGTCCGAAGTCCCGGAGTCGAGCAGCCTCGTGTCCTGACGGGACCGCGGTTCAGACGCCGGAGTCGCTCGAGCCGCTCGACGCGCCGCGCAGCATCGCCTCGACGCGCTCGAGCACGCCGTCGATGCCGGCTCCGTGGAGCGTCATGCCGCCGTCGACGACGATGTTCTGACCGGTCACGAACCGCGACAGGTCGGACCAGAGGAACACGACGACGTCCGCGATCTCCTCGGGCGTGCCGATACGCGCGAGCGGCGTCTTGTCGATCTGGCGCCGCTCCATCCCGGGGAAGTGCTCGAGGAGCGGCGCGGTGAGCTGGGTCGCGATCATCCCCGGCGCCACCGCGTTGGCGCGGATCGTCGGCGCGTACTCCATCGCGGCGTTCGCGGTGAGCGCGGCGACCGCCGCCTTCGACGCGGAGTACGCGGACTCGCCCGCGGAGGGACGAGTCCCGCTGATCGACGACGTGCTGACGATGCGACCGTCGCCACCTTCGAGCATGAGCGGGATCGCCGCCTTCATCCCGTGGAAGACGCCGGTCAGGCACAGCGACACGATCCGGTCCCACTCCGACAACGGCAGCTCGTGGATGCGGCCCATGGTCCCCGCGCCGGCGTTGTTGAACAGGAGCGAGATGCCGCCCAGGCGGCGACCGGCGTCGGCGACCGCCGCCTCGAACGCGTCGTAGTCGGTGACGTCCACTGCGTAGGCGACGCCGTCGAGCTCCTTGGCGACCGCTTCAGCAGCGTCACCGTCGATGTCGACGACCGCGACCATCGCGCCCTCGTCGACCATCCGCCGGCAGGTCGCCCGGCCGATGCCCGAGCCGCCGCCGGTGACGATGCCCCGGTGCCCGTCGAGCAGCCCCATCGTGTCCCTCCCGTGACGCGAAGGGGCCGATGGTAGCGACGCTGATCAACCGCGGTCCGGGGTCGCGTGCGCCACGGCGGCCCGGACCGAGCATGATGAGGGGTCACCGCCGCGGGCGTCCGCCCGCCTGGCGCGGGTGCCGTCCTGGGTGGGAGAAGGAGAGCGACGCCGCCGATGGCGAACGACGCCGGCTCCGCGGGCGAACCCCGCGGCGAGCGCCGGAACCGGGTGCGCTTCTGGTCGGGCGGCGGCTTGGATCCGGCGCGCGCAGACGAGCCCGTCGAGACCGAGGAGATCGGCGGTGTCGTCGTGCCCATCAGCCGCGCGCGGGAGCGGGGCGCACCGCCCGAGGTCCGCGATGCGGCAGGGCTGTCGCCCGACCCACGGGACGATCTGCTGCCGAGCCTCCGTCGCGGCGCTCCCGCGCCCGCGCCACCCGCGCCCTCCCCGCCACCTCCGCCGAGTTGGGACGAATTCCAACGCCATGAGCAGGAAATCGTCCCAACTGGTGAAGGGGCGGCGCGGCGGGCGGGGTGGTGGCAACGGGTCCTCGTCGCACACCGGTCGGCCCAGGCGCTGCGACGCCTGAGCGCGCGCGGGTTGGTGGCCCGCAAGGTCCGGCTCGCTCTCACCGCGCTGGCCGTCGTGTTGGGCGTGTGCTTCGTCAGCGGCACCTACGTGCTGACCGACACGTTGAAGCGGTCGTTCGACCATGTGTTCGCGCAGACCGCGATCGGCGTCGACGTCGTGGTGCGCACGCGCGCGCCGTTCGGGACGGATACGAGCAGCCGGGTCCGCATGCCCGCGGGGATCATCAACATCATCCGTCAGGCGGACGGTGTCGGGAAGGCCGAAGGCGTCGTCGAGGGGTACGCGCAGTTCATCGAGCGCGACGGGAAGACCGCGATCAATGCCAATGGGGCGCCGACGATCGGCATCTCCTGGGCCGCGCACGACCACGTGGGCCCACTGCGGCTCCAGCAGGGAACCGTGCCCCGAAACGGTGGTGAGGTCGCGATGGACGCGGCGACCGCGTCCCGCTACGGCTTTCACGTCGGTGACCCGGTCAAGGTGCTCTTGACGGGACCGGTGCAACGCATGCGCCTCGTCGGGACGTTCTGCTTCGCGACGCAGTGCGACCTCGGTGGTGCGACGTTCGCCGCGTTCGATCCTGTGACCGCGCAGCAGGTGTTCGACTCGCCCGGCGCGTACGACCTCATCAACGTCAAGGCCGCGCCCGGGGTCAGGCCCGCCGCACTGCTCCAGTCGTTGCGCAACGCAGTGCCCGGTTACGAGGTGTCGTCGGCCGCCGAGGTCGCGAAGGAGACCGGGCAGCAGGTCCACGACGCCTTCGGCTTCCTCAACGACGCGCTGCTCGGGTTCGCGTCAATCGGCCTCTTCGTCGGCGCGTTCATCATCTTCAATACGTTCACGATCCTCGTCTCGCAGCGAACCCGGGAGCTCGGCCTGCTCCGCGCGCTCGGTGCGCGAGGAGGTCAGGTGACGCGCTCGGTCATCGCCGAGGCCGCAGCGGTCGGCGCGGTCGCGGCCGTGGTGGGGTTGGGCCTCGGCATCCTGCTCGCCATCGGGTTGCTAGAGCTCGTGAACCACCTCGGCCTGCAGGTCCCGCAGGGCGAGACCGTGGTGCTCGCGCGCACCGTCGTCGCGGCGATCGTGGTCGGCCTCGCGGTGACGGTCGGCTCGGCGATCTATCCCGCGATGCGCGCGTCGCGAATCCCACCCGTCGCCGCGATCAACGACTACGGCCCTCGACCGTCGGCCCCATTGGGTCGCCGGACGATCGTCGGCGTGGTGCTGCTCCTGATCGGTGTCGGCGTGCTCGTCCTCGGCCTGATACGTCACTACACGCAGCTGACGAGCCGCATGCAGGTGGTCGGCATCGGCGCGCTCGTGGTGTTCGTCGGCGTCGCGGTGTTGAGCCCGGTCCTGACCCGACCGCTGTCGCGCGTCCTCGGCTGGCCGCTGCTGCGCGTCGTCGGTGTCACCGGCACCCTCGCCCGTGGGAACGCCATGCGCAACCCGCGCCGGACCGCGGCGACCGCCTCCGCGCTGACGATCGGTCTCTCGCTCGTGTGCCTGGTCGCGATCTTCGCGGCGTCGGCCAAGGCGTCGCTCCACGAGGCCCTCGATACGGGCGTTCGTGCCGACTACATCCTGTCGGCCCAGCAGTTCGCGGGCTTCTCGCCCATCGCGGCGCAGCGCGTCGCGCGCGAACCCGCGGTCCGCAACGTGGTGTCGCTGCGCTTCGACGACGCGCGCATCGGCAACAACGACGAGCAGGTGAGCGGGATCGACACCAACGGGCTGAGCTCGGTCGTCAACCTCGGCCTGGTCTCGGGCACGGCGAACCTCGGCCCGAACGACATCCTGTTGAGCCAGGACGAGGCGAAGGGCTACCACGTCGACACCGGCGGCACGCTCCTTGTCGACTTCCCGCGCACCGGACCGCAGCCGTTCCACGTCGCAGGCGTGTATCGCAACGACCACTTCACCGGGGGAATCCCGGTGAAGTTCCTGCTGCAGAAGGCGACGTTCGAGAGCAACTTCGGCGGGACGCAACAGGACACGCTCGTGTACGTGCAGGCGGCGCCCGGGCAACGGGCCCAGGCCAAGCGCCAGACCGAGCAGGTGCTCGACGACTTCCCGAACGTCAGCGTTCAGACGCCCGCCGGCTTCCAGCACCAGCAGGAGCAGACGATCAACATGTTCCTCTCGGTGCTCGTCGCGCTGCTCCTGCTCTCCGAGGTGATCGCGATCCTCGGGATCGTGAACACACTCGCGTTGTCGGTCTACGAACGCACGCACGAGCTGGGTCTGCTGCGCGCAGTGGGAATGACGCGACGGCAGGTGCGCCGGATGATCCGCGGCGAGTCCGTCATCATCGCGGTCATCGGCGGCGTGCTCGGTCTCGCGGTCGGTGTGTTCTGGGGTTGGGCGATGACGCGCGCGTTGCGCGACCAGGGCATCACCCGGTTCACCGTCCCGCCGGTGCAGCTGGTGGTGTTCATCGTGGCATCGGCGGTCGCCGGTGTGGTCGCCGCGGTGCTCCCCGCGTGGCGAGCCGGGCGCCTCGACGTGCTCGAAGCGGTCGCTACGGTCGAGTGAGCACCCGGGCACCGCGCGACGACCGACTACCATGACGGACCCGACGCCGGCGACGGCGTCCTCCGGGCGGTTAGCTCAGGGGGAGAGCACTTCCTTGACGCGGAAGGGGTCAGAGGTTCAAATCCTCTACCGCCCACGACAACGAACCTGGTCAGAAGCGAGGCGCTCGGCCGAGACGCGCAGGGTCCAAGCTTGTGCTCCCACGTTGCCCCCACACCGGCGACATAGCGGGTAGTGACGTCATCCTTGCGGGACCCCCGTCGTCGCGCGTGTTCGTGGTCGTCGGGTCCCGACGGCGCTGCGCGCGCCCTTACCAGCGGGTAAATCCGCCCCGGGGAATGATCGGTCCGGGCAAGGGCTGAAGGTGGTGGCTCCCGCGCACGCGTCGATCGTCGCTGCGTTCGACCCGGTGACCGGGCAGACTGCGAGCGGCCAGCTCCCGCAGCTCGGGGCCACCACGTGGGACACCGAGCTGGTGGGCTTCACATTCGCGGGGAGGACCTTCACTGCGACGGGCGCCGCAACGTTCGTCGCGGCGAACGGTGACGAGCCACATCAGGTCCTCGCGGTCGATGACGAACTGACGTGGACGACGTCGGGTCAGGTGCCGACGACCCACGCGGCGTACGCGACGACCACGATCATGAGCGCAGCGAGGCGCAGGTCTCCGCCGGGGTCGTAACGCCAGTGGTGGTGCGGATAGAAACGGTCCGAGACGGCCGTGCGCTGGAAGTGCTCGCGCCACGCGAGGAGTGCGAGAAGGAGCAGCCCGCCGACGAAGAGTCGGGGGTCACGTTGCGCAACGTCGACGAGTCGGTCGAACCCCATACGGCGGTGACCTTCGCGCGGTGCCGTCTCCCGGACCAGGCCCGAGCCTCAACGACGAGTCGATCGCAGCGGACCGGCTTCACGGCGGAGCGACGACCTTCCGTCCGGTCACGACGTCCCGAGACTGGCCGCCGGAGGCATCGACGACGGTATGCGTCGAGACGCGAATCACGGGGCTGTGTCGTTGTACTCGCGCTCCCACTGGTCGACAACATCTTGCGGTATCGCCATTCTGGCTCCCAGCTCACGGGCGATGATCGAGGGTCGAACGTACAACGCGATCGAAGCGGCGTGCCCTGCGATACTCGGAGCGTGAGGCGTCTGCCGGTGGTCTTCGTGGCGTTCACCTTCGCGCTCGTCGCGTGCAGCTCGTCGAAGCCGGGCGCGTCGCGGACGGGCGCAGTCTGCGGAGATCACCACCATCGCGCCCAGGCCGCCCGGCTCCTGAGTCGGTCGCACATCAACCCGTTGGCCGCTGCTGCGTACCTCAAGGCCTGCGGGACCTCTTCGGTCGGCTGCAAGTCGGCTTCGGGCCAGGCGCCCGACGCAACGGGCAAGCCGAGCGGACCGACGGTGACGACCCCTCCGGAGTGCGAGTACACGCGCGAGTTCGCCGGACGCACGGAGAAGGCGACCCTGGTCAAGATCGACGGCCAGTGCTGGATCCGGGCGCACGGCATGCCCGAGATTCCCGCGCCGTGCGTTCCGAAGGAGGCCGGCTGACGCCTTGGCGCGGTTGGCGGCTAGGCAAGCGCGAGCCGCTCGGCCAGGGACGAACCGACGACGCGGACGCCGAACTGTGCGTCGAGTCGTTCGAGCCCGGCGCGGTCGCCCGCCGCGGCGACGTGCTCGATCTGGTTGAGAGAACGGTCGAAGCCGCTCGCGGGCGTCAACAGGTTGAGCATCCGGCACGCGGGTTGCTCGGCGTGCGCGTTGGTGAAGCTGTGTGGGACGCCGGGCGGCGCGGTCCCGAAGTCGCCGGGACCCAGCTCGACGAGGTCGTCACCGAGCTGGAGCGCGAGGACACCTTCGAGAACGTCGAACGAGTCTTCCTGCGCGGCGTGCACGTGTCAGGGCGGGCCGGTGCGATACGCGATGTCGGCAACGAGGAAGTCGAAGCGTCCTTCGTTGTCGCGGCCGTTCGCCTTGAAGGTCCAGCCCGGCGCGTCGCGCACCGCGTACCCGTCGATGGTCCTCCCTTCCGATTCGACGCACGGCGCCGCCCGTCCGCTCCCGTGCGCGTCGCCGTCAACGCACTCGAGCGGCACGCGGTGGGGACAGGCGCTGTGTCCCCCCGGGCAGCCGTCCCCACCGACGATGCCGCGAACGCCGTCCGCCAGCCGGGCGGGGTGAGCTCGGGCAGATGACGGGCGGACGGCGACCCCAAACTCTGTCGTACCGCGACCTATCGCGCAAGGGTCCGGTTCCCGTTCGCCACGCTACGTGGTTTCGTGCGCGCGCCGTTCGGGGAACCGTTCCGGCGTGAGGGCACACGGCCCTCGGAAACAGGAGGTGCGCACGTGGGCATCGGCGTCGGACTGGTCCTCGCCGGCGTGGGAGCGATCCTGACCTTCGCGGTGAACAAGCAGGTCAACGGGATCGACATCCAGACGGTCGGCGTGATCCTCATGGTCATCGGCGGGCTGGGCGTGCTGCTCTCCGCCCTCTTCTGGAGCAGCTGGTCGCCCACGCGCCGGCGCGAGACGGTCGTGTACGAGGACCGGCGCGGCGACCTCCTCTAACGCGGTCCGGAGCGCGACGGTGCCCCGGCCACGGACCGGGGCACCGTCACTCCTGCGCGTCGAGCCCGGGGGGAAGAGCTCGGTACTGGGACTCACGCAAGTGAGGCCGACCTTATGGACCGTCCTCACGAAGCTCAATAGGGCGGGCGACCCATTTCGGTCGGGCCGCGAGCGTTCCGACCTGGCGCTTCAGGCCGCCGCGCAGCTGCGATGCCGCTCGGTCACCTCGACCTGCTCGAGGGCGTGGAACACGAGGCAGAGGCCCTCGGCCGTGCGCAGATGGCGCAGCGACCCGTCGGAGCGCACGCGCTCGACGGTGTAGTCGTGGTCGCCCCAACGAACCCGGTCACCGGGGCAGAGCTCGTCCGCGCCGATCCGCATACCCTCCGATTCGGCCGGGCGCGGGCCGAGCTGAGGGATTCGGCCCGATCGGCGGCCCGCGTGGCTCAGCCGGCGCGGCGGGTCTCCTCCGGGGCGAACGGCCGCGCCGGACCGGCGAGGAACGTGGCGACGTCGTCGGCGGGCAGCGGGTGGGAGTAGTGGAAGCCCTGCACCTGGTCGCACCCCAGCTGCGCGAGGTGGTGCGCCTGGTCGGGCGTCTCGACACCTTCCGCGACGGTCTCGAGCTGCAACGTGCGCGCGAGGTGCACGACGGCCTCGATCACACCTCGCGCCTCGGGCTCGAGCCCGACGCGCTCGACGAAGCTCTTGTCGATCTTGACGATGTCGACGGGCAGCGTGCGCAGGTAGCCGAGCGACGAGTAGCCCGTGCCGAAGTCGTCGATCGCGAGACGGACGCCCATCGTCTTCATCCGGTTCAGACACGCGACCGCGCGTTGGGTGTTCTCCATGACCGCGCTCTCGGTGATCTCGAGCACGAGATGGGACGCTTCGAACTCGGATGCGGCGAGCATCACGGCGACGTCGTCGACGAGACGCGGGTCGCCGAACTGCGCGGCGGAGAGGTTCACCGCGATCGTGAGGCCGAGATCGGGACGCAGCTGCTGCCACTCGCGACCCTGCCGGCACGCCTCACCGAGCACCCAGCGGCCGATGGCGTTGATGAGGCCCGTCTCCTCGGCGACCGGCACGAACTCGAGCGGTGCGACCGTTCCCCGCCGTGGGTGCTCCCACCGCAACAGGGCTTCGAAGCCGAGCACCTGACCGGTGCGCATCGAGATCGTCGGCTGGTAGTGGAGCACGAACTCGCCGAGGTCGACGGCGCGCCGCAGCTCGGCCTCCATCTCGAGACGCTCGAGCGCGGCGTCGTGCATCGACCGCTCGAACACCTCGACGCGCGTCAGCCCCTGGCTCTTCGCCCGGTACATCGCGGTGTCCGCGTTGCGCAGCAGCTCCTCGGGACCGTCACCGGGCTCGTTGAAGGCGACGCCCGCGCTCGCGGTCGCGACGATCGACATGCCGGCGACGTCGAAGGGAGCGTCGAACGCCAGCATCAGTCGCTGGATGCGCGCACCAACATGCTCGGTCGCCGCGATGTCCTCGAGCAGGATCGCGAACTCGTCACCACCGAGCCGGGCCGCGGTGTCGCCAGCGCGCAAGCCGGCGCGGAGTCGCTCCGCGACCCCGACGAGGAGCTGGTCACCGCAGGAGTGGCCGAGGCTGTCGTTCACGGTCTTGAACCCGTTGAGGTCGATGAGCACGACAGCGACCCGGCTGCCGTCGGTGCGGCGCCGTGCGACCGCGTGCCCGACACGGTCAGCGAACAGCGCACGGTTGGCGAGGCCCGTGAGCGCGTCGTGGAACGCCTGGTGACGGAGCTGGTCCTCCAGCTCGTTGCGACCCGTGACGTCCTGCACCGCGACGAGCACGGCGTCCACGCCGTCGAACGTCAGCCGGTGCTCGGTGATCTCGACGTCGATCACCCGTCCGTCCGCGAGCACGTGGCGGGTGGCGGTCGTGCGCTCCGAGCCGTTTCCTGCGGCCGCGACGCCCGACGGGACGACGGTGGTCGGTGTCACCGCGAGCACCGCGGGGACCGACATCGCGAGGAATTGCTCGCGGGCGTAGCCGTAGTGCGCGATCGCCGCCGCGTTGACCTCGAGGAACTGCTTGCTCCACGCGTCGTAGACCCACATGGGTTGCGGGTTCTCGGTGAAGAGCCGGCGCACGCTCAGCTCGCGCTCGCTCAGCGACCGTTGGGCGCGGCGGAGGCGTCCCGACAGCCAGGCGATCGTCTCGCCCACCAGAACCCACGACGGCAGCGCGAACGCGATCGACGACACCGAGATGGCTGTCCATTGCCCGGTGATGGCGAGCGGCGCGAGATACGCGGCGGCAGCCAGCGGGGCGAACTTGGACGACGTGCCGAGCGGGTGCGACACCCCGATCCAGGCGAACGACACGAACAGGAAGATCCCGTAGCGGTACCCGTCGTGACCGGAGAACGCGCCGTACGCGCCGATCAACGCGAACGTCGGCGGCAGCAGCCACAAGGTGGCCGAATCGTGCCAGCGGTCCCACGGGACGACCCAGATGACCGCGCCCGTGAGGGCGGCGACGATGCCGACGGCGATCACCGCGCCCCGGTCGGCTCCCGGCGCGGCGGGCAGCGCGAACGCTCCGAGCGCGGTGAGGGGCGCGCAGAGCAGGTAGAGCAGGGCGGCCAGCCGTCCCGCGAGCCGACCCGTGATCTCCTCCGCCACGGGTGTCACATCGGCCGCGAACCTGCCCTTCTTGACCAAGAGCGGGACCTTCGTCCCGAGCCGGACCGGGGATGGGCTGCGAAACGGATCTATTTCGGAATAGAATCGTTTCGATTCAGGTTCACCGGGTCATCGGGTTGCCGATCGAGGACTCGACCGGCACCACCCCCTACGAGCCCGACCCACTCCCGGAGCCAGGAACGCCATGGACGCCGCCACCATCCACGACCGACGCTGGTGGGCCCTCGCCGTGATGTGCGTGAGCCTCCTCGTCATCACCCTCGACAACACGATCCTGAACGTCGCGCTCCCCGCGCTGGTCCGCGATCTCCACGCGTCGACCAGCCAGCTCCAGTGGATCGTCGACGGCTACACGCTCGTGTTCGCGGGGCTGCTGCTGACGACCGGCAGCATGGGTGACCGGTTCGGGCGCAAGGGCGCGCTCGGAATCGGGCTGGTCGTCTTCTCCGTCGGATCGCTGCTGTCGGCGTTCGCGGGGTCGGCCAACGTGCTCGTGTTCACCCGCGCGTTCATGGGCATCGGTGCCGCGCTGATCATGCCCGCGACGCTGTCGCTGCTGACGAACATCTTCCGCGACCCCAAGGAGCGCGGCCGGGCCATCGGCGTGTGGGCGGCCGTCGCCGGCGGGGGAGGGGCGCTCGGCCCGGTGCTCGGTGGCTTCCTCCTGCAGCACTTCTGGTGGGGGTCGGTCTTCCTCATCAACGTCCCGGTCGCGATCGGCGCGCTCGTCGCCGGCCGCTTCCTGCTCCCGCCCTCGCGCGACCCGAGCGCACCCCGGCTCGACCCGCTCGGTGCAGTGCTCTCGATCACCGGTCTGGTCGCCCTGCTGTGGGCGATCATCGAGGCGCCGACCGAGGGCTGGTCGGACCCGATGGTGCTCGGCGGGTTCGTGGTCGGCATCGCCGTCCTCGGCGGCTTCGTGCTGTGGGAGCTGCGCTGCGACCACCCCATGCTCGATGTCCGGTTCTTCGAGAACCGCCGCTTCTCGGCCGCGAACGCCGCGATCACGATGGTGTTCTTCGCCATGTTCGGATCGATGTTCCTCACGACGCAGTACCTGCAGACGGTGCTCGGGTACTCGGCACTCGAGGCGGGTGTGCGCATGCTGCCGATGGCGCTCGTGATGTTCATCGCGGCGCCGATCGCACCGCGCATCGTCGAGCGGGTCGGCACGAAGCTCGTCGTCGGTGTCGGCATGCTGATCGCTGCGGGAGGCATGGTCATCGTGTCTCAGGTTCCCGAGACGAACGGGTACCCGCACCTGTTGGTCGGCCTCATGATCGTGTCGCTCGGCATGGGGATCGCGATGGCGCCCGCGACGGAATCGATCATGGGCTCGTTGCCTCCGGCCAAGGCGGGTGTCGGCTCGGCGATGAACGACACGACCCGCCAGGTCGGCAGCGCGCTCGGTGTCGCGGTGATCGGCTCCGCGCTCGCCACGTCGTACCGTCCCGGCGTCGCGGCTCGGCTGCAGGCGTTGCACGCGCCCGCCGACGTCGTGCGCGTCGCGAAGGACTCGGTCGGTGGCGCGGTCGAGGCCGCGTCGCGGTTGCCCGGGCCGCTCGGTGACGCGGTGACCGCCGCGGCGCGGCACGAGTTCGTGAGTGGTCTCGGTGTCGCGCTCCTCATCGCGGCGGCGATCGTCGCGTTCGCAGCGGTCGTCGTGTTCGCGTTCCTGCCCGCGCGCGCTGCCGATACCGCGACCGAGACCGTCGAGACCGACGCGGCGGTCGAGGGTTTCGCCTCGATCACGTTCGCGGAGGCGGAGGGTGCGCTCGAGGCCGACACTGCGGGTGCAGCATGACGGCATGGACCCGCAGACCGATGAGAACACGGACGCGGGAGCGGACTCCTCGATGAGCACCGTGACCACCCGGCTCCGGCCCGGCCGCCACCGCAGCGCGTCCGCGGACGCCGCCATCCTCGACGCCACGCTCCAGCTCCTCCGCGAGCGCGGCTATCGCGCGCTGACCGTCGCCGCGGTCATCGAGCGCGCCGGCGTCTCGTCCGCGACCTTGTACCGGCGGTGGCCCTCGAAGCCGGAGCTCGTCGCCGCCGCGATCGCATCGCTCGTCCCGGAGTCCTTCGAGGTCGACACGGGCACGCTCGCCGGGGACATGAGCGCGTTCGTCCACCACGTCGCGGACTCGCTCGCGGCCCGCGGCAACATCGTCGAGCTCCTCGGCGCAGGCGCGTCCGAGGACACCGAGCTGGCGGGTGCGATCCGTCAGAAGCTGCTCGACCCGCGCCTGCGCGCGTTGTCGACGATCCTCCGCCGGGCGCGCGACCGGGGGGAGCTGGACACCGTGCCGCCCATCGAGACGTGCCTCGCGCTCGTGGTCGGACCGGTGCACTACCGGGCCACCGCGCTCGGCGAACCCGTCACGCCCGCATTTCTCCGCCAGCTCACCGCGCACGTCCTGCGCGGCCTGGGTCCCGATCCGAACACGGGCTGAGGAGCTCGAACAACCCTCGACGTCGACCTCTCGTGGAGATCGAGGGTTACGGATGACCAGGGCTCCCGGTGGAGTGCCTCGATGTTCCCGGGGCATGCGCGATCGGGCACGCAGTGAGGGCTACGTTCCTCACCTCGGTACTCCAGACCCCCCCCATGGAGGCACCCGTGCGACGAGCCCTCGCTCCCGTCCTCGTCGGCGTCGTCACCGCCGCGACCGCCCTCGGCGCATCGAGCCTCGCCCCCGCCGCCGGTGCCGCGACCCCCGCCGCCACAGCCGCGCCGGTCGCGTTCACGACACCGGGCACGACCACCTGGACCGTTCCCGCGGGCGTGCATCGGATCGAGGTCGTCGCCGTCGGCGCGAAGGGCGGTGACAGTCCCGCGAGCAGCTTCTTCCACGCGAACGGCGGCGCCGGCGCGCAGGTGCGCGCGGTCGTCGACGTGACGCCCGGGCAGCAGCTGCAGGTCGACGTCGCGGTCGGCGGCGGCACGTCGCAGTGGGGCGGTGCGGGGGGCGGAGCAGCCGACGTGCGCGTCGCGCCGTATGCGTTGACGAACCGCGTCGTGGTCGGCGCGGGAGGCGGCGGGGCCGGTGCCGACTCGTCGCAGTGCGGAGTGCCCGGCGCAGGCGGCGCCGCAGGTGGCGGGAACGGTGGTGATGGTCCCGCGCAGCACCAGGAGTGCTCGCCCGGTGGCACCGGCGGCGCGGGCGCGAGCGCGAACGCGCCCGGCGTCGGTGGCGACGCGTTCTACGTGACGACGCACCATTCCGGTGACGGCGGCTTCGGCACCGGTGGCGTCGCGAGTGGCGACGACCCGACCGACGCGGTCGGCGGTGGTGGAGGCGGCGGCTGGTACGGCGGCGGCGCGGGCGGCGGGCTGTTCCAGTCGTTCGCAGGATCGGGTGGCGGCGGCGGTGCGGGTTCCAATCACGTCGGCGCGCCCGCGCACGACGCGGTCATCGCCGACGGCGCGGGTACGGCAGGCGCGTCGGTGACCATCACGCCGGCGGTCGACGCGACATCGGTGTCGATCACGACGGCGTACACCGCGCCGCAGGAGGTCCTGGTGCGCGTGCTCGCGTTCCTGTCGCGACGCTCCGAGTCGGTCGCCCAACGGGACGCGACACTCCGGCTCGTCCAGCTCCTGGACCACCGTGCCGGGGCCTCGACGACGGGCGCGTCGCGCAGCGCGGCCTGGGCGAGAGGCACGGTCAAGATCACGAGCACCTACACCGCGTCGCAAGCAGCTGCGGTCGAACGGGTGGCCCGCGGCCTGCACCTCACATCATCGATGTTGCAGCGCCTCGCGGTGACGCTGAGTGTGTTCCTTCTCGTGATCCACCGCTGACCCCCGAGGGCGTCAGCCGCGACCGCAGAACTCCTGCTCGGCCTGCTGCTCGTCGCGTGGCACGTCGAGGCGCGACCAGCCCGGCGCGTCGACGAGGTTCGAGAAGAAGCGCCCGATCGTGAGCGGGCGCGACGTCGCTGCGAGGAGGTCGGCCAGCTCCCCGCATTGCATCGCGCGCCGGCCTGCGTCCACCGTCGCGGGGTCCCGCCCGGCAGTCACACCGGGCCGGGTCGTCATCGCGATGATCCATTCCCACGACTCGCGCTTACGGTGCCCGGCGAGGCTGTGCGGCAAGGGCGGCATGTGGCTACCGACGAGATCGGCGAGCGCGTTCGCCTCGTGCACGATGACGTCGGGCCCGGCCTGGTAGCCGCTCACGCCGGCCGAGGTGGAGACGAGCGTCGTGCGGCCCGGTGTTGCGTCGAACAGCGGCGCGGGGAGCAGCGCCGGGGCGACGAGCGCGTGACGCCCTTCGCGCTCCAGCCGGCGGGCGAGCTGGCCGTCGGTGGCTCGGAAGTCCGATTCGTTCACGGGGCGGTGGCGCGGCTTCGCGACGTACATCGCCTGCGCACGCGCGTCGTTGGTGCCGCCCTTCGTGACGATCGCGAACGGTGTGCGCACATCGACGGGTCGGAGCCAGCCGACGCAGATGATGACCCAGATGCCGACGACGAGTGCCGGCACGGCGAGGCGCCGGCTCCACGGCAGTGCCGCGAACGGAGCGAGGAACGCGAACAGGCTCGGCAGCAACAGGCGCGCGTGCACGTAGTCGCCG
The DNA here is from genome assembly GCA_036558745.1 of Acidimicrobiia bacterium. Taxonomy (GTDB): domain Bacteria; phylum Actinomycetota; class Acidimicrobiia; order IMCC26256; family JAMXLJ01; genus JAMXLJ01. The sequence continues at coordinate 168,389 of DATBEZ010000040.1, forward strand.
CCGGTGCGGGTGATGTAGAGCGCGTGCAGCACCCCTGCGACGGGGAGCGCGAGCACGCCGACCACGGGAACCTGCACCTCGGTGCGAACCAGCACGACGAACACCGCGACCGTCGTGACCAGAGGGATGACGAGCCAGTACGGCTGGAGGAAGTCGAGCAGGTACCGCCACCCCTGGTGCCAGTACGCCGACGACGCGGCCTTCGCGAGCGCGGTGTTCGGCACCAGCTGCGCGTAGTAGCCCATGCGCACGAGCTCGACGACGACCGGCAGCGCGAGTCCGCCCGCGACGAACACCAGCACCTCGGCGCGGTGCTTGCGTCGCATCCAGACCACGGCGGCCGCGCACACGACGCTCATGACCGCGAGGTCGGGTCGGACCAGCGGTCCGAGCCCGACCACGAAGCCGGTGAAGAGCGCGAACCGTCGGCTGCGCGGCTCGTCGGCCGTCGCGACGCGCGCGAGCACGAGCGCGGTCGCACCGAGCCACGCGAAGCTCAGGCCGTTCTCCAGCCCCGACGTCGACCAGTCCCACGACGCCGCGATGGCCACGAAGATCAGCGCGCCGAACGGGACGAGCAGACGGTCCTCGCCCTCGCCGCGCCAGAAGATCCCGGCGGCGCGCTGAGCCCACCAGAGTCCGAGCGCGCTCAACACCAGCCCGGTCAGGATCGAGCTCAGCTCGATCCTGACGAAGGGGAAGACCGAGCGCACGACGAGCAGCAGGCCGAGCCACAACGTGCTCGTCGTCACCTCGACCCGTTGCCCGACGTTGAACACCGCGCCGTGTCCGGCCCGGATCTGGTCGACGACGCGGTAGTTCAGGAACGCGTCCTCGAAGGTCCAGCGGCGCGACCACGCGACGACGACGAGGAACAGGATCGGGACGAGGAGCACCGCGACGCGGACGGCACGGGACGTCCGGGGGTCGCGCCACGCGGTGGTGGGGTGATGCGGCGGCGCGTCCGCGGCCGGAGAGCTGGTCGCTGCCTGCATCGGGTGCGGAGCCTACGCGACCACCCCGCGTGAGAACCGACGCGCGGGCACACCGCGCGTCCACCGAGCCTCGTGGCGCCGCCGATTCGCGCGCTCGGGCTTTCCGGCCGTCGACCGGCGTCGTAGCGTGGCGGCGGGGAACGAAGGGGCGGAGGTCGACGGGGGTGCAGACCCAGGGCTGGTCGGAGCGCGACGCCGCAGCAGCGCGCGAGTCGGTGGAAGCCTCCATCGGACTGCTCAGCTGCGCCGCGTGCCACGGCTCGGTCACGAACGGCCCCGCGGCCCGCTGCCCCGAGTGCCGTGCGCTCTACCACGTGTCCTGCTGGAACGAGCTGACGGGATGCGTGACGCCGGGGTGCAAGGGCCATCGCCGCGTCCCCAACCGCGGCCCGCTGACCCTGGTGGCGGAGCCCGTCGAGGTGGTCAGGCCCGTCGAGGTCGTGACGCCCGTCGATCTCGAGCCGAGCGTCCCCCTCGACGCACCATCCGCCGCAACGGGGGTCGTGGAGATCGAGGTCGAGGTCGAGCCGGTCCGCCTCCCGTCGCCCAGAGTCGAGCTCCTCCCCGAGCCCGAGCGGGTCGAGGCCGCCGGAGCCCGTCGCCGGCGCCGCGACTGGGTGTCGACGGTCGCCGTCGCGGTCGTGGCCCTCGTGGCGGGGGTCGGGGGGACGCTCGCGCTGGTCCACCACGGCGACGCCAAGGCCCACGACAGCGGCTACAGCTCCGGGTACAAGACCGGCTACCGCCAGGGTGCGACGGGCTCGTTCGACAGCGGCTTCACGAAGGGGAACCAGGCGGGCTGGAAGGCCGGCTACGACCGGGGCTTCCTGGAGGGCTGCCACGCGGCCAAGGGTCCCGATGCGACCTGCTTCAGCCCCATCGTGCCGGCCGACGGCGACGGCGGGTCGACGCCGACGTCGCCACCGCCATCGGATTCGTCACCGCCGGGATCGGGCACGCGGCCGGTGTCGGAACACGGGGGGTCTGTCACTCGGGCGACCTGAACCGGGCCTAACGTGAAGGTGGGCGAGGGCCGATGGAGGAACGGCGTGTTCATCGACGGCTTCGTGCACCAACTGCCCGACATCGACCGCGAGGAGACGAGCGAGTGGCTCGACTCCCTGCAGTCGGTGATCGACATTCGCGGCAAATCCCGCGCGCGCTATCTCCTCGCGCGTCTGCTCGAACAGGCCCGCGAGCAGGGCGTCGGCGTCCCGTCGATGGTGTCGACGCCTTACATCAACACGATCCCGGCCGAGAAGGAGCCGTGGTTTCCGGGTGACGAGTACATCGAGCGCCGGATCCGCGCCTTCATCCGGTGGAACGCGGTCGTCATGGTGGCCCGGGCCAACCGGCGCTTCGACGGCCTCGGCGGTCACCTCTCGACGTACGCGTCCGCGGCGTCGCTCTACGAGGTCGGGTTCAACCACTTCTTCCGCGGGAAGGCCGACGGCGGCTTCGGCGACCAGGTCTTCATGCAGGGCCATGCGGCACCCGGCATCTACGCGCGCGCGTACCTCGAAGGGCGTCTGAGCGACGAGCAGCTGGACCGGTTCCGGCGCGAGGTCGGCGGCGGGGGACTGCCCAGCTATCCGCACCCGCGTCGCATGCCCGACTTCTGGGAGTTCCCGACGGTGTCGATGGGCCTGTCACCGCTCAACGCGGTCGCGCAGGCGCGCGTCAACCGGTACCTGTTGCACCACGAGCTGGCGGACACGAGCCGGGCGAAGGTGTGGGCGTTCCTCGGCGACGGCGAGATGGACGAGCCCGAGTCGACCGCCGCGCTGTCGATCGCGGCGCGCGAGCAGCTCGACAACTTGATCTTCGTCGTCAACTGCAACCTGCAGCGCCTCGACGGGCCGGTGCGCGGCAACGGCAAGGTGATCCAGGAGCTCGAGGCGATCTTCCGCGGCGCGGGCTGGAACGTCATCAAGGTGGTCTGGGGTCGCGAGTGGGACGACCTCCTGCTGCGCGACGTGGACGGGGTGCTCGTCAACAAGATGAACTCGACCGTCGACGGCGAGTTCCAGAAGTACGCGGTCGAGACCGGCGAGTACATCCGCGACCACTTCTTCGGGCCGGACCCGCGCCTGCGCGCGATGGCCGAGCACCTTTCCGACGACGAGCTGCGCAAGCTGTCGCGCGGTGGCCACGACTACCGGAAGCTGTACGCCGCGTACAAGGCCGCGGTCGAGCACACCGGCAGCCCGACCGTGATCCTCGCCAAGACGGTGAAGGGCTGGACGCTCGGGCCCGACTTCGAGGCCCGCAACGCGACGCACCAGATCAAGAAGATGACGGAAGCGGAGCTCAAGACGTTCCGCGACCGGCTCTACCTCGACATCCCCGACGAGGTGCTCGAGGGCGACGCCCTGCCGCCCTACTACCACCCGGGCAAGGACTCACCCGAGTACGAGTACATGATGGAGCGCCGGCGCGCGCTCGACGGGTTCCTGCCGAACCGCGTCGTTCGCGCCCGCCCCGTGTCGCAGCCGCCGGCCGACACGTACGCCGACCTGCTCGCGGGGACGGGCGAGAAGGTGCAGGCGTCGACGACGACTGCGTTCGCGCGGCTCGTCCGAAAGCTCATGCAGGACCCGAAGGTGGGGGAGCGGGTGGTCCCGATCATCCCCGACGAGGCGCGCACGTTCGGTCTCGACGCGCTGTTCCGCGACATGCAGATCTACGCGCCGCTCGGCCAGCTCTACGAGCCCGTCGACGCGGGACTGCTCCTCAGCTATCGCGAGTCGCGCAAGGGTCGCATCCTCGAAGAGGGGATCAGCGAAGCGGGCGCGATGGCGTCGTTCACCGCCGCGGGTACGTCGTACGCGACGTGGGGACAGGACATCATCCCGTTCTTCATCTTCTACTCGATGTTCGGGTTCCAGCGCGTCGGCGACCTCGTGTGGAGCTTCGGCGACCAGCGCGGTCGCGGGTTCATGCTCGGCGCCACCGCAGGTCGAACGACGCTGACGGGTGAGGGTCTCCAGCACGCCGACGGGCAGAGCCAGGCCCTCGCGATCGCGCTGCCGAACTGCCGGGCGTACGACCCGGCGTTCGCGTACGAGATGGCCGTCATCGTTCGCGACGGCATCGAGCGCATGTACGGGCCCGAGCCCGAGGACTGCTTCTACTACCTGACGCTCTACAACGAGAACTACCCGATGCCGGCGATGCCCGAAGGCGTCGAGGACGGCATCGTCCGCGGCTTGTACCGGTACCGTCCCGCAGCGGAAGAGCGCGAGCTGCACGCGACACTGCTCGGGAGCGGCACCATGCTGCGCGAGGCGCTGGAGGCCCAGCGCATGCTGCTCGAGGATCACGACGTCGCAGCCGATGTGTGGAGCGCGACGAGCTACAAGTTGCTGCGCGAGGACGCGCTGGCCGCGGAGCGCTGGAACCGGCTCCACCCGACCGAGGCACCGCGCACCCCGTATGTCACCGAGCAGCTCGGCGGTGACGAGCGGCCGATCGTCGCCGTGACCGACTTCCTGAAGTCGGTGCCGGATCAGATCGGTCGGTTCGTGTCCCAGCCGTTCATCCCGCTCGGCACCGACGGGTTCGGCTACTCCGACACCCGCCAGGCGCTGCGGCGGCACTTCGAGGTGGACGCGGCCCACATCGTGGTCGCCACCCTCGACGGGCTGGCCATGCAGGGCAAGGTCAAGGGCGAGGCGGTGGAGAAGGCGATCCGGCTCTACGGGATCGACCCCGACGCACCCGACCCGCGGATCGTCTGACGCCGAGGGCCGTCGCGGCCTCTACTTCGTGCCGGCGATGCAACGAGCCACGCCCGGGGCCCTGACCTCGCCGGCTGCTTCGCGGCCCATGATGACGGAGCCCCACCTGTCCCAGCCGGCAGACAGCCCCGCCCACCTCACCCGCTGAGCGCCCCGGACCTCGTCGCCGCTCACCCTCGGCCCGCCCGTGCCTCGCCGGACGGCTCCTCGCTCAACTGGTCGACTCCGCTCCGGCCTCCCGGGCTCCGCCCAGGCCTCCGCTGCGTCCCCGGCTCAGCTCTCCCGCTCGGCGTCGGGGTCCCAGGGCTCCTGCTCGTCCTCGTCGTCCTCGTCGTCGTCGAGGTAGCGGTGGGCCTCGTCGTCGTCCTCGTCGAGGTCAGCGAGCGTCCCGCTGCCCTCGCGGAACAGGCCGTCGTCGTAGCCCTGCTTGAGCTCGCGGGCCTCCCGGAAGCGGCGCGCTCGTCCTTTTCTGGGCACGTGGTCACCTACCTCGACCGAACGAGTGGACCTCCATGATGCCGCACCCGCGCCCCGTCGTGCGCGACCGAGCGGCGATTCAGCGCGTCCTCGAGAGCGCTCCGGCACCGTTGTGCCTGGTGGGCACGCGGTTCACGAACGGACGGCTTCCGAAGCGGTCGACGTGGACCACCTCGCCGACCGGGCGACGGGTCGTGGGGCCGTAGTGACCTCGGGGCCAGCCGAGCGGGATGACCGCGCACGGCGTCACCCAGCGGGGCAGGCCGAGCGTACGACGGGCCAGGACGGTCGACCAGAGCGGCAACGTGGTGAGCGACGCCCCGAGGCCGAGGGACCGGGCGGCGAGCAGCAGGTTCTGGACGCTCGGGTAGATCGACGCGTAGTAGCTCGCGGTGGCCGCCGGCGGGAACAGCGGGCGGGACCCACGCAGGCAGGCGACGACGACGACCGGGACCTCCTCGAAGTGGTCGGCCTGCCACTGCACCGCTTCGGCGATCTTGTCCTGGCTGAAGGGGTGCGGACGCCGGCGGCCGAGGCGCTTGTAGATCGACCACGACTGCCGGTTGAGCCGGGCCAGCTGGTGCTTCACGTCGGGATCGCGCACGACGACCCACTCCCAGGTCTGGCGGTTCCCCGCGGTCGGGGCGCGGAGCGCGAGCTCGATGCAGCGCAGGACCGTGTCGTCGTCGACCGGGTCGGTTCGCAGGCGCCGCACGGCACGCTGGGTCTCCATCGCCTGCGCGACGGGCATCGTGAGCCCGTCGGCGGCCTCGTCGAAGCTCGGCATGGGCCTCCTTCCGGACCGCACAGGCTACCGCCGGCGGTCGGCGGATGGTCCGGGCGCGCGACATCTCCTGCCGAGCGTTGGTGGGGGACCGTTCCCCTCCGCGACCGTCCGGTAACCTCGCATCCCGCGCCGCTTCGGCGCCCGGGCGATTAGCTCAGCGGGAGAGCGCTGCCTTCACACGGCAGAGGTCACTGGTTCGAAACCAGTATCGCCCACGCAGTTCGTGCTGGTGAGAAACCCCGCGGTGCATCCCCGGACCCACGTCGCTCTTTCAGCGACGCAACGCGAGCTCGGGCCGGGCCAGCGGACTCTCGAGCCTGAAGCCCTTCCATGCGCAGTAGATGCCGAGGGCCAACTCCCACGCGGCCTCCGGGAGC
>DATBEZ010000041.1:0-23924 GCA_036558745.1 Acidimicrobiia bacterium
GAGAGGCCGGGTAGCAGAAGTTTCGTCCGCAGCCCACCCTGCCGGACCTGAACGAGCGGCGCCTCCCTGCCGGCGCCGCTCGTTCGCGTTCGGAGACATCTCGGGACGGGAGCGACCTCCGGGAGCCCGGCTACCGGACGATGGCGCCGAGGGCCTTGTCGAGCGCCCGTCGGGCCGCGAGGAGCGACCGCTCGGCCGTGAACAGATCGGCGGCCACGGCCGAGTCCGGCGTGGTGCCGTAGCGCTCGGCGACCGCGGTGACCCGCTGGGTCAGCTCCTCGAGCTGCGAGCGCAGCGTCGACAGCTCGGCGTGGTCGGAGGTCTCGCTCACGTCCGCAGCGTTACCCGACGGCGCGCGTCGCGCAATCCGCCCGCTCGGGCGGGAATGACGCGGGGCGTTCCGACGACCCACGGTTACGATGGCCGACCTCATGCTCGCCCGGACCGACCTGCGCAATCGAGCCCTCGATGCCGGCGCGTTCCTGCCGCGCGACGACGCGTCGGACGCGCAGGACGAGGACGCGCTTGCAGCGGTACGCGAGATCATCGCCGCGGTCCGCGCGCGCGGGGACGACGCGCTGAGGGAGCTCACCAAGCGCTTCGACGGCTGTCGCCTCGACCGGTTCCGAGTCCCCGACGACGAGCTCACCGCCGCGCCGCGCGCGATCGCAGCGGACGTCCGCGACGCGCTCGAGTTCGCGAAGGACCAGATCCACGCGTATCACCGGCTGCAGACCCCGCCCGAGGTCCGGATCGTGCACGAAGGGATCGCGGCCCGCGAGATCGTCCGCCCCGTGGACCGCGCCGGTCTCTACGCACCCGGCGGCCGCGCCCCGCTCGCGTCCACCGTGCTCATGACCGCGGTCCCGGCTCGCGTCGCGGACGTCACCGACATCGTGCTCTGCGTGCCACCCGACCGCGACGGGCACGTCCCGACGGTGATGCTCGCGGCCGCGACGCTCGCCGGCGTGGACGAGGTCTACGCGGTCGGGGGCGCGCAGGCGATCGCCGCGATGGCCTACGGCACCGAGTCGATCCCGCGCGTCGACGTCATCGTCGGGCCCGGGAACCGGTACGTGTCGCTGGCCAAGCAGGAGGTGGCCGGGGTCGTCGGCATCGAGTCGACCGCGGGGCCGTCGGAGCTCGTGGTCGTGGCCGACGCCACCGCACCGGCCGAGTTCGTCGCCGTCGACCTCATGGCCCAGGCCGAGCACGGTCCCGACGGTGCCGCGGTGCTCGTGACGTGGGACGAGGACGTGGCCGACGCGGTGGACGCCGCGCTCGACCGCCTCGTCGCGGTCGCGCCGCGCCGAGCCGAGATCGAGAGCACGCTCGGGCGCGGTGGCCGCTGCATCCTCGTCGACGGAGCGCCGAGCGCGATGGAGGTCGCCAACCTCATCGCGCCCGAGCACCTCGAGCTCATGACCGACGAACCGGACAAGCTCGTCGAGGACGTGCGCAACGCGGGTGCGGTCTTCTGCGGGGCGTGGGCGCCGGCGGTGATCGGCGACTACGTCGCCGGGACGAACCACGTCCTGCCGACCGCCCGCGCCGCGCGTTACGCGAGCGCGTTGCGCGTCGACGACTTCCAGAAGCACATCCACGTCGTCGGACTCGACCGCGACGCGTTGCGGGGCGTCGCCGCGAAGGTGACGACGCTCGCCGGCGTCGAGGGCCTCGACGCGCACGCGCAGTCGATCACGTTGCGCACGGGCTCGCGATGACGCGCGTGACCGTGCCGGTGCCGCCCCGCGACGACCTCCAGGCGCTGGAGGGCTACCACTCGCCCCAGCTCGACGTCCGGGTGCGCCTGAACACCAACGAGAGCCCGTTCCCGCCGCCGCCCGGCTTCGTCGAGGCGTGGCTGTCGGAGCTCTCGACCGCGCCGTTGCACCGCTATCCCGACAGAGCCGCCCGCGACCTCCGCAGCGCGATCGGCGGTCCGATCGGCCGGCCGGCCGAGCAGGTGTTCTGCGCGAACGGATCGAACGAGGTGCTGCAGACCTTGCTGCTCACCTACGCGGGCGCGTCCCGGCGCGCGCTGGTGTTCGAACCGACGTACGCGCTGCACACCCACATCAGCCGGATCACGGGCACGCCCGTGGTGACCGGTGAGCGGACGCCCGAGTTCGCCCTCGACCTGGACCGCGCGCTCGACCTGATCCGCGCCGAGTCACCCGCGCTGGTGTTCACGTGCAGCCCGAACAACCCGACCGGAACCCTCGACGAGCGCGAGACGATCGAAGCCCTGGTCGACGCGGTCGCGGCGACGAGTCGGGGGATCGTCGTGGTCGACGAGGCGTACGGCGAGTTCGCGCCTCGCAGCGCGCTCGACCTCGTCGCCGACGACCGCCCCCTCGTCGTGGTGCGGACCTACTCCAAGGTGTGGTCGATGGCCGCGCTCCGCCTCGGCTTCTGCATCGCGCCGACGTGGGTGGTGGAGGAGCTCGAGAAGGTCGTGCTGCCGTACCACCTGAGCACGCCGACCCAGGTCGCGGGCCGGGTCGCGCTGCGCTTCGACACCGAGATGCGGGCCCGCGTCGACGAGCTCGTGCGCGAGCGCGGCCGTCTGCTCGACGCGCTCGAGGACCAGCCCGGCGTGACACCGTACCCGTCGGGCGCGAACTTCGTGTTGATGCGGGTGCACGGTGACGGGCAGGCGTTGTGGGAGCGGCTCGTGGCCCGGGGCGTGCTCGTCCGCAACTTCGCCCGGTGGCCGCGTCTCGACGACTGCCTCCGCGTGACCGTCGGGACGCACGAGGAGAACGACGCGTTCCTGGCCGCGCTCGCGCAGGCCGTGGCGGAGGTGATGGGGTGACGCGATCCGCGACGTTGCACCGCGAGACGAAGGAGACGACCGTCGACGTCGAGCTGGCGATCGACGGCGAGGGACGCGCCGCGGCGCAGACCGGCATCCCGTTCTTCGACCACATGCTGGAGCAGCTCGGCAAGCACGGCGGCTTCGACCTCACGGTCAAGGCGGAGGGGGACCTCGAGGTCGACCTGCACCACACCGTCGAGGACGTCGGCATCGTCCTCGGCACGGCGATGAAGCAGGCGCTCGGCGACAAGGCCGGCGTGCGGCGCTTCGCCGACGCGCTCGTCCCGCTCGACGAGGCGCTGGTCCAGGTGGCCCTCGATCTGTCGGGCCGCCCGTTCCTGGTCTACGACCTCGACCCGGTGTCGGAGTGGATCGGCACGTTCGACCCGCAGCTGGCCGAGGAGTTCTGGCGTGCCTTCGCGTTCGCCGCGGGCATCACGCTCCACCTCCGGGGGGTGTCGGGCCGCAACGGCCACCACATCATCGAGGCCTCGTTCAAGGGAGTGGCCCGGGCGCTGCGTGACGCGGTGCGGGTCGAGGGTGGCGGTGTGCCCTCGACCAAGGGCGCGCTGTAGCCACGCACCCGTGGAGCTGTTCCCCGCCATCGACGTGCGCGGTGGTCGCTGCGTGCGCCTCCGTCAGGGCGACTTCGCCGCCGAGACGGTCTACGACGACGATCCGGTCCGGGTCGCCCGCGGGTTCGCCGCCGCAGGCGCGCGGTGGTTGCACGTCGTCGACCTCGACGCCGCGCGCACCGGCTCGCCCGAGAACCTGGCGGTGGTCGGCGCCGTCTGCGACGCGGTCGACATCCCGGTGCAGTCGGGTGGCGGCGTGCGGGACGCACACGCGGCGGACGCGCTGCTCGACGTGGGCTGCGCGCGCGTCGTTCTCGGCACCGCGGCGGTGGAATCACCCGCACTCGTCGACGACCTGTGCGCGCGCCACCCCGGTCGCATCGTCGTCGGGATCGACGCGCGCGGGCGCGACGTCGCGGTGCGTGGTTGGGTCGAGGGAACGGGCGCCGATCTCGTCGCGCTCGCGACGCGCTTCGCGGCGTCCGGTGTCGCCGCGCTCGTCGTCACCGAGATCGGCCGCGACGGGATGATGACCGGACCCGACACGAGCCAGCTCGCGACGGTGCTGCAGGCCACCGAGATCCCCGTCGTCGCGAGCGGCGGCGTCGGCACGCTGGACGACCTGCGGACCCTGGCCCGCCTCGAGGTGGCCGGCCGGCGGCTCGCGGGCGTGATCGTCGGCCGGGCGATCTACGAGGGCCGGGTGGACGTGAGCGAGGCGATCGAGGCCCTGGCGAGCGCCGCGGGGTGACGTGCGCCAGGCCGTCGATCGGGTGTCGCCGGCTCGGGTACGGTCGAGGCATTCCGGCGTCCGGGGGTCGGACGCCCCGGCCGAGGGGGTTGCATGGGCCACACGAACGGGGTCATCGACGACGCGTTCATGCGCAAGTACCGCGAGCTGCTCGACGCCGAGGACACCGCGTTCGACGAGCTCGAGCACGCGTACGAGGAGGGCGATCGCTCGCACTTCGAGCTCGATCTCGGCGTCTGGAAGACCTCGGTCGAACGGCGGCTCGCATTCCTCGAGCGGCACGGCATCGCGCCCGTCCCCGCGCAGGGTTAGCGCCCGCGGCGCGCCGGACGCGGCATCGCGACGGCACGTCGAAACGGGCGGGTCGCGTCCTCGGGCAGGCGATCGGAGCTTGGTCCGTCGCCGGGCCGCGCTGTGGGCAGGGGAGCGGCGAGCCTGCGAGCGCGACCAGAAGAGCAGGTCACGCCATCATGAACTCGGGTGCCGACACCGCCAGCGCGGTCACCCGGAACGCATCACCCGCGACGCTGTCGAGCGCGCGGGCGGTCGACGTGCTCCACCCGGGGAGGCCGAGCGCGGTCGCGAGCAGCTGCGGCCGTCGCCACGGCATCACGTCGGCGATCCACCGCAGGTCGGCCTCGGCGACCACGTCGTTCACGAGTTGCAGCCGGGCTCGCGCCGGCCAGCGCTGGAGCCAGTCAGGGCCGGTCGGCCAGCCCGCGATGCCGGGCGGTCGGAACGGCACGTAGTCGAGCTTCTCGAGCATCCGCACCGTCGCCGGGCGTGGTGTGATCGCGAGGGCCCGGTGCACCGACAGCGTCCACTCGAGCGGCGTCTTCACGAGCGCGGAACGGGCGTAGCTCGAGTGGAACTGCGGGTGCACGAGGATGTCGAAGAGCAGCTCGCCGATCTCGTAGTCGGCGTCGAGGAAGCGGTCGCCCAGCTCCTGTGCGAGGCGGTCGGTCGGGCGGATGGGGTACGCGAGCGCGCTCCACAAGCGCGACGCGACATAGGGCGCGCACGCCGGATGCTCGACGGCCGCGTGCACGACGTCGGCCGCGTGCAGGTGCCCGACCTGACCGAGCACGCGCTTCTGCCCGGCGTCGAAGCGCGCGGCGTCGAAGCGGACGTGGCCGGTGCCGCGATCGATCACCCAGCCGGTCAACGCGCGTGCGGTCTCCTCGACATCGGTCCGTGTGAAGCGTCCCGGACCGAGCGTGAACCGCTCGAGCAGCGCGTGCGCGAGGTGCAGGTCGGGCGCGGTGACGTCACTGTGCAGACCACCCGTGCACAGGAGCATCGCGAGATCGGTGGTGACGGCCTGCGCGAGCGTGTCGAAGTGCGCGGTCGCGAGGTCGCGGAACATCTCGTTCTGATCGAGCATCGCCGCGGGCCAGTGCACGCGCTCGAGCGACGTGGGGAAGTAGCCGTGCCAGAAGAGCGTGAGTTTCTCCCGGAGCGGATTGGTCGAGCAGATCATCCGGCGTAGCCACCAGAGCGTGAGCGCGTCCGCCTCGGTCTGCCACTCGTCGGCGCGCACGGGGAAGGGTGGCCGGGTCAGCTTGGGCGCGGGCACCGCGTCGGCACCGGGGTCGGCGCCGTCGATGAGACGGTCGACGGTCGCGACGTAGCCACGGTCGAGCGCGGCGTCGATCTCCGCCGCCGTCGCACCGAAGCCGGTGCGCCGGAGGAGGTGCGCGACGCGACCACGCTCCTCGGTCGCGACCTCGGTCTGACGCATGGCGGTATCCACCGGTTGAGCCCGTCTTCGAATTGCCTCGTTCGTGTCATCGGCGGGCCGAGGGGCCGGGGTTAGGGAATCCGGTGACCAGGTGCGGGGCCGGGCCCTCAGGGGCTCCCGGCGGGCGCCGCGAGGCGGTCGACGAAGGCTCCGGCCAGCTCTACCAGCCGCTCCGTGCGGCCCACGAAGAAGTGACTGGCCCCGCCCACCACGTGGACCTCGGTGTTGGCCCAGGCGCTCGCCACGGCCTCGACCTCGGCCGGGTCCCGGACCTCGTCGTGCTGGGCCAGGGCCAGCAGCTTGGCCCGCGGGTCGTCGGCCAGACCCTCGAGATCGTGGACGTAGCGCAGGGGCGGGGCCACGGCCATCCAGGCGCTGACCCGGTGGTCACGCACGGACAGCGCCATGTCGGCGCCGAACGACCAGCCCGCCAGCAGCAGCGGGACCCGGCCCGGCGCAGCCGCGAGCTCCGTCTGGATCGCGGCGACCGCGGCCTCGACGTCGACCCGTTCGAGGTTGCCGCCGTCGTAGGTGCCCTCGCTGCCCTCCACGCCACGGAAGTTGAAGCGCAGGCAGGTGACCCCGCGTGCGGGCAGCGCGTCGAAGAGCGCGCCGATCACGATCGAGCGCATGCTCCCGCCGTACTGCGGATGCGGGTGGCACAGCACGGCGACGGCACGGACCGGCCCGGTCGCGACGGCGAGCTCGGCCTCCAGATGCACGCCGTCGTCGGTCAGCAGCGTGCGCGCGTCGGCCATCGCCTCATCCATGGCTCCCTCGACTCCGCTCGGAGGGCTCCGCCCAGCAGAGCTCCGCTCCGTCCGCACTCAGGCTAGGACCGGACCGGCGCCATCCTCGTCAGGTGCCCGCGGCACTCGCGTGCCTGCTCGCAGCCCGGGCACGTCAGCGGATCGACCGGGGAGACGCGACCGAGGGAGACGTGCCAGCACCGGCCGCAGGCGCGGCACCGGAAGTTCGTCTCGAACCCGTTCGAGACCGCGTACAGCTCGTCGGACGCGCACTCGGGGCAGTGACCGACCGGACCACCCCGGCTTCCCCGTTCGACCGCGCTCATGCTCATGGACTACCCCCGGACGTCCCGCGATTCTCGGGCGCTCCCGGCGGTGCGGACAGAGGCGAACGTCCCGACGGAGGCGGGGCTCAGCGGTTCTCGGTCTCGGGGGCGACCTGGTCGAGCAGGAAGGCGAGCACGAGCGCCTCGTCGCGCCACGCGTCGTAACGACCCGAGGGACCGCCGTGCCCGGCGTCCATCTCGGTGCGCAGGACGAGGAGGCGGTCGTCGGTCTTCGTGGCGCGCAGCTTGGCCACCCACTTGGCCGGCTCCCAGAACGACACCCGCGAGTCGTTCAGCCCGCCGGTGACGAGGATCGCCGGGTACGGCTGCGCGGCGACGTTGTCGTAGGGGGAGTACGCCTTCATGTAGCGGTACACGTCGGCGTCCTCGACCGGGTTGCCCCACTCCTCCCACTCGGTCACGGTCAGCGGCAGCGACTCGTCGAGGATCGTCGTGAGGGCGTCGACGAACGGCACCTGTGCGACGACGGCGCGGAACAGGTCGGGACGGCGGTTCACGACCGCACCCATCAACAGCCCACCCGCGCTCGCGCCCCGCGCCGCCAACCGCTCCGGACGCGTCCAGCGGTCCGCGATCAGCTGCTCGGCCGCGGCCACGAAGTCGTCGAAGGTGTGCTGCTTGTTCAGCAGCTTGCCGTCCTCGTACCACTGTCGGCCGAGCTCACCGCCGCCGCGGACGTGCGCGATCGCGTACACCCAGCCGCGTTCGAGCAGCGCGAGGCGGATGGGCGAGAACGCCGGGTCGATCGATGCCTCGTAGGACCCGTAGCCGTAGAGCAGCGTCGGCGCCGTGCCGTCGCGCGTCACGTCGGTGCGCGCGACGAGTGAGATCGGCACGCGGGTGCCGTCGGCCGACGTCGCCCAGAGTCGCTCGGTGCGGTAACACGCAGGGTCGTAACCGCCGAGCACCGGTTGGCGCTTCACGAGCGTGGTCGCGCGCGACTCGAGGTCGTAGTCGTACGCGGACGTCGGTGTCGCGAGCGACGTGTACACGTAGCGGACGGTGCGGGTGTCGAACTCCAGGTTCGGACCGAGCCCGACGCTGTACACGGGCTCCGGCATCTCGATCACGTGCTGCGCGCCGTCGGCGATCCGGAGGACGCGGAGCTGCTCCAACCCGTTGCTGCGCTCGGAGACGACGAGGTGGTCCGCAAACGCGTCGACCGCGTCGAGGCGGACGTCGGGACGGTGGGGGATCACCTCCCGCCAGTGCTCGTGACCGGGCGAGGCGACCGGTGCAAGGACGAGCCTGAAGTTCTCCGCCCCGTCGTCGTTGGTCACGATGTAGAAGCGGTCGCCGTCGGTGCGCGACGTGTGGTGCTCGACGAGGTACTCGACGCCGGCGCGCCGTTCTGCGACGACGCGCGGTGTCTCCTCGGGCGCGTCGGCGGGGATGAACCGCACCTCGGTCGTCACCTTCGAGTGCGAGGTGATGAGGAGGTAGCGCTCGGTGCGCGTCTCCTCCACGTCGACGAAGAAGCGGTCGTCCTCCTCGGTGTAGACGAGCACGTCGTCGTCGGCCGCGGTTCCGAGCACGTGGCGCCACACCTGCCACGGGCGCATCGCGTCGTCGGGCCGCGTGTAGAAGGCGGTCCGGTCGTCGGCTGCCCACGCGAGCCCGTAGTACGTGTCGGGCACCGTGTCGGGGAGGTCCGCGGCGCGCCCGAGGTCGCGGAAGCGGAGCTCATGACGCTCGGAGCCGTCGAAGTCGACCGAGTACGCGAGCAGCTTCTGGTTCGGGCTCACGGCGAAGCCGCCGAGCGAGAAGAAGCCGTGACCCTCGGCGAGCACGTTCTCGTCGAGCAGGACCGTCTCGTCCTCACCCGTGCGCGCGCCGGCGGGCCGTCGGCCGTGGATCGGGTACTGCAGACCCTCGATCGTCCGGCTGAAGTAGTCCCAGCGTCCCTTGCGCGCGGGGGCGGACACGTCGGTCTGCTGGATGCGACCCTTGATCTCGTCGAACAGTCGGCCTTGCAGGTCCTCGGTGTGCGCGAGCGCGGCTTTCGCGTAGTCGTTCTCGGCTCCGAGGTATGCGACGACATCCGGCTCGTCGCGGTCGCGCAGCCAGTACCAGGGATCGACGCGTTCGTCCCCGTGGGCCCGCAGCGCGTGCGGTCGCTTCGGTGCGGACGGGGGCGTCACGGACATGGCTTTCGATCCTACGGGCGCGCGGCCGACCCCGGTTGACACCACGTATCGGGCAGCGGCTCCCGCCGGGTGGGCGAGTACGCTGGAAGGGATGTCCGCCACCCCGATCGCGTCACCGATCGCGTTCACCGACGAGGAGCTCGCGGGCGTCCGCTACAGCGCCGACGGCCTGGTCGCGGCGATCGTGCAGGAAGCGGGCACGGGCCAGGTGCTGATGATGGCCTGGATGAACCCCGAGTCACTACGCCGCACGCTCGAGACCGGCCGGACATGGTTCTGGAGCCGCAGCCGCCAGGAGTTCTGGTGCAAGGGCGAGACGTCGGGCGATCGGCAGTTCGTGCGCGCGGCCTACTACGACTGCGACGGCGACGCGCTGCTCTTCGTGGTCGAGCAGGAGGGTCGTGGCGCGTGTCACACGGGCGAACGCAGCTGCTTCTTCCGCGCGTTCGGCGATCCGGACGCGACGCCGGGACCGGTGTGATCGGCCGGTGAGCGGCGACGCGAAGCCCTCGCTGGAGGAGTTCCGCGCGCTCGCCGCGGAGCACACCGTCGTCCCCGTCTGGCGCGAGGTCCTGGCCGACCTCGAGACGCCGGTCTCCGCGTTCGTGAAGCTCGTCGGCGACGGCGAGGGGTTCCTGCTCGAGTCGGTCGAGCACGCAGAGCGTTGGGGCCGCTTCTCGTTCATCGGCCGTGACCCCGCGCTCACGATGGTCGCCCGCGGCCGCGACGTCGAGCTCATCCACGGCGCCGCGCCGGGGGTACCGACCGACCAGGGTGCGTTGCGCGCGCTCGAGGAGCTGCTCGGCCGCTACCGCGCGCCGAACCTGCCCGACCTGCCTCCGTTCCACGGCGGCGTGGTCGGGTACCTGGGCTACGACGTCGCGCGCGAGATCGAGCGTCTGCCCGACGTGCCCACCGACGACCTCGGGCTGCCCGACGCGGTGCTCTCGCTCACCGGGCACGTCACCGCGTTCGACCACTTCCGCCAGCGCCTCTACCTGATCGAGAACGTGTTCGTCGCACCCGGTGCGAGCGATCGTGAGCTGACCGACGCGTACGGGCGTGCGGTGTCGCGGCTCGACGCGCTCGTCGACGAGCTCGCGCGGCCCCTGCCGTACGTCCCGTCGCCGCCACCTCCCGACGCCCTCACCGAGCTCGCGCCGTTCCACTCGACGATGTCGAAGGGTGACTTCGGTCGCGCCGTCGAAGCTGCACGCGAGTACATCCTCGCGGGCGACATCTTCCAGGTCGTCCTCGCTCAGCGGTTCGACCTCGAGGGCGAGTACGACCCGTTCGACGTGTACCGCGTGCTGCGCCAGGTCAACCCGTCGCCCTACATGTACTTCCTGCGTCATCCCGAGGCGACGCTCGTCGGATCCTCGCCGGAGACGATGGTGCAGGTGCTCGACAGCCGCGTGATCAGCCGGCCCATCGCGGGGACCCGCCGTCGCGGTCGCACCGAGGACGACGACCGGCGCATGGCCGCGGAGCTCGTGGAGCACCCCAAGGAGCGGGCCGAGCACGTCATGCTCGTCGACCTGGCCCGCAACGACGTCGGTCGCGTGGTGCGCTTCGGCACCGAGCGTGTGGAAGAGCTCATGGTGCTCGAGCGTTACTCCCATGTGATGCACATGACGAGCCAGGTGACGGGTGAGCTCGCCGAGGGCAAGAACGCGGTCGACGTCCTGCGGGCGACGTTCCCGGCCGGGACCCTGACCGGTGCGCCGAAGGTGCGGGCCATGGAGATCATCGACGAGCTGGAGCCCGCCAAGCGCGGTCCCTACGCGGGCGTGGTGGGTTACGTCGACTTCTCCGGCAACGTGGACACCGCGATCACGATCCGGACGATGGTGTGGCGCGACGGGAAGGCGACCGTGGGTGCCGGCGCAGGCGTCGTCGTGGACTCCGATCCCGAGCTCGAGGACCTCGAGTGCCACAACAAGGCACGTGCGCTGCTCACCGCGGCGGCCGCGTCACGCGACCTCGCACCGGTTGCGAAGCAGCGCCCCGAAGCCGCGGCGTCGTGAGCGACACACCCGACCTGCGCGACCTGATCATCGAGGTCGAGGCGCCCGACCGTGGTCTGGTGACGGTGGAAGGCCCCGACGCGCTGTCGTTCCTCCAGAGCCTCGTGTCGCAGGACCTCGGCGAGATCGCGATCGGTGCCGGCGCGCACACCCTGCTCCTCACCCCGCAGGGGAAGCTCGACGTCGACGCGCGCGCCGTGCGGGTCGGCGACGACCGGCTGTGGCTCGAGACCGAGCCCGGCTTCGGCGCGCAGCTCGCCGCGTCGTTGCAGCGGTTCCGTATCCGGGTCAAGGCCGACATCGTCGACGCGAGCGCCGGATTCGGCGCGCTCGCGGTGCGCGGGCCCGGTGCGGGCCGGCTCCGTCCGCTCGTCGCGCCGCCGGCGGTCGCCGTCGACGTGCCGTGGCCGTTCGGTGACGCCTTCGACGTGATCGGCCCGCGCGACGTCGTCGAGGCGTCACGGGTCGCGCTGCGCGACGCGGGTGCGACGGCGGCGAGACCCGAGGAGCTGGAGCAGCTGCGGGTCGAGGCCGGCGTGCCGCGCCAGGGCGCCGACCTCGACGACCGGACGATCGCGCAAGAGGCGTTCCTCGAACGCGACGCGGTGTCGTTCACGAAGGGTTGCTTCCTGGGCCAGGAGCTCGTCTGCCGGATCGACACCCGTGGCCACGTCAACCGGTTCCTCCGTTCGGTCCGCGTGCTCGACGGCGCGCGGCCGCCCGTGGGTGCGGAGGTCGTCGTCGACGGGAAGGCGGTCGGTGCGCTGACGAGCGTCACTCCGCTCATCGACCGACCGTGGTCCGGTCTCGCGTTCGTCCGTCGCGAGGTGGAGCCGCCGCTCGACGCGGTGCTGCGCTGGGACGGTGGCGAGACCCGAGCGCGTGTCGAGGCCACGCCGGCGTCGCTCGCGACTAGCCCGGCGAGCTGAGCGGCGCCGGGACCACCGACGCAGGCAACGGCACGCGCACCACGAACCGGGTGCCGCCGCCCTCGGCAGGCTCCGCCCACGCGCTTCCGCCCATCGCCGCAGCGAGCTCCCGCACGATCGCGAGGCCGAGACCGGTCCCGACCTTGCGTCCGGCAACGGTACGCGACGTGTAGAGCCGGTCGAACACGTGGGGCACGTCCTCGGGCGAGAGCCCCGGGCCGTCGTCGCGGACGCGAATGACGACCTGACCGTCGATGCGCGCCACACCGACGTCGATCGTGGTGGTGGCGTACTTCAACGCGTTCTCCACCAGGTTCGCGACGATCTGGCCCAGCCGTTCCGGATCGGCGTCGGCCGGGATCGGCTTGCGCGCGTCCACCGCGAGCCGCAGACCGAGCTCGGTCGCCGCAGGCTCGAACGCGAGCACGGCGGCCTCCACGACCTCTCCCGCGTCGACCGGCCTGGGCGTCAGCGAGAATTGGTGCGCGTCGAGCCGGGCCAGATCCAGCAGGTCGGCGACGAGACGTTCGAGGCGCCGCGCTTCCGACGAGATGATCTCGGCCGCCCGCTTGCGATCGTCGGCCCCCTCGACCGCGCCGTCGGCGATCGCCTCCGCGTAGCCGCGGATCGACGTGAGCGGCGTGCGCAGATCGTGCGACACGCTCAGGATGAAGCCGCGCTCCATGCCGCGCGCGTGCTCCAGCTGCGCGGCCATCGCGTTGAGCCCGCGCGCGAGGTCGGCCAGCTCGTCGTTGGAATGGCCGCCGAGGTCGACGCGCGCGCTGAGGTCACCAGCGGCGATGCGACGAGCGGTCTGCTGCATCGTGCCGATCGGTCGGGTCAGGCGGCGCGCGAGGAAGTACGCGACGAGCGCGGCGACCGCGGTGGCCACCCCGCCGATGATGAAGAAGAGCAGACCGGCGCCGCGCGCGATCGTCCGCTGGATCTCCTGGGTGACGACGACGACCGGCGTCCCGGTCGCGGTGCGGTCCAGCGGGTACGCGACGAAGAGCAGGCGCCCGCGCTGGCCCTGCTGTTGACGGCCGTCCGCGAGCGCGGCCTTGTCGAGGTCGCTGTTGTCGAGACCCTGGGGCAGCGTGAGGACGGCGGCCGACGCGCTCGCGCGCCCGAGCCCGTCGACGATCTCACCGCTCGGTGTGATGGTCACGATGCTCGCGTCGGAGATGCGCAGCGTCTGGCGGATCACGGTGCCCACCACGTTCCGGTTGGCGAGCTGCTCCGCGTTCGGCCGTTGCAGGTAGGTGTCGAGCGCGTCGGCGAGCTTCTGGGTCTTGCTCTCCAACGCGGAGGTGTCGTTGTCGGTGTTCGTCTTGCGCGCGACCGCGAGGGTGATGAACGCGGTGAACGCGAGCACGCCGATCGCGAGCGCGACCATCGCCGCGACGAGACGCGAGCGGAGATGACGCTTGGGAGGAGGCGGCGGTTGCCAGTTCACGAGCCGACGTGCCCCTTCGTCACGCGTCGAAGCGGTAACCGATGCCGCGGACGGTCTTGATCGCCGCGGCACCGTCGAGCTTCTTGCGCACCTGCGCGATGTGCACGTCGACGGTGCGCACGTCGCCGTACCAGTCGTAGCCCCACACCCCATCGAGAATCTGCTGGCGGCTGAGCGCCAGGCCCGGGCGCTCCGCGAGGTACCGCAGCAGGTCGAACTCCTTGGTGGTGAACTCCACCGCGCGCTCGTCGATGCGCACCTCGCGTCGGCCCACGTCGATCGTCGCCCGTCCGGCCTGCACGACCTCGGGCGCGGGCCCGCCGTCGACCCGGCGCAGCACGGCCTTCACGCGCGCGACGAGCTCGGCGGGGGAGAAGGGCTTGGTGACGTAGTCGTCGGCGCCGAGCTCGAGGCCGAGCACCCGGTCGACCTCGCCGTCGCGGGCGGTGAGGAAGATCACCGGCACACGCGAGGTGGCGCGGATGCGCTTGCACACCTCGAGGCCGTCGATGTCGGGCAGGCCGACGTCGAGCACGACGAGTCGCGGGCGATGGTCCTTCACCGCGTCGAGCCCGGCCGCACCGGTGCCGGCCTTGAGCACCCGGAACCCGTCGCGAGCGAGATAGAGGTCGACGAGGTCGGCGATGTTGGGCTCGTCGTCCACCACGACGATGGTTCCCTTGTCCACCACGCCATTGTGACTCGGCCCGTAGCACCTCCCGATGAAGCCCGGATCAGAGGAGTGTTATGGCGTGAGGGCACGGCACGAGGGCCGGTTCCTCGGGTCAGATTCGGTTCTCCCTGGCCACCTGGCCGAGCCAGTGGCCGCTGGGCTTGATCGTGCGCAGCTGGGTGGCCCGGTCGACGGACACCAGCCCGAACCGGGGCATGTAGCCCAGTGTCCACTCGAAGTTGTCCATCATCGACCAGTAGAAGTAGCTGCGGACGTCGATGCCGTCGGCGATGCACGTCGCGAGCCCCTCCAGGGCGCTCCTCACATAGCTGATGCGCTGCTCGTCGTTGGTGGTCCCGATCCCGTTCTCGGTCACGTGGATGGGTACCTGCGCGACCTTCGCCGCGTGGCGGATCGCGACTTCGAGGGCCTGCGGCCAGTACTCGTAACCCATGTCGAGCACGTCGACGCCCTCCTCGGCGCCGACGGGCATGCCGTCGGCGCCGAGGCGCGTGCGCGAGTACGCCTGCACGCCGACGAAGTCGTCACCGCGCGCGGCTTCGAGGTAGATCCCCTCGTGCTGGTGACGCACGCGCGCCAACGTCTCCTCCGAACCGGGCGGGGAGTCCCAGTCGCCCATGGCGACGGTGATGCCGACCGGGAAATCGCCGGGACCCGCCTTGAGCACCTCGTAGCAGCGACGGTGCGCGTCGACGAGCACGTCGTTCGCTCGCGCGTACGCGTCGATGTCCTGACGTCCGGGTGGGAACACACCGACCATGTGACCCATCAACGCGACGATGTTGGGCTCGTTGATCGTGCACGCGATACCGATCAGGTCCCCGAGCGCGGCGACCGCGCGCTCGCAGAACCGGGCCAGCCGCTCGGCGGTGACGGGATCGGCCCATCCGGCGCCGGTCGTCGCCCAGCGCGGCGTCGTGAAGTGGTGGAAGGTCACGACGGGAACGAGACTCTGCTCGAGGCACGTCGCGATCATGCGCCGGTAGTGGTCCAGCGCCGCTCGTGAGAACTCGCCTTCCTCGGGTTCGATCCGCGACCACTCGACCGAGAACCGGTACGCGCCGAACCCGAGCTCGGCGAGCATCGCGATGTCGGACCGGTAGCGCCAGTAGTGGTCGACCGCGTCGCCCGACACCTCGGTGCACGGCGTCTTCTCGGCGTGCTCGAACGCCCACCAGTCGTTGTTCCAGTTGCCCCCTTCGACCTGGTGCGCGGCCGTCGCGGTGCCCCACAGGAACCCGTCGGGGAAGGTGATCGTCATAGGCCGGGGACTCTAGATGGCGCGGTCGATCCAACCCATGGCCTCGAACGTGGCCCGGGCGAAGCTGCCGAGCGCAGCCTTGCCGAGCTCTTCACGGGCGAACCATCCGCACTCGACCGTCTCGACACCGTCGGGTTGCAGCTCGCCGCCGACCATGATCCCGTCGTAGACGATCGACACGTACGACGCCTCGTCGCCGTTCTCGTAGCGCACCCGGAACTCGGGCCCACCGAGCACCGTGAGCACCGGACCGAGCACGACGTCGAGCCCTGTCTCCTCACGGCACTCGCGCACCGCGGCGTCGCCCGGGTCCTCGTCGGCATCGACGCCGCCGCCGACGGTTCCCCACAACCCGGTGTCGGCGTGACGGACGAGCAGGATGCGGTCCCGGTCGTCACGCGCGAGCACCGCGACCGCCGGCAGCACGAGGAGCTCGTTGCCCACGAGCGCGCGCAGCCGGCGGATGTGGTCGCTCATCGGCACCGCCGGACGCTACTGCCGCGTGCACCGCGCTGCTGATCGAGACGACCACGTGTCTTGCGACACATGGTCCGGGCCGACTCCCGCGTGTGGGATCCTCTACGGCTCCACCGGGCGAGAGGGCATGGGTCGGAAGGCATGGGATGCGTGGGATCATCCGCGTGATGTCGGGACTCTTGATGGCGCTCGTGGGCGCGAGCGCGTGTGGCGCCGCGTCGAGCTCGAACGCGAGCGCCACGCGGCTGACGGCATCGGGCATCGCTCGCACCACGACCGCAGCCGGCACCGCCCGTCTGGAGCTTCGCGAGACGCTCGCCGCGAACCCGACGGCGGGTACGCCGGCGCGCGTCGACGTCGCGACCGGCACGATCGACCTCGCACACGCGCGAGGCGCGGTGCAGGGCAACACACCGGGTATCGGCGCCTACGAGATCCGCTGGATCGGCCGGCACACGTACGTGCACTCGCCGATGCTCGCCGCTCCCACCGGCGCGCACGCCACGTCGAGAGCCTGGATCGAATCGGGCGCGGGCACCGACGATGCGGTGAGCGTCGACCCGTTGACCGGCTTCCTGTTCACCGCCGACCCGCTCGCGCTGTTCCGCTCGAGCGCGGCACGCGCCGTCACGCTCGGACACGAGACGGTGCGGGGCGTCACCACGACGCACGTGCGCGTGACGCTCGACCTCGCGGCGTTGACCGCGCGGCTGCGTTCGGAGGGGTACACGGTCGACGATCCTGGCCGCGCGACCGAGCCTGCCGACCTCTGGGTCGACGCGCAGGGTCGGCTGCGGCGGATGACCTCGCTCGGCCGGAGCGGCGGTGCCACCGGGCCCATCACCCTGGAGCTCTTCGACTACGGCGTGCGCGTCGACGTCCAGGCGCCTCCGGCAGACCAGATCGTCCACGGGGAGTCGTCCTCGTCGTCGGCGTCGTCGTCCGCTTCGTCCTCGACGTCGACGCCCTGAGCGCAGGAGCGCCACCGGTAGCCTCGACACCATGTCGGTGCTGGACACGATCATCGAGACCAAGCTCGACGAGCTCGGCGCGCTGCGCGTGCGCGAGGATGCGCTGCTCGACGCGGCGAAGGCCGCGGGACCGGTCCGCGACTTCGCCGCCGCGCTGCGCCGTCCCGACCGGCACCTCGCAGTGATCGGGGAGTGCAAGCGCCGCTCGCCGTCGAAGGGCGAGCTGGCCCCGAACCTGAACCCGGCCGAGGCCGCGCAGCGCTACGAGCGCGGCGGCGCGTCCGCGATGTCGGTGCTCACCGACGCGACGTACTTCGGTGGCTCGCTGGCCGACCTCGAGGCGGCCCGCGCCGCGACGTCCATTCCCGTGCTGCGCAAGGACTTCACGATCGACCCGTTGCAGATCGTCGAGGCGCGTGGTGCCGGTGCCGACGCGGTGCTGCTCATCGTCGCAGCGATTCCCGACGACGGATTGCTGGCCGAGCTTCACACCGTCGCCGAAGAGTGGGGCCTGTCGGCGCTCGTCGAGGCGCACGCCGGCGACGAGGTCGAACGCGCCCTGCGGATCGGCGCGCGCGTCGTCGGGGTCAACAGCCGTGACCTCGCCGACTTCGCGGAGGACCTGTCCGTCGCGCACGGGCTCGCGGCGCGCATCCCGGCGGAGGTCGTCGCGGTCGCCGAGAGCGCCATCCGCAGCGCCGACGACGCGGCGCGCATGGCCGCCGCCGGCTTCGACGCAGTGCTCGTCGGCGAGGCGCTCGTGCGCAGCGACGACCCCGCTGCGCTGATCGCAGCCATGGCCGGATTCACCGTGGAGAAGCGCTGACCTTCTCTCGGTGGAGTTGCGCTGACGCGCAGGGCAGACTTCACCCGTGAGCCGCTTCTACCTGAGCCCCGACAAGATCCCGACCGCGTGGCGCAACGTCGTGCCCGAGCTGCCCGAGCCGCTCCAGCCGCCGTTGCACCCGGCGACCCGCGAGCCCGTCGGCCCCGACGATCTGACGCCCCTGTTCCCGATGGGGTTGATCGCCCAGGAGGTCGCCTCGGACCCGTGGATCGACATCCCGGGCGAGGTGCTCGACGTCCTTCGCCTGTGGCGTCCGACGCCACTCGTACGCGCCGAGCGGCTCGAGGCCGCGCTCGGCACGCCGGCGCGCATCTACTTCAAGGACGAGTCGGTATCGCCCGCGGGCTCGCACAAGCCGAACACCGCGGTCGCGCAGGCCTACTACAACGCGGCCGAGAACGTCCGACGCTTGACGACCGAGACCGGCGCGGGGCAGTGGGGCACGGCGCTCGCGTTCGCGTGCAACCAGTTCGGGATCGACTGCAAGGTCTACATGGTCCGCGCGTCGTACGACCAGAAGCCGTACCGGCGGATCATGATCGAGACGTGGGGTGGTGAGGTCGTGCCCTCACCGGTCGACCAGCCCGACCATCCCGGTTCGCTCGGTCTCGCGATCAGCGACGCGGTGCGCGACGCCGCGACGCGCGACGACAGCCATTACTCACTCGGCTCCGTGCTGAACCACGTGCTGTTGCACCAGACGATCATCGGGCTCGAGGCCAAGGAGCAACTCGCGCAGGCCGGCGAGCGGTTGCCCGACGTCGTGATCGGGAGCTGCGGTGGCGGATCGAACCTCGGCGGGATCGCGCTCCCGTTCCTCGGTGACGCCGGCGTGCGTCTCGTCGCGGTCGAGCCGTCGTCGTGCGCGACGCTCACGGAAGGGAAGTTCGACTACGACTTCGGCGACACCGCGGGCATGACGCCGCTGCTGCCGATGTACACCCTCGGTCACGAGTTCGTCCCGCCCGCGATCCACGCCGGTGGGCTGCGCTACCACGGCGACTCGCCGATTATCTCGAACCTCGTGAAGAGCGGGCGCATGGAAGCCGTCGCGTACCCGCAGGGCAAGACGTTCGAGGCCGCGGTCCAGTTCGCCAACAGCGAGGGCAAGCTGCCGGCGCCGGAGACCGGCCACGCGGTGCGCGCCGCCATCGACGAGGCGCTCGCGGCGAAGGAGTCGGGCGAGGAGCGGGTCATCCTCTTCAACTACTCCGGTCACGGCCTCCTCGACCTCAGCGCGTACGACGACTACCTCCACGGCCGACTCACGGACGCGTAGCGGCATCTGTTCCTTGAACGTCAGGCCCCCATGCCGGGGTGGGTAAGGGCAGGGAACCGGTGTCCACGCGAGGTACCGTGATCCTGTGTTCGTCAAGGTCTGCGGCATCACCCACGAGGACGACGCGCTGCTCGCGGTCGCGCTCGGTGCCGACGCGCTCGGGTTCGTCTTCGCGCCCAGCCGGCGCCAGATGCGACCCGACGCGGTCAAGGAGATCGTCCACCGCCTGCCCCACGGCATCGTCACCGTGGGCGTGTTCCGCAACGAGGCGCCGCAACGGGTCGTGGACGTCGTGAACCGGGTCGGCCTCACCGGAGCGCAGCTGCACGGCGACGAGCCACTCTCCGAGGTTCGCTGGGTGCGCAAGCGGGTGCAGTTCGTGATCCAGGCCTTCGCCGCCGGCGACGCCGCCCTCGGCGCGGCGGCGAACGGTCCGGCCGACGTGGTCCTCATCGACTCGCCCCACCCGGGATCGGGGCGGGTGTTCGACTGGTCGCTCGCCGAGGGCGCGCCGGGCGGGATCCGCCTCCTCCTCGCCGGTGGTCTCAACCCCGACAACGTGGGCGAGGCGATCCGACGGGTGCGCCCGTGGGGCGTCGACGTGTCGAGCGGCGTCGAGGCCGCGCCGGGCCGCAAGGACCCACGGAAGCTGCGCCGGTTCGTCGAGGTGGCCCGGGAGGCAGGGGAGGAGCTCGCCGCGACCCTGCAGCCCACGGTCGCGTCCGCGTCCGGGCGGCACAACCGCCGGGCCGACCGGCCCTACGACTGGGCCGAGGACGAGGCCCTCGACGCGTGAGCGTCCGGTGACGTCGATCGCGCGGGGCGGTGCGGTGCAGCTCGGTCCGGCCGGCCCGGAGCCGACCGACCGCGGGCGCTTCGAAGGCGGGTTCGGCGGCCAGTTCGTCCCCGAGAGCCTGGTCCCCGCGCTCGACGAGCTCGAGCGCGAGTTCCGCGCCGCGTGGAGCTCCGACGAGTTCCGCGGCGAGTTCGCGTCCTTGCTGCAGGAGTACGCGGGCCGTCCGACGCCCGTGACGCGCTGCGAGCGGATCTCGGCGCAGCTCGGTGTCGACGTCCTGCTGAAGCGCGAAGATCTGACGCACACGGGCTCGCACAAGATCAACAACGTCCTCGGCCAGGCCCTGCTCACGCAGCGCATGGGCAAGCAGCGGATGATCGCGGAGACGGGCGCGGGCCAGCACGGTGTCGCGACCGCGACCGCGGCCGCGCTCTTCGGTCTCGAGTGCATCGTGTTCATGGGTGCCGTCGACGTCGAGCGCCAGGCGCTCAACGTGTTCCGCATGCGGCTGCTCGGCGCCGAGGTCGTTCCGGTGCACTCGGGCAGCGCGACGCTCAAGGACGCGATCAACGACGCGCTGCGCGACTGGGTCGCAACGGTGGAGTCCACGCACTACTGCATCGGATCGGTCGTCGGCCCGCACCCGTACCCGTGGATCGTGCGCGAGTTCCAGCGCGTCGTCGGCGACGAGGCGCGGGTCCAGTGCCGCGACCTGCTGGGCGGTGACGATCCCGACGTCGTCGTCGCGTGCGTCGGCGGCGGGTCGAACGCGATGGGCACCTTCGCCGGGTTCATCGACACGAGCGCGCGCCTCGTCGGTGTCGAGGCCGCGGGTCTCGGACTCGAGAGCGGTCACCACGGCGCGTCGCTCAGTCGGGGCGTACCCGGGGTCCTCCACGGCGCGAAGTCGCTGTTCCTGCAGGACGAGTACGGCCAGATCCTCGAGGCGCACTCGATCAGCGCGGGCCTCGACTACCCGGGTGTCGGGCCCGAGCACGCCGCGCTCGCCGCGGCCGGCCGGGCCGAGTACGCCAATGCCACCGACGAGGAGGCGCTCGCCGCGTTCCAGCTGCTCGCGGTGACGGAGGGCATCGTGCCTGCGCTCGAGCCCGCGCACGCGCTCGCGTGGGTCGCCGCCGCGGCGCACGACGGACGCCTCCCCGCGGGGTCGACAGTGCTCGTCACGCTGTCCGGACGCGGCGACAAGGACGCGGCGCAGGTCGCCGAGCGTCTGAGCGGCGAACGTCGGTGAAGCTCGAAGCGCGGCTGCGCGCCCGGCGCGACGCGGGCGGCAAGCTCCTCGTTCCCTACGTGACGGGCGGACTCGGCTCGGCCTGGTGCGACGTGGTGCGCGCGGTCGCGGACGCCGGCGCCGACGCAATCGAGGTCGGCATCCCGTTCTCCGACCCGGTCATGGACGGGAAGACGATCCAGGAGGCCTCGCAGCGCGCGCTCGAGATCGGCGCGACACCGGACGCGATCATCGCCGACCTCGCCCGTATCGACATCGACGTGCCCATCGCCGTGATGACGTACTACAACCCGGTGTTCCACGCGGGCCACGATCGGTTCGCGGCCGCGCTCGCAGGCGCGTCCATCGACGCCGCGATCGTCCCCGATCTGCCCTTCGACGAGCTCGACGGCTGGGGTGACGCGGCCGACGCGGCCGACGTGGAGACCGTGCTGCTCGCTGCGCCGACGACGCCCGACGAACGTCTCCGCGCGATCTGCGAGCGCTCCCGGGGATTCGTCTACGCGGTCGCGCTCATGGGTGTGACCGGGGAGCGTCAGGAGCTCCCCGACCAGGCGCTCGTGATGGGCCGGCGGTGCACGTCGATGACCGACCGTCCCGTGCTGCTCGGCGTGGGCATCTCCACGCCCGAGCAGGCGGTCGCGGCGTCGGCCGCGGCCGACGGCGTCGTCGTGGGCAGCGCGCTCGTCCGGCGCCTGCTGCACGGGGGCGGACCCGAGGAGGCCGGCGCGTTCGTTGCGTCGTTGCGTGCCGCGTTGGACGCGGGCGCATGACCGGGACCGCGTAGGGTACGCCGCATGGCGAGCGCATTCCCCCCGGCCGACGACGACTGCGACCTGTGCGAAGCCGCGCGCATCACACCCTGGTACCACGAGGACGACATCTGCTGGATCGCGGAGTGCGAGATCTGCTCGGTGCCCATGGTCGTGTGGCGACACCACGGCATCGAGCCGCCTGCTGACCACCTCGAGCACATGCACGGGCAGCTGGCGCGGATCGCGGGCGAGCAGCTGACCGTCGAACACTACGTCGACGACAATATGCGCAACATCCCGGACCACTATCACGCCCACGCGCGACCCCGAGGCGGGTTCTTCGGTCACGGCTTCCGCCGGGTGTGATCAAGTACCTCGGCTCGAAGCGCAGGCTCGTGCCGGTGCTCGGCGCGATGGTCGGCGCGGTCGGCGCGCGGACGGCGCTGGACCTCTTCACCGGCACGACCCGCGTCGCCCAGGAGCTGAAGCAGCGCGGCACAACGGTCACCGCGGTCGACACCGCGCGCTACTCCGAGGTCCTCGCGCGGACCTACGTCGAGCAGGACGCGCGACTCGTCGACCGCGTCGCCCTCTCCGACGCGCTCCGCCACCTCGCGTCGCTCCCCGGACGTGCCGGCTACGTCACCGAGACGTTCTGCGTCCGGTCGCGCTTCTTTCAGCCCCACAACGGTGAGCGCATCGACGCGATCCGCGACGCGATCGACCGCGAGCACCCCGACGGGCCGCTGCGCCCGCTGTTGCTGGCCAGCCTGCTCGAGGCCGCCGACCGGGTCGACTCCACCACCGGCGTCCAGATGGCGTACGTGAAGGAGTGGGCACCGCGGTCGTACAAGCCGCTCGAGCTCCGGGAGCCGAAGCTGATCGACGGACCCGGTCACGCCCGCCGGGCCGACGCCTGCACGGTGACCGGCTCACTCGGCAGCTTCGACGCCGCATACCTCGACCCGCCATACAACCAGCACCGGTACTTCACGAACTACCACATCTGGGAGACCCTCGTCGCGTGGGACGCGCCCGATCACTACGGCGTCGCGTGCAAGCGCACCGACGCGCGCGATCCGGCGACGCGCAGCCCGTTCAACGTGCGGCGCGAGATGCCCGTCGCGCTCGCGTCGGTGCTTCGCGACGTCCAAGCCGACGTCGCCGTCCTGTCGTACAACGACGAGGCGTGGGTGTCGCTCGACGAGCTGCGGGCGATGTGCGAGCACCGCGGGGCGGTCGAGGTGCTCGCGTTCGACTCGCGTCGCTACGTCGGCGCGCAGATCGGGATCCACAACCCGAGCGGAGAGCGCGTGGGGACGGTGAGCCACCTGCACAACCAGGAGTACCTGGTCGTGAGCGGCGATCCGGCGGCCGTCCGGCGCGCGGCCGACGCGGGCCGTACGGCGACGCTCGCCGCGTCCTCCTGATTCCCTGCTCTTGACCCTCGCCGCGGACCGCGCGCGCCATGGACGCACGTTGCACGCGAGCAGAGGGGGGTGCCGTGGAGGCGGTTCGCCGCAGACCGGCGTTGACCCACATGCCCGCGCTCGACGGGCTCCGGGGCGCGGCCGTCGCGGCCGTCGTTTTGTTCCACGGCGACCACCTCGCGGGCGGCTATCTCGGGGTCGACCTGTTCTTCGTGCTCTCGGGCTTCCTGGTCTCGCACGTGATCTGGGCCGAGGTCGACCGGGCGGGGGCGTTCCGGCTCGGCTGGTTCTACGCCCGGCGGGTGCGACGACTGCTGCCGGCGGCCGTGCTGGCCATCGTCATCACGGCCGCGATCCAGCTGCTCGTCGCGAGCGAGCCCCAGCGGGCCGCGTGGCTGCGCGACGGCCAGGCGGCGCTCGTGTACCTCTCCAACTGGCAGTTCATCGCCGACTCGCGCGACTACTTCGGGGCAGACACGGCCGGCCTCAGCCCGTACCTGCACTACTGGTCGCTCTCGATCGAAGAGCAGTTCTACGTCGTGCTGCCGCTCCTGCTGCTGGTCCTGCTGCGGCTGCGCAGGCACACGGCGGTGGTGCTGCTCCTGCTGACCGCAGTCGT
>DATBEZ010000042.1:0-42956 GCA_036558745.1 Acidimicrobiia bacterium
GTCGCGACCGAGAACCTGACGGCGTCGAACTCCCAGATCCGGGACACCGACATGGCCATGGAGATGACCAACTTCACCAAGGACCAGATCCTGATGCAGGCCGGCACCGCCATGCTCGGCCAGGCGAACAAGATCCCGCAGGGGATGCTGTCGCTGCTGCAGCAGTAGTCCGGCGATCGCCCTGGACCAGGGTGACGGAAGCGATGCGGAGGGGCCGATCGTTCGGATCGGCCCCTCCGTCGCGTCCTCCCTAATTTCTGCGTCGTGCTCGAGTGCGTCGTGAACATTTCCGAAGGCCGGCGGGGCGAGGTGCTGGACGCGCTCGCACGGGCTGCCGGGGCGGTGACCCTGGACGTGCACGCCGACGCCGATCATCACCGCGCCGTCTTCACGCTCGGCGGCGAGGCGGACGCGGTCGAGAATGCAGCGCGACGGCTCGCACGCGAGGCCGTGACGCGCATCGACCTGCGTGAGCACACGGGCGCGCACCCGCGTCTCGGGGTCGTCGACGTGGTGCCGTTCGTCGCGCTCGGCACCACGCCGCCTGCACGCGCGATCGACGCGGCGCTCGCGTACGCGCGTTGGTCGGCCGACGAGCTCCGCGTGCCCGCGTTCCTCTACGGCGACGCGGACCCGCGACGGCGCTCACTTCCCGACGTGCGGCGCGACGCGTTCGTGCGCCGCGCGCCCGACTTCGGCGCCGACACACCGCGCGTCGACGCCGGCGCGAGCGCGGTCGGCGCCCGCCCGCTGCTGATCGCGGTGAACTGCGAGCTCGACCGCGACGACCTCGCCTTGGCCCGAGCGATCGCACGTGACGTGCGCGAACGCGACGGCGGTCTCCCCGGCGTGCGCGCGCTGGGACTCGCGCTCGCCTCGCGTGGGCGCGCCCAGGTCTCGATGAACCTCGTCGCGCTCGAACGGACGGGAGTCGAGGACGCGTGCGTCGCGGTACGCCATCGCGCCGAGCAGGCGGGGGCGAGCGTCGAGCGGGTCGAGCTGGTGGGGCTGCTCCCCGCGTCGGCGCTCGAACGTGCCAGCCGGGAGTTCCTCGCGTGGAGCGGGATCAGTCGATCGTCGACGATCGAGGCCCGTCTCGACGACGTCGCCGCGGCGGCGTCCGACGGGCCGGCGCCGGCTGACGGGGCCTGACACCGCCGCGTCGCGCCGACGCGCGCAGGATCGCTGGTTCGTGGCGCCGCAGGCTGCGGCGACCCGTCACGCCGAGGCTGCGGCGCGACGTGCGAGAGCGCGCTGTCGGCGCAGTCGGCGGCGCTCCCGCTCCGACAGGCCTCCCCAGATGCCGAACTTCTCGCCGTTGCAGAGCGCGTACTCGAGGCACTCGAGGCGAACCTCGCAACCGCCGCAGACCGACTTCGCCTCCCGCGTCGACGCGCCCCGCTCCGGGAAGAAGAGGTCCGGGTCGACGCCGAGGCAGTTCGCCCGTTCCTGCCAGCGCCGCTCGCCCGATTCCTCGGGCACGGCCGCGCCGGCTCCGCTCGTGACGTTGGCGACCATGCCGCCGGAGGACATGCGGTTCGCGATGAGCATCTCGTGCATCGGGCCGCCCCCCTCGCTGTCGTGCCCGTCCGGGTGGAATCCGGCGCTTCCCGGTTCGGGAAGTGGCAGGAATCACACCCGTGGAATGACGCCCTTGGAACTACAACGGTGTCACTATTGTCGTTCGAGGCGGCAGACGCAAGTGGGAACTCGGCCGTCCGGTACGTCGCGCCCGTCGGGGCGAACACGCGTTCGAGCGTGTCGACGGTCGTCACGCCGATCGCGTCACGATGGGTCGGTGCGCGATCGACGTCATCTCGCGAGGCTCGCCCTCGACCTGGTCGAGGGCTGCGTCCGCAACGATCCCGCGGCCGACTCGTTGCTGGCGGACGCGTTCGACTCCGCCGAGGAGGCGGCCGCCGCCCACGCGTACCTGACCGGGTTCGTGCTCCAGGCCCTGGCCCAGGCGCGCACTGAACCCGTCGAGGTCACGGCGGGGTACGTCCGGCGCCTGCTCGGATCGCCGGCGAGCTGACGAGGCGGGCGTGCGAAGGAACGGCGGTACCCGACGCGAACGGAGGTGAGGCGTGCAACTCGTCGCGGTCCACGGTGACATCACCCGCGAAGAGGTCGACGCGGTCGTGAACGCGGCGAACCAGTCGCTGGGCGGTGGCGGCGGCGTCGACGGCGCGATCCACCGCGCGGCGGGACGGCGGGAGCTGCAGGACGCGTGCGCTCGCCTCGGCGGTTGTGCGACCGGTGACGCCAAGGCGACGGACGCGTTCCGTCTCCCCGCGCGTTGGATCATCCACGCGGTCGGCCCGCGCTACCGCGACGGCCGCCACGGCGAGGCGGAGCTGCTCGCGTCGTGCTACCGGCGGTCGTTGGCGGTTGCGGACGAGCTCGGTGCGCGCACGCTCGCGTTCCCCGCGATCTCGACCGGCATCTACGGCTACCCGCTGGAGGAGGCCACCGAGATCGCGATCTCCACCGTCGCGACGACGGCGACCGAGGTGGAGCTCGTCCGGTTCGTGTGCTTCGACGCGACGACGCTCGCCGTCTACGAACGCCGCCTCACGGCGGCGGATCTATAAACGCGCGGGTCGCTTCGAACCGCGCGCGATCGTCTCGCGGATCGTGCGCACGAGGTCGTCGGGCTCGTAGGGCTTGGTGACGTACTCGTCGGCACCGAGGTCGAACGCGCGGGTCTTGTCGACGTCGCTCGACTTCGCCGAGCACACGATCACCTGCGGTCGGCGCGGGCGACCCGCCAGCTCCGCGAGCACGAACCATCCGTCGAGCACCGGCATCATGATGTCGAGCAGGACGACGTCGGGCTGCTCGTCGTCGATGCGCCGCAGCGCGGTCTCGCCGTCGGCCGCGAGCGCGGGCTCGAAGCCCTCGGCCTCGAGGATCATCCGCATCGTGAGCAGCACGTCCGGCTCGTCGTCGACGATCAGGACCTTTGGCTTGCCGTGCACGGCTCCACCTCCTGCTCGTCCAATGGACGGACCTTCAACGCGACCCTGAACGCCGCGCCGCCGCCCGGCGCGTCCTCGACCCAGACCGTGCCGCCCGTCGCCTCGACGAGCCCGCGCACGATCGGGAGACCGAGGCCGATGCCCGGCCGCGACGTGGCCGTGCGCTCCGAACGGTAGAAGCGCTCGAAGATCTTCTCGCGTTCCGTCTGGGGTACGCCCGCGCCCTTGTCCACCACGGACAGGAGCACCTTGTCGCCCGCGGGCTCGACCACCACCCGGACCGGCGGCTTCCCGTACTTGTGGGCGTTCTCGATGAGGTTGCCGACGATCCGGCGCATCGACTCGGGGTCGGCCCGGATCTCGCACCGCTCCGGCGCCTGCACCTCGACCGGCCGTCCCGCCACCTGCGAGTCGAGCGCGACGAGGCGGACGAGCGCGGCGAGGTCGATGCGCCGCAGCATCGGCATCGTGCCCTTCCGCTCGAGACGCGCCGCGGTGAGCATCTCCTCCACCATCGACGACAGACGCTGGGTCTGGCGGTCGATCACGTCGAGAAGCTCCTCGCGCTGCTC
Source organism: Acidimicrobiia bacterium (assembly GCA_036558745.1). Taxonomy (GTDB): domain Bacteria; phylum Actinomycetota; class Acidimicrobiia; order IMCC26256; family JAMXLJ01; genus JAMXLJ01. Next base: position 3,554 of record DATBEZ010000042.1, read on the forward strand.
GTCGGTCGCCGCGCGGCGCGAGGCGGAGAGCGCGCCGCGGATGGACGTGAGCGGCGTGCGCAGCTCGTGGCTCACCGAGGCGACGAACTGCGTCTTGGTCCGGTCGAGCTCGAGGAGCTGCGCGACGTGCACGCGCTCGGCCTCGTAGAGGCGCGCGTTGGTGATCGCGGCGGCGACCTGCTCGGCGAGAAGGCACAACAGCTGCAGATCGTGCTCGTCGAACGTCCGCTCGCCGAACGAGCTGATGTTGAGCACGCCGAGCAGCTGGCCCCGGTTCACGAGCGGGACGCACATGGCCGAGTGAGGCGCCGGCACGCGGGCCTGGTGGCCCGGGTAGAGCTCGTCGTCGACGCGTCCCGAGAGCAGGAGCGGCTCGCGGCTGCGCGCGACGCGTCCCGCGATGGACTGGCCGAGCTGGAGGCGTGCGCCGAGCGCGATGTCGTTGCTGCCCCGGGCCGCGACCGCGACGAGCTCGTCCTCGTCCTCGCCCTCGATCAGCATGATGGACCCGGTCTCGACGTGGAGCATGCCGAGCGCGTTGGAGAGGATCACGTCGAGCACTTCGTGCATGTCGAGGATGGAGTTGACCGCACGCCCTGCCGCGGTGAGCTCCGAGTGCTGTTGCAGACGGTTCGACAGCGCGGAGCTCAGGACCCGCTCGTCCATCAGCAGGCGGCTCAGGCGGTGGAGGTGGATCTCCTTCTCGATCGCATAAGCGCTGAACCCGAGCGCGAGGCTGATGATCGCGACACGGGTCACACCGGGCTTCAGCCACTCGACGTCGCTCGAGCGTGCCAGCGACGCGACCGCGGCCGCGAGCGCCATCGTGACGATCACGATGATCGTGACGCCCCAGAGCTGCAGCCGGCGCCGCTCGACCGCCTCCATCGAGGGGCGCGACAGCTTCCGGATGCCCGCGACCCGAGCCTCGTGCTCGATCCGCTCCTGGATGTCGGTGCGCGTCGCCGCAGCCATCCCCTCTTCCTTCCCGCCGTTGGTATCGGGACGGAGAGGGGTCCCCTTGAGGGGCATGACCACGCTGTGCGGTTCCGACACGATGCGGCGCCAGAACGCCGCATCGTGTCGGAAGTGGTCGGAGGTCGGGCTCCCTATCCGGCTTGCCGGCGCATCATGCGGCGGTTCTCGAGGAAGTCGACCAGGACGTAGCTGCCGAGGTCGTCGGGGGTGGTGAAGAAGGCCCGGCCCCGGTTCATCTTGGTCATCCGCTCGACGAAGGACCGCAGGTAGAAGCTCTCGTCGAGCATGAACGTGTTGATCCGGATGCCCTCCCGCGTGCAGCGGGCGACCTCCTTCAGGGTCTCCTCGATCGTCACCGGCGACGGCGGGTACTGGAAATAGGCGTCGCCGTCCTCGATGTGGGCGGTGGGCTCTCCGTCGGTGACCATGATCACCTGCTTGGTCCCGCTCTGGCGGGCGAGCTGGCGGCGGGCCAGCAGCAGCGCGTGCTGCATGTTGGTGCCCCACTCGAAGTCCCACGAGAGCTCGGGGAGCAGCTCCGGCTTCACCTCACGCGCGACGCGTCCGAAGCTCACGAGCCCGAAGTAGTCGCGGGGGAACTGGCTCGTGATGAGCGCGTGGAGCGCCATCGCGACCTTCTTGGCGGGCAGGAAGTTGTCGCGCATCGGCATCGACATCGACACGTCGAGCATGAGCACGGTCGCCGACTGGGTCAGCGTCTCGGTGCGCTCGACCTCGAAGTCGTCGGGCGAGAGCTTCACCGGCGTGCCGCTGCCGCCGCGGTAGACCGCGTTGCGGATCGTCTGCTCGACGTTGAGATGGAACGGGTCGCCGAACTCGTAGGGCTTGTGCTCGTAGGTGCGCTCGCTGCCGACGCCGACCCGCTCCACCTCGTGACGGCCCTGGCGGTCCTTCATCAACCGGCGGAACAGGTCGGAGAGCGCGCGCTGGCCGATCGCGCGGATCCCTCGAGGCGTGAGCTCGTACCGGCCCTCGCGCTGCTCGATGAGACCGGCCTCCTCCAGCATGCGGGCCAGCTCCTTCAGCCGGGCGAGCGAACGGGCCGCGTCGTCGCCGAGGAGGTCGGCGGCCTGGTCGATGTCGACCTCGGCCAGCTGTCCGGGCTGGGTGGCGGAGCGCAGCATGTTCTCGAGCTGGTCCATGTCGCCGAGCTGCTCGAGCAGGCCGGCCATCTGCGAGAACTGCAGCGGGTTGTCACCCCGCATGCGCATCTGCTGGTTCCACGGCAGATCCGGGAACGCCTGTTGCAGGTTGCGGGCCAGCTCGTCGACCTGCCACCGCAGGTCGAGGTCGTCGAGCAGCGACTGCGCGAGCTGCTGGAGCTGCGCGCGCTGCTCGGGCGACATCGAGTTCAGCAGCTGCTGCATCTGCGCCATCGACCGCGCCATCTGCTCGAGCAGCTCGTCGAGGCTCTGCGGGTTCTCGGGGAAGAAGTCGCCGTAACGGTCCATGAAGCCCTGGAAGTCGGGCTCCTCGCCGCGCTCGCGCTGCTCGAGCATCTGATTGAGCTCGGCGAGCATGTCCTTCATCCGTTGCATCCGCTCGGGCGTCATGTTGCTCATGCCCTCGGACATCTGGTTGAAGTAGCTCTGCACGAGTTGCTGGCGCAGCTCGTCCATCAGCTCCTCGAACTGCCGCCGCGCCTCGTCGTCCATGAAGTCGTACTGCTGGAGCGACTGCACCCGGCCCGCGAGGTCGGGCGGCATCATGTCGAGCTCCATCTGACGTTGCTGCGCGAGGTCCTCGATCAGCTCCTTGCGGCGCTGGTCGCCCGACTCCCGCGCGTCGGCGAGCCGCTGGTCGATCCCGCCGCGCTCCTGCTCGAGTATGCGGTCGAGCTGCTCCTGCACGTCGTCGAACACGCCGCCGAGGTTGCGCGAGTCGAGCTCCTCGCGACGACGCTGACGCAGCCGGTCGAGCATCTCGCGCAGACCCATGAGCTGCTCGCCGTTGCGGTCGCGGAACCCCTGCTGGAGCAGGCGGCGCAGCGCCGCGTTGAGATCGCCGTGGTAGAGCAGGTCGTCCGACATCTCGGACAGCAGGGCGTCGGCGTCGAGGTCGAAACCGACCTGGGTGCCGTCCCAGCGGGAGTAGCGGAACGCGCGACGTGTCACGGGACGAAGCGCAGGCCTGGGCGCGAGGACGAAGCGGAGGCCTGGGCGGAGCCCGGGAGGCCGGAGCGGAGTCGACCCGAGGGCGCGAGCCCGGGAGGCCGGAGCGGAGTCGACCAATCAGCCATAGAGGCAGGGTAGCGGGCGGTCTTCCGGCGGCCCACCGCGACTCGGCCGCGGGGGTCGGCATCGGTCATCATCGGGACATGCGCCCCGGATACCGCCTCGCCGCCGTGGTGACGGTCGCGGGCGTGATCGCGCTCGCGGGCTGCAAGGATCCGGGCAAATCGTCGTTGCCCACGCCGAGCAAGGCGTTCTGTGAGGCGGCAGTGAAGTACGACACGGCGATCCAGAAGGTCACGAAGGCGGACCAGGCGCAGCGGGCACGCGACCAGCTCCCCCTCGTCGAGCAGATGGCCGACAACGCGCCGGCCGACATCCGCTCCGCGGCCCGCACCTTCGCAGACGCACTGCGGCGCCGCGCCGACGGCGACACGTCCGTGGTCGACAGCCCGAGTGTCACGAAGGCCGTGAACGACGTCAACCGTCGTGCCGGCAACGGGTGCGGCTTCTACCAGAGCCAGAGCGGCGAGGGCGGGATGTGACCCGGGTCTGACCCGGGCGACACGGCGCTACGAAGAGCCGTGACCCGGTGCCCACCGGCGATTACCGTCGCGCGCATGCGCGGTCCGTTCCTCGGCCTCTGGGTGCTCTTCGGTATCGCCTCGCTCGTCGTCGTGATCATCGCGGCGATCGACGCCTCGAGGCACCCCGACTGGGCATGGCAGCGCGCCGGGCAGAGCAAGGCGCTGTGGATCATCCTGCCGATCGTCCTGCTCGTCGCGTGCGGGATCGTCGGCGGGATCCTCGGCCTCGTCTACCTGCTCTCGATCAAGCCGAAGGTCGTCGCGGCCGAGCAGTCCGGTCCGGGATGGGGCGCAGGTGCGGGTGGGTACCCCCCGCCGGGCTACGGCCAGCCGCCGGGCTACGGCCAGTCCCCGCCGCCGCCCGCGTGGGGGCAGCCTCCGCCGCCGCCCGACCAACCCTGGGGCCAGCAACCGCCGCCCCCGCCACCTCCGTCGGGACCCCCGCCCGGGAGCTGAGTCCGAGCGGGCCGCGGTCTCAGCCGCGGGCGCGGTAGAGGGCGCGGCCGCCGACCGCGTCCTTGTTGAGGCGCTTCGAGAGGTGCAGGCCCTCGAACACGAACTCGACCGCCGACGCGACCGCAGCCGGCGACTCGCCCACGCCGAGGTCGGCGAGCACGTCGCGCAGCGCCGGGATCTGCTGGAGCAGCGCCGCGTACTCGCCGGCGGGGACGTCCTCGCCGGTGTGCACGATGAGCCCTTCCTCGAACCCCTTCACCACGCCGCCGAGGCGCTCGGGGCGGACGCGCGCCCGGAACACCTCGAGGATCGAGGCCTTGACCATGCGGTCGAGCACCTGCTCCTCGCGCCCGTCGTCGAGGGTCTCGATCTCGACCTTGCCCGCAGTGGACGCGACGAGCGCGTCCAGGTCGCTGACGCGCGGTACGACGTCGTGCTCGCCGCTGCGCAGCGCACGACGGGTCGCGTTCGCGACGAGCGTCTCGTAGTTCGCGATCGACAGGCGGACCGACACGCCGGAGCGTTGGTTCACGTGCGGCGAGCGCCGGGCCTGCTGGCTCATCTCGGCGATGATCTCGATCATGAACGGTGGGACGTTCACGTTGAGGCCTTCGCCCGTCACCGGACGAGCTTCCTGCTCCACGACGCCCATCTCGGTCTCGACGTCGAGCGGGTAATGCGTGCGGATCTGCGCGCCGAACCGGTCCTTGAGCGGCGTGATGATGCGCCCGCGGTTCGTGTAGTCCTCGGGGTTGGCCGACGCGACGAGCATGATGTCGAGCGGCAGGCGGATCTTGTAGCCGCGGATCTGGACGTCGCGCTCCTCGAGCACGTTCAACAGACCGACCTGGATGCGCTCGGCCAGGTCGGGCAGCTCGTTGATGGCGAAGATGCCGCGGTTCGTGCGCGGGACGAGGCCGTAGTGGATCGTCAGCTCGTCGGCGAGGTAACGGCCCTCCGCGACCTTGATCGGGTCCACCTCACCGATGAGGTCCGCGATCGACGTGTCCGGCGTCGCGAGCTTCTCGCCGAAGCGGCGCTCGCGGTGCACCCACTCGATCGGGGTGTCGTCGCCGCGCTCCATCATGAGGTGGCGCGCGTGCTGCGAGACGGGGTGATACGGATCGTCGTTGATCTCGCTGCCCGCGATCGTCGGCGACCACTCGTCGAGCAGATCGATCAGCGAGCGGATGATGCGCGTCTTCGCCTGACCGCGCTCGCCGAGGAAGATCACGTCGTGCTCGGCGATGAGCGCGTTCTCGAGCTGCGGAAGGACCGTATCGTCGTAGCCGACGACACCCGGCACGATCGGCTTCCCCGCCGCGATGCGGGCGATCGCGTTCGCCCGGACCTCTTCCTTCACCGGGCGTGACTGCCAACCTGACGCCCGCAGCTCGCCGAGAGTGCCCGCTCGACTCATGCGATGCCTCCGTCCGACTCGTGTGCGCACCCGAACATGCGCGCGACGCCCGGCACACGGTCGCCTGAACGGGGTGCCGGCGGGATCGAAGGCGAGCGTACCAGTGGGTTCTCGGGCGGCTCCCTCGGCACGCGACTCCGCGGCGACAGGTCCGCGTCCGCGCCGGTCGCCCTACCCGCCCTCGACGACGACCGTGCTGTGGAAGCCGGGGTAGAGGGACTGGTTCAGCTCGGTCGCGCTGTAGAGGAGGTAGCGGCCGGGAGCGAGGTACTGCCCGAGCTCGTCCCAGGTCTGGCTCCCGCCGGGCGCAAGATTCGAGCTCAGGTCCTCCACCACGGCGTTGTGGAACAGGCGGCCGACGTTGCGCAGGCGCAGGGTCTGCGTCGCGCCCACGGTCACGCACCGGGGCGTGAACCCGGCGTCGTTCACGGTCACGACGACCGTCGCGGTGGCGCCCCGAGGCGCCGGGGTGCAGCCTCCGGGGGGAACGCTGGCCGGGGGGAGGCCGCCGAAGATCGGGACCGGGGTCTTCTTCGGGCCCGTGGACACGGGACCCGGCGGCGCCGACGTGGTGGTCGAGGACGCCGCCGACCCGTTCGAGCCGCTCGAGCCGGCGCAGCCCGTCATCGCCGCGATCGCGGCGAGCACGATCACGATCCCGCCCCGCGTCGCCGCGCGGCGTGGAACCCCGGGCGGCGTCGACATCGGCGGGATGATACGGCGGGCGGCTCGCAGTGTGACGACGCGTGCCGCGTAACCTCGCACCTCCGTGGACGCGCGCGACGCCCTCGATCTCGGCGGGGAATGGCGCGCGGCCGAGAGCGACAACGAGCTGCAACGTCGGTTCATGGAGCCCGTGCTCGACGATGCGGGCTGGTCCCGCGTCGACGTCCCCGGCCATTGGCGTTCGCACCCCGCTCTCGCCGCCAGCGACGGGCCCGTGCTCTACCGGCGCGCGTTCGACGCACCACGTCTCGACGCACGACGCCGCGCGTTCGCCGTCTTCGACGGCATCTTCTACGACGGGGACGTCTGGCTGGACGAGACGTATCTCGGTGCGACGCAGGGCTACTTCGTCACGCACGAGTTCGAGGTCACCGAAGCTCTTCGCGCCGGAGAGCAACACCTGCTCGCGGTCGAGGTCGGGTGCTCGGGGGGCGGTGCGGGCGGCACGCGCCGTGCGCTGAACGGCGTCTTCGCCGACCTTCCCGGGAACCCCGGAGGTCTATGGCGACCCGTCCGTGTGGTGACGACGGGACCTGTGCACGTGGGCCGCGCGCGCGTGCTCTGCACGGAGGCCGGCGAAGCGCGCGGCCGGCTCGTCGTCGCCCTGACCCTCGACGCCGACCTCGAGGTCGCCGGGACCGGCGGTGCCCCCCTGCCCGCGCGACTCGCGGTGCGCGTCGACGACGCGCACGGTCGCATCCTCGCCGAGCATGCACGCGACGTCTCCCTCGCGGACGGCGAGAACCATCTCTCGGTCGACATCGACGTGGAGCGACCGCCACGCTGGTGGCCGCGCTCGCTCGGTGACCAGCCGCTCTGCCGCGTCGGCATCACCGTCGACGTGCACGACGAGACGAGTGACGAGGTCTCCGTCAGGACGGGGTTCCGCGAGGTGCGCGCAAAGCGACTCCAATTCAGTGTGAACGGTGAGCCGCTGTTTCTCCATGGCGCGAGCCAGGGGCCCGTGCGCACCATGCTCGCGGAGGCCGATGCCGCCGACTTCCGGCGCGTCGTCGAGCTCGCGCTCGATGCAGGGCTCGACCTGCTGCGCGTGCACGAGCACGTGTCGCGCCCGGAGCTCTACGACGCGGCCGACGAGGCTGGGTTGCTGCTCTGGCAGGACCTCCCGATGCGCGGCCGGTACGCCCGCACCGCGCGCGGGCAGGCCACCGCGCAGGCGCGCGCGATGGTGGACGTGCTCGGCCATCACCCGAGCATCGCCACGTGGTGCGCGCACGACGCGCCCTACCTCGAATTGGCGCCCGGCGTCGCGTCGCCGCGTGGGCTCCGGCGGCGCGCCGCGCAGGCCGCGTCGCTGGCGCTCCCGTCGTGGAACAAGGACGTCCTCGACCGCTCGGTCGCGCGCGCCTTGCACCGCGCCGACCCGTCGCGGCCCGTCCTGCCCCACTCCGGCGTCCCGCCCGGACCGATCGTGACGACGACCGACAGCCACCTCGTCGGGGGTTGGCACGACGGCCTGCTCGACGGCCTCGCTCCGACCGCGGCGCGCTTCCCCCGACTCGCCCGCTTCGTCAGCTCGTTCGGCGCGCCGTCGGTCCCGGAGGCCGACGGACCCGCACCCCCCGACCAGTGGCCGAACGACGCCTGGGCGCGGGCGCTCAGCGCGCCGCCCTACGGTGACGCGGACATTGTCGAGCTCGTGCCGCCCGCCTCGCTGCCGTCGTTCGACGCGTGGGCTGCGGCGACGCGCGAACGCCAGGCCGCGTTGGTGCGGCTCGCGGTGGAGGACCTGCGCCGGCTCCGCGACCGGCCCACGACCGGCTTCTGCCTCTTCTGCTTCGCAGATGGTGCGCCGTCGGTGAGCTGCGCGGTCGTCGACCACCGGCACCAGCCGAAACCCGCGTACGACGCGCTGCGCGACGCGTGCCGGCCGGTGCTCGCCATGCTGGAGCCACGCAGCGGCGCGGTGCACGTCGTGAACGACACGCGCGACGAGCTCCCTGACGTCGTGGTGCGCGTCCGGGACACCGCATCCCTCCACGGCGTGTGGTCGGGACCGGCGTCGGCCCGCGCGGTGTCCTTCGTCGGGCGGGTCCCCGACGTGCGGGCGACCCGCGGCGACGTCGTCGTCACCCTCGAGCACGCCGCCCTCGGGACGGTCGAGAACCGCTACCCCGCCTCGATGTTGCAGGCCGTCGCGCGAGGCGCGCGCCGACGTCGCCTCAGCATGCTCAAGCGCGCAAGCGCGGGCTAGGTTTCGCCAGAGTTGTGGGATGACCGGCGGCAACGCCGGTCAACGGGTGACGATCCGGAGGCCCCCGAGGCGATGGCCCAGACCACCAGCGACCAGGTCACGACCCGCTCGTCGCCGGACGCGGGTGCGGCGGCACCGCAGGCGGTGCAGGCGCCGACACCCCGTGCACCCGCGCCATGGGACCGGTGGTGGGTGGTGCGCTTCTACCGCTCGTCGATCGGCAAGAAGTGGGTGATGGCCGTCAGCGGGATCATCCTGCTCGGCTACGTGCTGCTGCACATGATCGGCAACCTCAAGGTCTACCTGGGCCGCGAGGAGATCAACCACTACGCCGAGTGGCTGCGCACGCTGCTGGTGCCGTTCACACCGCGCACCGTCACGTTGTGGATCCTGCGCACGATTCTCATCGCCGCGTTCTTCGGCCACATCGTCTCCGCGTACCAGCTCACCCGGATGAACCAGCGCGCCCGTCCGGTGAAGTACCAGTCGCCGCGTGACTACGTCGCCGCGAACTACGCGTCACGCACGATGCGCTGGACCGGCGTGATCATCGGCCTCTTCGTCATCTTCCACTTGATGGACCTGACGTGGGGAACGGCGAACTCGCACTTCGTGCGTGGCGACGTCTACGACAACCTGCTCCACAGCTTCCAGCGACCGCTCGTCGCGGCCGTCTACATCGTCGCCAACTTCGCACTGGCGGTGCACATCTACCACGGCGCGTGGAGCATGTTTCAGACGCTCGGTTGGAACAACCCGCGGTTCAATCCGTGGCGGCGCTACTTCGCAACGGCGTTCGCGGTCGTGATCGGCGTCGGCAACATCAGCTTCCCGGTCATGGTCCTCGCTGGGGTGATCCATTAGATGGTCGCGCTCGCAAGCTCGCCGCTCCGGGCCGGCCAACAGCTACGCACGTCCGAGGTGCCGTCCTGATGAGTGAGATTCGCTTGGATGCGAACGAGCCCGAGGGCCCGCTCGCGGAGAAGTGGGACAACCACCGCTTCGACCTGAAGCTCGTCAACCCGAACAACAAGCGGCGCTTCGAGATCATCGTGATCGGGACGGGGCTCGCGGGCGCGTCGGCCGCGGCCACGCTCGGGGAGCTCGGCTACCGCGTCAAGGCGTTCTTCTTCCACGACTCGGCCCGTCGCGCGCACAGCATCGCCGCGCAGGGCGGCATCAACGCGGCGAAGAACTACAAGAACGACGGCGACAGCATCCAGCGCCTCTTCTACGACACGATCAAGGGCGGCGACTACCGCTCGCGCGAGTCGAACACGTACCGCCTGGCCCAGGTGAGCGTCGAGATCATCGACCAGTGCGTCGCCCAGGGCGTGCCCTTCGCTCGTGAGTACGGCGGCCTGCTCGACAACCGCTCCTTCGGCGGCGCTCAGGTGTCCCGCACCTTCTACGCGCGGGGCCAGACCGGCCAGCAGCTGCTCCTCGGCGCGTACCAGGCGCTCGAACGCCAGGTGCACCTCGGCTCGGTGAAGCAGTACAACCGGACCGAGATGCTCGACCTCGTGGTCAAGGACGGCCGCGCGGTCGGCGTCGTCGTGCGTGATCTCCTCACCGGGGAGATCACGTCGCACTCGGCCCATGCGGTCGTCCTCGCGACCGGTGGGTACGGCAACGTGTTCTTCCTCTCCACCAACGCCAAGGCGTCGAACGCGACCGCGATCTGGCGCGCGCACCGCCGGGGCGCGCTCTTCGCGAACCCCTGCTACACGCAGATCCACCCGACGTGCGTGCCGGCGAGCGACGAGTTCCAGTCGAAGCTCGTCCTCATGAGCGAGTCGCTGCGCAATGACGGTCGGGTGTGGGTCCCGAAGGAGTTCGGCGACGAGCGCAGCCCGGACCAGGTCCCCATCGACGACCGCGACTACTTCCTCGAGCGTCGGTATCCCGCGTTCGGCAACCTCGTCCCGCGCGACGTCGCCTCGCGCGCGATCAAGCGCGAGGTCGACGCGGGTCGTGGCGTCGGACCGCTGAAGAACGGTGTGTACCTCGACTTCGCCGACGCGATCGGGCGGCTCGGTCGCGACGTCATCCAGGAGCGCTACGGCAACCTGTTCCAGATGTACGAGCGCATCACGGCCGAGGATCCCTACACCGTGCCGATGCGCATCTACCCGGCCGTCCACTACACGATGGGCGGCCTCTGGGTCGACTACAACCTGATGAGCAACATCCCCGGGCTCTACGTCATCGGCGAGGCGAACTTCGCCGACCAGGGCGCGAACCGGCTCGGTGCGAGCGCGCTGATGCAGGGTCTCGCCGACGGGTACTTCATCCTTCCCTACACGATCGGCGACTACCTCGCGGGCCTGCTCGGCACCACACCGGTCCCGACCGACGACCCGGTGTTCAAGGCGGCCGAGCGCGAGGTCGCCGACCGCACGAGCGAGCTCCTCGCGGTGAAGGGCACGAAGTCGGTCGACCACTTCCACCGCGAGCTCGGCAGGATCCTGTGGGACAACTGTGGCATGGCCCGCAGCGCGGAGAGCCTCAAGAAGGCGCTGGCCGAGATCCCGCCGCTGCGCGAGGAGTTCCACCGCGACGTTCGCGTCCTCGGCGACGACCACTCCTACAACCAGTCGCTCGAGCGCGCGGGCCGCGTGTCCGACTTCCTCGAGCTCGCCGAGCTGCTCTGCCTCGACGCGCTCCACCGCGAGGAGAGCGCAGGCGGTCACTTCAGGGTCGAGCACCAGACCGAGGAAGGCGAGGCGAAGCGCGACGACGACCAGTTCGCATACGTCGCCGCGTGGGAGTTCACCGGTGTCGGGAACGCGCCCGAGCTCCACAAGGAGCAGCTCGAGTTCGAGTTCGTCCACCTCGCGCAGCGCAGCTACAAGTAGCGCGCCGGTTCACACGAGAAACGGAGCATCGATGCGGGTCCACCTCCGGGTCTGGCGCCAGGCCGCTACCGACGCCCCCGGCAAGTTCGAGGAATTCGACCTCGACGACGTCAGCCCGGACATGTCGTTCCTCGAGATGTTCGACGTGCTGAACGAGGGACTCCTCGCCGAGGGACGTGAGCCGGTCGCGTTCGACCACGACTGCCGCGAGGGGATCTGCGGGTCGTGCGCCATGATGATCAACGGCCGCGCCCATGGCCCCGAGCGCGGCACCGCGACGTGTCAGCTCCACATGCGTAAGTTCCAGGACGGCGCGCACATCACGGTCGAGCCGTGGCGGGCGGCGGCCTTCCCGATCATCAAGGACCTCGCGGTCGACCGCAACCCGCTCGATCGCATCGTGCAGGCCGGCGGGTACATCACCGCACCGACGGGAGCCGCGCCCGAGGCGAACCTCATCCTGGTGCCCAAGGACGTCGCTGACGCGTCGATGGACGCGGCTGCGTGCATCGGCTGCGGCGCGTGCGTCGCCGCGTGCCCGAACGGCGCGGCTCACCTCTTCACCGCGGCCAAGGTCGAGCACCTCAACCTGATGCCCCAGGGCCAGCCGGAGCGCTACACGCGCGTCGAGAACATGGTCGACGAGATGGAGCGCTGGTTCGGCTCGTGCACGATGCACGGCGAGTGCGAGGCCGCGTGCCCGAAGGAGATCAGCATCGACTTCATCGCCTTGATGAACCGCGACTACATCAAGGCGAAGTTCAAGAACCGCCGGCTCGCAGCCCAGCGGAGCTGATCAACCGGGCGTGTAGGCGCGCAGCGCGTCGGTATCGGCGACGAGCAGCTTGCCGTCCACCCAGATCGGCGTGCTGAAGCCCGGGAACTCGGCGTTGTCGTGCAGCTCGGTGACCTGCGTACCGGTCGACGGATTCAGCAGCACGAGCGCGTTCCACACGTCGTTCCAGTCGGTCGTCTGGCACGCGATCAGATCCTTGTTCCCGTTCATGGAGCACGCGCCGAGCACGCGGCTGCGGAACGGGTGCTCCCAGTACGGGTGGCCGCTCGTCGGGATGCCGGTGGCGGGATCGAGCTGCCGGATGGCGCCCACGGCCGGGGTACCGCCGCTCGGCGTGTAGAACGGCCACGAGTAGCCCGACGGCGACGTGCTGGTCGTCTTCACCCAGCTGCCGCCGATCGTCGTGTCGTTGCCGACCACGAAGAGCCGGCTGCCGTCCCAGATCGCGCCCGACAGACACGCGAGCTCACCCGCGGGCTGCCCGAGCCCGACGTGAACCGCCCACACCGGACGCATGGTGTCCCGGCGCAGCGCGTAGAAGTTCCCGTCCTTGTTGCATCCTCCGACCATCGGGACGCTCTGACCGCCGATGGTCGCGTCGAAGAGCACGGGGCTCGAGCCCCAGTCGGGGTCACCGACGTTCTCGGGCTGCGGGACCGCGAACTTCCCGGTGCGGGTCAGTGTCGCCGCGTCGAGCTTCAGCACCGAGTACTGGTCGAAGGCGTTGTCGTCGCGCGGCGGGTGCGCGGTGTTCGTGTCGTCGTAGGTGCTGGCCGTCGTCACGTACACCGAAGTGCCGTCGACCGCCGGACTCGTCCAGACGCCCGCACCCACGTAGTTGTTCGTGGGCGGGAAGTCCGGCCCGTGGTTGGCTCGTTGGGGGTCGGTCTGGGCGGGCATCGTCGTGTAGCGGCCGACGAGCGCGCCACTGATCTGGTCGAACGCGACGACCTGGCCGGGGATGAACGGGTTGTCGCAGTCCGACGACACGCCGATGTACACGGTGCGTCCGGACAGGATCGGTGACGACCAGGAGTAGTAGTCGTTGTGGCCGTCGGCCGGGACGTCGTAGACGCGCGCCTCCCAGACGACGTTGCCGTTCAACCCGTCGAGCTCCTGCAGCGTGCCGGCCTGCGTGTAGACGTAGACCTTCGGGTTGCCGTTGCCGTCCTTGCGCACCGCAGGCGACGACACGAAGCCGACCGGGCTGTTGCACTCGGCGATCGTGCGCAGCCCGTAGTCCTTGCTCCACTTGACCGCGCCCGTGTTCAGGTCGAGCGCGTACAACACACCGTTCCCTGCGGCGAGGTAGACCGTGCCCTGGAACGTGGCCGGCGTCGACTGGATCGAGTAGCCGGGGTGGAAGCGCCACGACCGCACGAGGTTGGTCGCCTGGGCCGCGGTGAACCCGGAGTCGTACGCCACGCCGGTGTTGCCCGCGTCGCCGTGGAACATGGTCCAGTCGCAGCCGCTCAGGAGCAGCATGAGCGCGGCGACGAAGCCGACCAGACGGAGCGCGCGACGACGCGAGCGGCGATGAAGCTGGACCATGGAGGCGCCTCCCCGAGCGCGAGAACCCGGCGAGCCTACCCATACCGGCGCGCGCAACGGGGCGAGACGACCACGAATTGTCGGCCCTCAGGCCGCCGCGGCGCCGGTGAGGCCGTACGCGCGGAGGCGCGGGCCCGACACCACGTACATCGCGTCCTTCCCGACGGCCGGTGCGACGGCCGCCACGTGCGGGCCGAGGAACGGTCCGGAGTGCCGGCCGCGCGGGACCCGGCCTTCGACCCAGCGGGGCACGCCGGTGTGGGCGTCGAGCGCGTGGAGCCGCGCGTCTCCGCCCGGCGCGTAGACGATCCCGGCGCGTACGTTCGGCGGCACGTAGGCGTAGAGCGGCGCGCCACCGACCGGCGCGATCCAGCGCGAGGCACCGGTCGCCGCGTCCACGGCATGCACCGCGTCCGTGACCGCGTACACGGTGCCGTCGACGACGACGGGCGCCGAGCCGTAGACGTTCGGGACGCCGATCGCAACGTCCCAGCGCGGCGCGCCCGTGCGCGCGTCGAAGGCGTGGAGGCGCGCGTCGCGTGCCACGGCGTACACGACGTCGCCCGAGAGCGTCAGCGAGGACGTCGGGCCGATGCCGGGGAGCGACGCGCTGCCGGGACTCCAGGCGAATGCCGCGCTCGACCACCGGGATACGCCCGTGGTCGCGTCGAGGGCGCGGACGGCGCCGTCGTCTCCGCCGACGTAGAGGAAACCGTTGCCAACGATCGGCGGTGAGTACGACGCATAGCCGGCGTCCTGCGTGCCGCCGGTCGACGTGTTCCAGCGCACGTGACCGTCGACCGCGTCGAACGCGGTCACGCCCCGGACGTCGACGTACACGATTCCGCCGGCGACCGTGACGGGGAAGCCGCCAGACGGCGTACCGCCAATCGACGACTCGCGGGGCGACGTCTCGCCCAGGGACAGGCTCAACGGCATGGTCCATCGCTGCCGACCCGTCGCGGCGTCGAGCGCGTCGAGCCAGCCGTTCCAGCCCGCGACGTACACCGTGCCGTTCGCGACGGTCGGGGCGAAGTCGATCCCGGACTGCGATCCCTGGTCGACCTTGACCCGCCATCGCAGACGTCCCGTCGTCGCGTCGTAGGCGCCGACGCGGCCACCCTCGTCGCGGACGAACACGGCTCCGTCCGCCAGCGCTGGCGGCGACGTCGCGACCCGGCGCATGGGCGTCGACCAGTGCTGCTCGTTCCCGTCGACCGTCGCGCCGAACGTCGTCTGCGCGGCGGCGCTCGACTGGAGCGAGATATCGAAGTCGAGCACCCTGCCGAGCACCGTGACGGCGGCCCAACCGGCGACGCCGACCGTAACGACGAGTCCCCCGACGAGCACCGCGGCCGCCTCGACACGCTTCACCGAACCTTGGACATCGGCGAGCCCGGAATCGTGACATCGCGCCGTCGGCGCGGGGCGCCGCCGATGCGCACGCTACGAACGTGAGGCTCTGAGACGGGTGGCGACCGCGCGCAGGTCGTCCACGAAAGCCGCGAACTCCGCGTCGCGGCGTTCCTCGGCCCGGAGGATCGCGGACGGGTGGACCGTCGCGACACCGGTGACCCCGTCGGGCAGTGCGATGAACTGTCCTCGCTGCTTGGTCACGCGGAACGACGGTCCGAACACGGCCTGCGCCGCGGTCGCGCCGAGACACACGAGCAGCTCGGGTCGAATCGCCGCGAGCTCGCGCTGCCACCACTGCCGGCAGGCGTTGATCTCCTCGCGGTTGGGCTTCTGGTGCAGGCGCACCTTTCCGGCCGGCCGCCACTTGAAGTGCTTCACCGCGTTCGTCACGTACACCCGCGTGCGGTCGATGCCGGCTTCGAGCATCGCCTCGTCGAGGAGCTTCCCTGCCGGCCCGACGAAGGGCCGTCCGGAGAGGTCCTCCTTGTCGCCCGGTACCTCGCCCATCAACACGACGTTCGCGTCGGGCGGGCCCTCGCCGAACACCGTCCGTGTCGCGTTACGATATAGATCGCAGTCCTGGCATGCGGCGGCTTCGGCCGCGAGCCGCTCGATCGTGCGCGGCCCGTCGCCGTCTCCGTCACCGTCGAACAACGTTGGACCGGTCATCCACGCGTTCTTACCCGCGCGCGCGGTCACCCAAGCCGCGCCAGCGCACCGTCCAAGTCGGCGACGAGGTCATCCACGGACTCGAGCCCGACTGAGAGACGGATGAGTGCGGGATGAACCTCGAGTGGCGAGCCGGCCGCGGAGGCGTGCGTCATGCGCGCAGGGTGCTCGATGAGGGACTCGACCGCGCCGAGGGACTCCGCCAGCGTGAAGATGCGCGTTCCCTCCGTCACCGCGATCGCCGCCGCTTCGCCACCCGCGACCTCGAACGACACCATTCCGCCGAATCCCCGCATCTGACGTGTGGCGACCTCGTGACCGGGATGCCCGGCGAGGCCGGGATAGAGGACGCGCGCCACCGCGGGCTGGGCGCCGAGGAACGACGCGACCGCGGCCGCGTTCGCGCAGTGTCGGTCCATCCGCACCGCGAGCGTCTTGATCCCACGCAGCACGAGGAAGCAGTCGAAGGGTCCGGGTACCCCGCCGGCCGCGTTCTGCACGAACGCGAGCCGTTCCGCGAGCTCGTCGTCACGGCACGCGAGGAAGCCGCCCACGACGTCGGAGTGGCCACCCAGGTACTTCGTGGTCGAGTGCACGACGACGTCGGCGCCGAGCTCGAGCGGCGTCTGCAGGTAGGGCGTGGCGAAGGTGTTGTCGACGACGACGACCGCGCCCCGTTCGTGCGCGAACTCCACCACCGCGGCGATGTCGACCACCGTGAGCAGCGGGTTGGTCGGCGTCTCGATCCACACCAGACGCGTCTCGTCGCGCCACGCGGTCGCGAGCGCATCGAGGTCGGTCAGGTCGACCGCCGACCAGGCGACACCGGCCGGAGCATGCACCCGCGCCACGAGGCGGTACGTCCCGCCATACGCGTCGTCGGGAATGACGACGTGGTCGCCCGGCCGCACCGTTCGCAGCACCGCGTCCTCGGCCGCGAGACCGCTCGCGAAGGCGAGGCCGTGCGTCGCGCCCTCCAGGTCGGCAACACAGGCCTCGAGCGCGGCACGCGTCGGGTTGCCCGAGCGTGCGTACTCGTAGCCCTGGTGCCGGCCGACGCCCTCCTGCGCGAACGTCGTCGCGAGACTGATCGGCGTCACGACCGCGCCGGTCGACGGGTCCGGCGTCTGGCCCGCGTGGATCGCGCGGGTCTCGAAGCCGTCGCCCGCGGTGTCGTGGTCCGCGCGACTCATCCCGGCGAACGTGACGCGAGGAACGACAGCACGTCGGAACGCGAGAGCACGCCCACCGGGTGGCCGCCCTCGAGCACGAGCACCGCGTTGACGCGGTCGAGACACCGCACGACGGAGGGCACGGGCTCGCCGATCCCGACCATCGGCAACGCGGGACTCATCACGTCACCGACGGGACGGTCGAGCACCGAGGTGTCGCGGAAGGCGGCATCCATGAGCTGCAACTCGGTCGCGGCGCCGCTCACCTCCTTCGCCGCGAGGGGCAGCTCCTTCGTCACGCTGACGACGACCTGGGACACGCCGAGCTCGCGGATCAACGCGATCGCGTGGCGAACCGGCTCGTCGGGCGTGACGAGCACGAGCTCGGGGACCGACGCGTCCTTGCTCCGCAGCACGTCGCCCGCGGTCGGCCCGGACGCGGACACGAAGCCGAAGTCGGTCATCCACTGGTCGTCGAAGATCTTCGAGAGGTAGTTGCGGCCCGAGTCGGGCAGGAGCACGACGACCACGGCGTCGGGACCGAGCTCGCGACCGACCACGAGCGCGGCGTGCATCGCGGTGCCGCCCGATCCGCCGATCAGGAGACCCTCCTCCCTCGTCACGCGCCGCGCGGTGAGGAACGAGTCCGCGTCGCTCACCTCGACGACGCGATCGACGATGGACGGATCGAACGTCGTCGGCCAGAAGTCCTCGCCGATGCCCTCGACGAGATACGGACGGCCCGTGCCACCGGAGTACACCGACCCGGCAGGGTCCGCGCCGATGATCTGCACGTCCGGGTTCTGCGCCTTCAGATACCGACCCACGCCCGTGATGGTGCCGCCGGTTCCGATGCCCGCGACGAAGTGGGTGATGCGCCCCGCGGTCTGGCGCCAGATCTCGGGACCGGTCGTCAGCTCGTGGGCGCGCGGGTTCTCCTGGTTCGAGTACTGGTCGGGACGGAACGCGTCCGGCGTCTCCCGCACGAGACGCTCCGCGGTGGAGTAGTACGAGTCGGGGTGCTCGGGCGGCACCGCCGTCGGGCACACGACCACCTGCGCGCCGTACGCCTCGAGGAGCGCGACCTTCTCCTCGCTCATCTTGTCGGACATCACGAAGATGCAGCGGTACCCGCGCTGCGCGGCGACGATCGCGAGCCCGACGCCGGTGTTGCCCGACGTCGGCTCGACGATCGTGCCGCCGGGCTTGAGCAGCCCGTCGCGCTCGGCCGCGTCGATCATCGCCACCGCCGGCCGGTCCTTCACGCTGCCGCCCGGGTTGAGCATCTCGAGCTTCGCGACGACGTCACACGCGAGCTCGCCCGTCACGCGACGCATCCGGACGAGTGGCGTGTCGCCGACGAGGTCGAGCAGCGACTCCCCGACCTCCATCGCGGGCGGCTGCCGCCCGGCACGCTGCGATTCGTCCGTCATGACACGACCCTATGCGCCGGATCGCGTCATCACCGCCGTCACGCACGGGGAGCACGACGGCGCCGCCGCACACGGTCCGTGAGCAGTGCTCGCCGCCACCCCCGCGCGTCGGTATCTTTCCCGCGCATGAGCGAACCGCCGCCCCCGCCCGGACCGCCCGACGTGCCGCCGCCTCCTCCGCCGCCGGGCCCGCCCGGACCGCCGCCCGGTCCGCCCGGGCCGCCGGCATCGACCGCGGTCGCAGTCGGCTCCCCCAAGGAGCGCGTCCGGATCGCGTACCAGTCGCGCGCGGAGTCCGACTACATCTTCAGCTTCTGGACCGCGTTCGGCTGGACGCTGCTGACGTGCGGCATCTACGGCTTCTACGTCCTCTACCAGCTCGTGCGTCGCGACCGCGACCACAACCGCCGTCGCCTCGAGCTGCTCGACGCGGCAACCGCGTACGCGTGGGACCAGGCGCAGGCGCGGGGCGTCGCCGACGAGCTGCGACCGAACTTCGACCGCATCGCGATGAACCTCGGCGTGATGCGCCAGATGACGGGCGACTTCCGTGATCCCGTGATCTGGACCGTGCTGTCGATCGTCGCCAGCGGCATCGTCCACATCATCCTCTACATCCTCATGGACCAGGACCTGGTCAAGCACGACGCGAACGAGGGTGCGGTGGAATCGGAGCTGGCCACGATCTACGCGCGCCTCGGCGCGTCGGTGCCCCAGCCCGACCCTTCGCGCGTGAAGGCCCAGCACAACTACGTCGCGCGCATCATCGTCACGCTGGTCACCTGCGGCATCTACGGACTCTGGTGGCTCTACGACGTGATGGTCGACTGGAACAAGCACTTCGAGATCAACTGGGCCTGGGAAGACGGACTCGCGAACGCGGTCCAGTCGATGCCGTAACGGGCACCGGTCCCGCCGGCAGCTGACACGGCCGTCAGCTGCGCGCCTACGCTGCCGTCTCGAACCACGAGGCAGATCGCGTTCACGGGCCTGAGCCGCCGTTGGCAGGTGAGCGGCGAGCCCGCGAGCGCGACGGGCAGAGCGGGGGTGACGGATGGCGGGCGCGCTGGACGGGGTGCGGATCCTCGACCTCTCGTGGGGGATCGCGGGCCCGCTCGGCGTGCTGCTCCTCGCGGAGCAGGGCGCGGACGTGATCAAGGTGGAGCCGCCGGGCGGTGACCCGTTCCGCGCGTACGCCGGCTCGCACGTGTGGAACCGCAGCCGGCGCTCCGTCACGGTGGACCTCAAGTCGGACGCGGGACGGGAGGCCTTCGGCCGTCTCGCGGACTCGGCCGACGTGCTCGTCGAGAGCTTCCGCCCGGGCGTGATGGACCGCCTCGGCGTCGGCTACGACGTGCTGCACGCGGCATGCCCGCGGCTGATCTACGCGTCGGTGCCCGCCTATCCGCCCGGCCACCGCTTCGCGGACCGTCCCGGCTACGACGCGCTGGTGCAGGCCAGCGCGGGGCAGCAGTTCGAGCAGCCGGGCTGGCGGATGGGACCGATCTTCCTGCACATGCCGATGCCAAGTATGGGGACGGTGTTCCTCGTGCCGAGCGGGATCCTCGCCGCGCTGATCGCGCGCGAGACCACCGGTCGCGGGCAGCACGTCACGACGTCGTTGCTCGCAGGCGTGTTCCTCTACACCACGCAGATCTGGCAACAGGTCGAGCACGCGAGCGCGGGCTACCACGACCTCATGGGCAAGTCGTACCCGCCCGGCATCCACCAGCAGATGATCTTCGAGTGCGCGAACCGCGAGTTCGTGCACGCGTCGGTGATGAGCGGGCTGCCACCAAAGCGCAGTCAGGACGAGATCCTCGGTCTCGAGGATGCGCCCGACCCGTTCACGTTCATGTCGATGCCGCCCGAGGAGCGCGCGGTCATCAACGCGCGCCGTCGGGAGGCGTTCAAGCACCACGACCGCGCGGAGCTCGTCGCCGAGTTCCAGGCCAACAACCACGCGATCGAGCCCGTCATCACGATGGAGGAGGCGCTCTCCGCCCCGCACCCGCAGCTCGCGGCCAACGGCATGGTCGCCGAGGTGGACGACGCGGAGCTCGGACGCACGACGCAGATCGGGGTGCCGATCAACCTCCTCGGCACCCCGGGCGCGATACGCGGTGGCCAGCCCGGCGTCGGCGAGCACAACGCAGAGATCTGGGGCGAGCTCGGCTACTCGGATGACGCGCTGTCGAAGATCTCGGGGGTGGTGTGATGCACGCGCTCGAGGGTGTGCTGCTCCTCGATTTCGGTCAGTACCTCGCCGGACCGTTCGGGCCGATGATCATCGGTGACCTCGGTGCCGACGTGATCAAGGTTGAACCGGTCGCGGGCGACGGCATGCGGATCGGCAAGCCGTTCGTCGGCTGCCAGCGGGGCAAGCGCGACATCGCGGTGAACCTCAAGGATCCCGCGGGTCTCGATGTCGCGTACAAGCTGATCGAGCGGGCCGACATCGTCCACCACAACATGACGGCCGGCGTCGCGAACAAGCTCGGCATCGGCTACGACGACTGCAAGCGGATCAATCCCGACATCGTGTACTGCAACACGTGGGCGTACGGCTACGACGGCCCGCTCGCGCACTTCGGCGGTCTCGATCCGCTGTACCAGGCTGCGACCGGGCTCGAGTACGAAGCGGGCGCGGTTCGCTCCGGCAACGAGCCCTTGTACTACCGCTTCGGCATGACCGACACCGCGAACGCGATGCTCTCGGTCGTCGGGTGCCTCGCCGCCCTGTACCACCAGCGCAAGACGGGCCAGGGTCAGATGCTGTGGACGTCGCTGCTCGACGGCGGCGCGGTGTTCGCGTCGGACGCGATGCTCGTCGACGGTCAGCCGGTCGAACGCCCCACGCTCGATAAGGAGCAGCGCGGGATCGACGCGCTGTACCGCCTGTACGAGACGCAGGACGGGTGGCTCCAGATCGCCGCGTTCCGCGACGCCGACTTCGCCGCGCTGTGCGACGCGTTGGCGCTCGGTCATCTGCGCGACGACCCGCGCTTCGTCGACATGCGGTCCCGCCACGAGCACCGCGACCCGCTCGCGGCCGAGCTCGAGCCGCGCTTCCGCACCCGAACCGCGGTGTCGTGGTCGCTCGCGCTGGACGACGCCGGCGTCCCGAACGAGATTCCGCTCGACCCCAAGGCCGGCGAGGCGATGCTCTACGACGCCGACAACGTCGCGGCCGGCCTCACCGCCGAGTACGAGCACCCGGTGCTCGGCCGGCTCCGCCAGTTCGGGCAGCTCATCGACTTCTCCGAGACGCCCGGACGCATCGGCGGCCCGCCGCCCCTGACGGGTCAGCACACGCGCGACATCATGGAGTGGTTGGGCTACGACGGCGTCCGCATCGACGAGCTGCGGGAGGCCGGCGTGGTCTACGAGCCCGACGAGCACTACCGCGAACGGTTCATGCTCTGAGCGCGTGTCCGTCGACGCGCCGGACGGAGGTCGCTATGAGTGATGCGAAGGAAGCGTGGGACCGGGTCGGGGACTCGTTCGGTGAGCTGGGCCGGACGCTCAAGACCCATTACGACCGGACGAAGGACAGCACCCAGAGCGCGGCCGAGCGCGAGGCGGTCGAACGTGCGGTGGAGGCGGTGCGCGAGGCGGCGGGCCGCGCCGTCGACACCGTCAACCACGCCGTGAAGGACCAGGAGGTCCGCGACGGCGCCAACAAGGCGGTGTCGTCGCTCGCCGACGCGCTCGGGAAGAGCTTCGGCGAGGTGAGCCAGCAGGTCCGCGACGCGCTCGCCCGGCGCGACAAGGGCGGTCCCACGACCTGACCCGCGCCCCTGGGCGACGGCCGTGGCGCGGTCGTAGCATCGTGAGGTGCGACAGGTGGTGGGGCTCGTGCTGCGAACGGGGCTGTGGGCGTTCGCCTTTCTGGTCGGCGCTCTGACCGGAGCGAGCTTCGTGAAGTCGGCCGGCGCGCTCGGGTCCGGATCCGGCTCCACCGGGTTGCTCGTGGTCGTCGCCGGCTTCGTGCTCGCGGGGTTCGTGGTCGCGTGCGTCGTCAGCGCGATGGAGACCGTCTTCCCGGTCTTCCGTGCGTCGTGGGGGCGTCGTTCCGAGTTGACGTAACTCGGAGCCGGTCGAGGGCCGGTGCCGGTGCAGACTGGTGGCATGCCCCGCTGGTGGCTCGACGAGCGCGCCCATGCCGGTCCCGAGCACCTCGACCCGGCGTACGTCGTCGGCTACGACACCAAGGCCGGCTACGACCCGTCGGACGATGTCGCCGCGCTCCGTGCACGCGGGGTGGGTGCCGAGTCGGTCGTCGTCGACCTCGGCGCCGGCACGGGTGCGTTCACGACCGCGATCGCGCCGAACTACGGACACGTGATCGCGGTCGACATATCTCCCGCCATGGTGGCTGCGCTCCGTCGGCGGGTCGACACGCTCGACCTCGACAACGTCACCGTCGTCGAAGCCGGATTCCTGTCGTACGAGCACCGTGGCGCGCCCGTCGACGCCGTGTTCACGCGCAATGCGCTCCACCACCTCCCCGACTTCTGGAAGGCGATCGCGCTGCGACGCATCGCGGCGATGCTGCGGCCCGACGGCGTGCTCCGGCTGCACGACCTGGTCTACGACTTCGCGCCCGACGAGGTCGACGAACGGATCGAGGCCTGGATCGACGGCGCAGTCGACGATCCCGCGGTCGGCTTCACGGGTGATGAGCTCGCGGAGCACGTGCGTACGGAGTTCAGCACCTACAGCTGGCTGCTCGAGCTCATGCTCGAGCGCGCCGGGTTCGAGGTGATCGACCGATCGTTCCGGCGCGGCGCGTACGGCGCCTACACGTGCGCGCGGCGAGGGTGATCACGCCGCCGCTGCCCGCGACCGGTGACGCACTGCGCAAGGGCGAGCTCTCGCCCGAGCAGGCCGACGTGGTGGTCGGCGCGGCGAGCGCCAATCCTCGGGCCGAACGATCCCTCTTGAAGCAGGCGCAGACCATGTCGTTCGCCGAGCTGCGCGAGGAGGTGCTTCCAGCGCGCGCTGCCGGTGAGGACCGCGGGGCGACCGAGCGACGGACCATACGAACCGGCGGCTGCGGACGTGGACCGATGCCGAGGGAGCGTGGAACCTGAGCGCGCGTGGGACCGTGGCGGACGGCTCGAAGGTGATGCGCGCGCTCAGGCCGATCATCGACACGGTGTTCCGGCCGGCCCGCCACGACGGGCGACGCGACGATCACGAGACCTACGCGTTCGACGCGCTCGTGGCCCTTGCCGAGCGACGGAAGCCCGAGACCGAGGGCGTCGACGTGCTGCACGTGACCCACCTCGGCCGAGGGCCGAGCGCGGCACAACGCGTGGCGCTCTCGTGGAGCTCACCGGGGTGCACGGTCGCGGGCTGCCCGCGCACGCGGGTCGAGATCGACCATCGCGAGCCGTTCAGCGAGACCGGTCACACACGGCTCGACGAGTGCGATCCCCTGTGCGCCTTCCACCATCGGCTCAAGCACCGCGACGGCTGGGCCCTCGTCGCCGGCAGCGGAGAGCGCGCGTTCGTCCCGCCCGACGATCCGAGGCACCCGAAGAACCGCCCGAAGCGGGAGTGAACGATCGGCGGGCGCCGGCGACGCGCCCGAGTGCAGGCGGGTATGCGCGCGCCCGTAGCATCGTCGCGATCCCGCGACCCCTGGAGGAGTCCAATGCTGGCTGCGTTCTCGGTGACGCCTTTGGGTGGCGGCGACTCGGTGAGCGGACCGGTCGCCGACGCGGTGCGCATCGTGCGCGAGAGCGGGCTCCCGAACGAGACCAACGCGATGTTCACGAACGTCGAGGGCGAATGGGACGTCGTGATGGACGTGATCCAGCAATGCGTCGAGAAGGTGGCGGAAGCGGCGCCACGCGTCAGCGTCGTGATCAAGCTCGACTACCGGCCCGGCCACGACGACACGATGCACACGAAGGTGGCGGCGGTCGAGCGACAGCTCGGGGACCGCTGACGTGGAGCTCGACGCGTTCCAGGACGTGATCGCCCGGACCTACGGCGCGCGCGACAGTGCGCGCGGGATCCCGTCGACCATCGCGTGGCTGTGCGAGGAGGTCGGCGAGCTGGCCAAGGCGGTGCGCAAGGGCTCGCGTGACGAGCAGATCCACGAGCTCGGGGACGTCGTCGCGTGGGTGGCGTCGCTCGCCGGCCAGCTCGGGATCTCGCTCGAGACCGCGATCGAGCGCTACGCGCGCGGGTGCCCGCGTTGCGGCGCGTCGCCGTGCGCATGCCCGTGACACGACCGCGCGTGGCCATGGCCGCGATCGCGATCGGCGTCCTCGTCGCGGGCGCGTGTGGCGGCGGGTCGGGGCGCCACGCCGCGCCACGCCGCGCGAGCACGACCACGACGACGACCACCACGCCGACCACCACGACGACCCACGCGCCGGCCACCACGACGACCCACGCTCCGGCCACGACCTCCACGACCGCGCGAGCCCGCACCGTCGCGTCGACGCCGAGCCCCTTCCACGCGTCGATCGCGATGATCGACCCGGCGACCGCGGCCACGATGACCGCGTCGTGGCGACCCGGCTGTCCCGTCCCGCTGAGTGGTCTGCGGGTCGTGACGATGACCTACTGGGGCTTCGACGGCGCCGTGCACACCGGACGGTTGGTCGTCAACGCCCGCTGGGCGAGCGCGCTCGCGGGCGTGTTCCAGCGCCTCTTCGACGCCCGCTTCCCCATCGAGCGGATGGTGCCGGTCGACGCGTACGGCGGTGACGACGACGCCGCGGTCGCCGCCGACGACACCTCGGCCTTCAACTGCCGCCCGCCCGACGGCGGCTCGGGATGGTCGGAGCACGCGTACGGGCTCGCGGTCGACGTGAACCCGCTCCGCAACCCCTACATCCACGCCGACGGGTCGGTGAAGCTGGCCGTCAGCCGCCCGTGGGTCGACCGGTCGCAGCACGCCCCCGGAATGATCGCTCCCGGAGACCTCGTGGTGCGATCCTTCGCGGCGATCGGCTGGGGCTGGGGCGGATACTGGAGCGGCGCGCGCGACCTCCAGCACTTCTCGGCGAACGGTCACTGAGCGCGGGAGCGAATCCACCGGGTGCGCCGCCGCGTAGTCTCTCGACGTGTCCGAGTGGAGCTTCGCCGCCGTCTGGGACGCGATCGCCCGGGAAGCACCCGAACGCGACGCGATCGCCTGCGGTGACCGTCGGGTCACGTTCGCGCAGCTGGAGGCACGGGCCGCGCGCCTGGCCGGATACCTCGAACGCGCCGGCATGAACCCGGGCGACCGCGTCGCGATCGACATGGTGAACCGCCCCGAGTACCTGGAGACGTTCTACGCGGCGCTCAAGCTCGGATGCGCGCCGGTGAACGTGAACTACCGCTACGGGCCCGAGGAGATCCACTACCTGCTGGAGGACTCCGGTGCCCGCGTGCTCGTCCACGAGCCCGAGTTCGGACCGCCGGTCCGGATGGCGGTGCACCGGGTCCCGGAGCCGTGGCGGCCGTTGGTGGTCGAGACGGGCGACGGCTACGAGCAGATCGTCTCCGGTTCCACCCGACCGGCCACCACGCGCGCGCCGAGCGGTGACGACCTGATCTTCCTCTACACCGGCGGGACGACGGGCATGCCCAAGGGCGTGATGTGGCGCAACGACGACCTCTACGTCGCGCTGTGGCAGATGGCGCGACCGGGCACCGAACCACCCGATCCCCTCGCCGCGATCCGCGCGGGCAAGCGTGCGGCCACCGCGTTGCCCGCGTGTCCGCTCATGCACGGGACGGGGTTGTTCATCACGCTGTCGACGCTGAGCGGCGGTGGCACCGTCGTGCTGATCGACCGTCCGGGTCTCGACGCCGTCGCGATCTGGGACGCGGTCGAGCGCGACGGCGTGCAGGTGCTGACCATCGTCGGTGACGCGTTCGCGCGTCCGCTGCTCGCCGCGCTCGACGAGGAGCCGAAGCGCTGGGATCTCGGATCGCTGCGCGCGATCACGTCGTCGGGCGTGACCTGGAGCCCGGAGACGAAGCGCGGGCTGCTCGCGCACCTGCCCGGTGTCACGCTGCTCGACTCGCTCGGCGCGTCCGAGGGGTTGATGACGCGCAACGAGACGAAGTCGGGCGGTCCGATCGAACCGGCCCGGTTCGCGGTCAACGACCGGCTCAAGGTCGTCACGCCGGAGGGCAGGCTCGTCGAGCCGGGTTCGGACGAGAAAGGCCTTCTCGCGGTGGGCGGCCGCATCCCGCTCGGCTACCACAACGACCCGGACAAGACCGCGGCGACGTTCAAGGAGATCGACGGCGTGCGGTACTCGATCCCGGGCGACTGGGCCTCGGTCGACCCCGACGGCACGATCCGCCTGCTCGGCCGGGGCTCGGCGTGCATCAACACGGGCGGCGAGAAGGTGTATCCCGAGGAGATCGAGCTGGTGCTGCGCAGCCACCCCGCGGTGTTCGACTGCATCGTCGTGGGCGTGCCCGACGAGCGTCTCGGCGAGATGGTGGTCGCGTTGGTCGAGACGCTTCCCGAGCGCGAGCTCGACGAGGCGGAGCTCCGCAGCTACTGCCGCAGCCGGACCGCGGGCTACAAGACGCCCAAGCGTCTGCTGTTCGTCCCATCCCTGCAACGCTCGGCCGCGGGCAAGGCCGACTACAAGCTGCTGCGCGCGATGGCCGCCGAGCTCGTGGCCGAGGACGCCTGATGGCGCGACCGCACTTCGTCGTCGACGGGTCGAACCTGGCCACCGAAGGCCGGACGATGCCGAGCTTCGCGCAGCTGCGCGAGGCGGTCGCGGCGCTGCGCGCCGAGCAATCGGACGCGACGATCACCGTCGTCGTCGACGCGAGCTTCGAGCATCGCATCGACAAGAAGGAGCAGCCCCCGTTCCACGCCGCAGAGGCGGCAGGCGAGCTCGTCTCGCCGCCGGCCGGCGCGATCGGCCGCGGTGACGGCTTCCTGCTCCAGATCGCGAACCGCACCGGCGGCACCGTCGTGTCGAACGACTCGTTCCAGGAATTCCACGGTGAGTACGAGTGGCTCTTCGAGCCGGGACGCCTGATCGGCGGCAAGCCGGTGCCCGGCGTGGGGTGGATCTTCTCGCTCCGCTCGCCCGTGCGCGGACCGAAGAGCCACCGCGCGGTGCGCGTCGCGGCGCGCGAGGCAAAGGCCGACAAGGCGGTGACCGCCGCGATCGCGGCCGCGACCGCCGACGCGCTCGCGCCGCCGCCCTCCAGCACCCGTCGTCGCCGGCGTCGTGAAGGGCCGCCGCCCGGCGCGGTGAACGACCCGCACCCGTTCCTGATGTTCGTCATCAACCACCCGCTCGGCGCGGAGCTCGAAGGCACCGTCGAGGAGTTCGCCTCGCACGGCGCCTTCGTGAGTGCCGACGGTGTGCGGGCCTACGTGCCGCTCACCGCGATGGGCGACCCGCCGCCGAACCGCGCCCGCGACGTCCTGCAGCGGGCATCGACGCGCACGTTCGTCGTGCAGGCCGTCGACGCGCCGCGGCGCGGCATCGAGCTCGCGCTGCCGGGCTTCGCGCGCATCTCGGGTGCCGCCTCGCCCGAGACCGTGGACGCCGAGATGCAGGTCGAACCACCCGGGCGGCGCAGCGCCGCGAAGCGCGCACCTGGCAAGAAGGCGGCCGCGAAGAAGGCGGCGGGAGCTCCGAAGAAGGCCGCGACCGCGGCGCGGGCGCAGGCGGGCGGCGTCGACGCAGCCGGGGCCGCGAACGCCGCGCCTGCGAAGAAGGCGGCCGCGAGGAAGCGCGCCAAGGCAGGCACGGCGAAGCGGGCGCCCGGTGCGGCGAAAAAGGCGAGCGGCGCGAACAAGACCGCTATGTCCGGGGGCGCAAGCGCGAAGCGGACGCCCGTGAAGAAGGCCTCGACCGTGATCAAGTCGACCGCGACGAAGAAGAAGGCGACCCGCACCACCGGCACGCCCAAGAAGAGCGCGGCGGCGAAGAAGCGCGCGGCCAAGACCGACGGCGCCTGAGGAACGCGGCGGGTGCGCCGCGCTGCTCGGGTAGCGTCGTCGGCGATGCCCGACAAGGACGCGATCCCTCAGGTCGACGTCGAAGAGGCGCGCAGGCGTCTCGACGACGGCGCGCTCCTCCTCGACGTGCGCGAGCCCGACGAATGGAACGCCGGTCACGCGCCCGACGCGACGTTCCTGCCCATGGGTCAGGTCACGGCCGCGCGCGAGCAGCTGCCGCGGGACCGCGCCATCGTCGCGATCTGCCGCAGCGGCGCGCGCTCGGGGCGGGTGACCGCCGCGCTCGTCTCGTGGGGCTTCGACGCGGTGAACCTCGCGGGCGGGATGCAGGCGTGGGCGGCGGCGGGCAACCCGGTCGTCACCGACGACGGCGGCCCCGGCACCGTCGCCTGAACCCCCTGCTCCCGATGCGGGAATCGGGGTGCTTCGCGGATACTCTGCGCGTTCGCGCATCCTCTTGCCCGACGGGTGCAATGTCCCTATCCTGCGGCGACCGGCCACCGGTCGTCGCCGCGAGGTCGTTGCCCCACGGCGGCGACCGGTGGACAAGCTTCCCCGGCGGGAGCCGCGCCCACGGGATCGGGTGCACGGCGGGTGGAGCGCTCGGTGGACCACGGACGGCGGGGTGTGGCGGACATGGCGGCGGGCCAGGCGCGTGCGAGACGTGCGTCCGACGCGCCCGGCGTTCGGATCACCGCACTGCTCGGGGCCCTCGTCGGCGTGCTGGCCGGCATGCTCGTCGCCGTGGTGAGCGCGGCGACGCCGATGGCCGCCGCGGCCACCCAGGTCGACGTCGACACCAACCCGACCGGCGCGCACGTCCAGCTCGGTCACGACCTGAGCTGGGTGGAGGTCGGCCCCGTCCCCGGCCGCGGTCACGGGGGCGCGGGCTGCCACCGCCGCTGGGTGCCGGCCGATGTCGTCGTCACCCCGACTCCCGGTGGCGTCGGTGACGCGCCCTCGTTCGTGGGCGTCGCCCCGACGCCCGACGCCAAGCCCTACGACGTGTACTGCGACGACACGTACGTGACGATGATCTGGGCGACGCCGTCGCAGTTCAACGGCGGCAACCTCGCGGCCGCCCTGCGCGCGCTGGCCGAGCGTCTCGTGCGCGACCTGCCCTTCCCCGACGCGGGCATCGGCATCGACCCCGATGCGCGTGGCCTCACCGGGCTCGAGACCTGGTACTGGGTGACGGGCTGGGACGGCACGCCCCTGACCGACTCGGTGAGCGGCTTCGGCACGACCGTCACCGTCGAGGCCCGACCCGCGCAGATCGTCTGGCGCTTCGGCGACGGCACGCCCGACGTCGACGCCGACCTCGGCCGTCCCGCTCCCGAGCGCTCCAGCGTGACCCACGTGTACGAGCGGCGCTCGGGCGCCGACGGCATGGCGGTGCAGGTCCGCTTCGAGCTCGCGACCCGCTACCGCGTCGACGCCGGAGCGTGGCTCCCCCTCGACCCGGTCGAGCGCGACGCCCGGCGCTCGTACCCCGTCGACGAGGCCCGGGCCCAGCTCCAGCGAAGCGACGCCTGAGCGGCGAGCAAAGCGGCCGGTCGCAACCCGCGAACACCCGGGGTCGAAGCGGGTTACCGGCAGGTAGGGTGCCCCTATGAGCGGTTCCTTCGTCCGCGCGGACGCGCTCGCACGCCTGGCCGACGAGCACTTCGACGTCCTCGTCGTAGGCGGCGGTGTGACCGGCGCGGGCGTGGCCCTCGACGCCGCGTCCCGGGGCCTGCGCACCGCGCTGGTGGAGCGCCACGACTTCGCGTCCGGCACGTCGTCGAAGTCCTCGAAGCTCGTCCACGGCGGGATCCGCTACCTCCAGCAACGGGAGTTCCGGCTCGTCTACGACGCGCTCCGGGAACGTCAGATCGCGCTGCGCAACGCGCCCCATCTCGTGCGGGTCCTGCCCTTCCTGATCCCGATCCTCACCCGCGACGGCATCATCGACCGGCGCATCGCGCGGGCCATGGGCAGCGCGATGTGGATGTACGACCTCACGGGCGGCGCGCGCATCGGCAAGCTCCACCGCCGCATCGACCGCGAGACCGCGCTCGGGCACATGCCCTCGCTCGCGGGCGACCGACTCGCGAGCGCGTACCTCTACTACGACGCTCAGACCGATGACGCGCGGCTCACGCTGACCATCGCCCGCACTGCGGCGGTCGAGCACGGTGCCGCCATCGCGAACTACGCGCCCGTCGTCGCGCTCACGAAGGACGAGGGTGGACGCGTGCGCGGCGCGCGCGTGCACGCGGACGGACACGACATCGACATCCGCGCCGACGCGGTGGTGAACGCGGCCGGGGTGTGGGCCGACGACGTGCGCGCGCTCGACGAGGGCACGCACCCGCACTCCATCCGTCCCGCGAAGGGCGTCCACGTGACCGTGCCGTGGGCCAAGGTGCGCAACGACATCGCGGCGATCGTCCCGGTGCCGAAGGACCGCCGGTCGATCTTCGTCGTGCCCTGGGGCGACTTCACCTACATCGGAACCACCGACACCGACTACGACGGCCCGGTCGACGACCCGGTCTGCACCCACGACGACGTGCGGTACCTCCTCGACGCCATGAACCGCTCCCTCACCGAGCCGCTGACCGAGGCGGACGTCGTCGGGACGTGGGCGGGGCTGCGGCCACTGCTCGCCACCGCGCACAGCGCGCGCACCGCCGACCTGTCGCGCCGTCACGCGGTCGCGCGCTCGGCGAGCGGCGTCGTGACGGTGACGGGCGGGAAGCTCACCACCTACCGGTCGATGGCCGCCGATGCGGTCGACGCGGTCGTCCAGGAGCTGGGTCGCGGCGGCCGGAGCCGGACGAAGCGCCTCCCGTTGCTCGGCGCGCAAGGCTTCGAGCCCCGTGAAGCCGGGCCCGAGCCGAGCCGCCACGAGCACCTGGGCGGCCGCTACGGCACGCTCGGCGCGGCCGTCAGCGCGCTCATCGAGGGGCGGCCCGAGCTCGGGGAGTCGCTGGTCCCCGGGCTGCCGTACCTGCGGGCCGAGGCGCTCTACGCGGTGCGCGAGGAGATGGCGTGCACCCTCGACGACGTGCTGAGCCGGCGTACACGCGCGCGCCTGCTCGGCCGCGACGCGTCGGCGCGGGCCGCGGCCGACGTCGCGCGACTCGTCGGTCAGGAGCTGGGGTGGACGGCCGAGCGCGAGGCCGACGAAGTGGCGACGTACCGGCAGACGGTCGCGGCGGAGCGGGATCGGGCCGAGCTGCCCGAGACCGCGATCGACTCGTCGATCGGCACGTGAGCGCGCGCTCCGGGCGGCCCACGCCACCGGTCGAGCTCGCGCGCGAACGCGGCACCGTGCACGCGCACCTGCACGGTGCGCGTGTCGAGCTCGACGACACGTTCCTGCAACGGTTGGAAGGCGTCTGCGCCGTGGAACGCGCCGACGACGTCGTCGCGGAGACGAGTCGCGACTGGTGGCCGATCGGCATCGCCTGGGCGCTCGAGGGTGCGGTGCCCGCGCTCGCAGGCGCGGTGGTCCGCCCGCAGGACGCGCCGCAGGTCGCGGAGGTCCTCGCCCGCTGCAACGAGTCGCGGGTGCCGGTGACGGTGGCCGCGGGGCGCAGCGGCGTGTGCGGCGGGAGCGTGCCGGTCCACGGTGGCGTCGTCGTGGACCTCACCGAGCTGTCGGGGATCGTCGACGTCGACGACACCTCACTCGTGCTCGACGTGCGCGCGGGCACCTTCGGCACGTGGCTCGAGGAGACCCTCCAATCCGATCACGGGGTGACGACCGGGCACTGGCCCCAGTCGATGGACCTCTCCACCGTCGGCGGCTGGCTCGCGTGCCGGTCGGCCGGGCAGCTCTCCACCCGGTACGGCAAGATCGAGGACATGGTCGTGGGCCTCGACGTCGTGCTGGCCGACGGCCGCGTCGTCCACACCGGCGGTGCGCCGCGCGCCGCGGTCGGCCCCGACCTGACCCAGGTCTTCGTAGGCTCGGAAGGGACCCTCGGCGTCATCACCGGCGCGCGTGTGCGGGTCCATCCCGCACCCACGTACTTCCGCGACGCCGCGTACGGCTACGCGTCGTTCGCCGACGGTATCGACGCGTGCCGGCGCATCCTGCGACGCGGGGCCCGGCCCGCAGTGCTGCGCCTCTACGACGCGATCGAGGGTGACCGCAACTACCAGACCGGTGCGCGCCACGTGCTGCTCGTGCACGACGAGGCCGACGAGACGATCGCGGACGCGACCATGGCCGTGGTCGCGCAGGAATGCGCGACGGCCGAGCCCCTCGACGACGCGCTCGTGCGTGCGTGGTTCGAGCACCGCAACGACGTGTCCGCGCTCGAGCGCAACATCCGCCGGGGCCTCGTCGTCGACACGATGGAGGTCGCCGCGACCTGGCGCGACTGCCCGTCGGTGTACGAGCGGACCACCGCCGCGATCAGCGGCGTCGAGGGCACGCTCGTCGCGTCGGCGCACCTGTCCCACTCGTACTCCGACGGTGCGTGCACCTACTTCACCTTCGCGGGCGCGCCACCCGACGGCGACCACGACGCCTACTACCGCGCCGCGTGGGACGCAGGCACCAACGCCGCGCTCGCGGCCGGCGCGGCGCTGAGCCACCACCACGGCGTCGGCCTGAACCGGAGTCGCTACGTGCGCGCGGCGCTGGGCGACGCGTACGACGTCCTCGTGAGCACGAAGCTCGCGCTCGACCCGCACGGCATCCTCAATCCCGGGAAGCTCGGCCTCCCCGATCCGTTCGGGGACACGGGCTGGTAACGGTGTCGATCCTCGTCGTCGACGTCGGCACCAGCTCGGTCCGGGCATCGATCGTCGCCGGCGACGGCACGGTCGTGGCCGAGCACGCGGTGCCGCTGCTGCCGTCGTCGCCGTTCCCGGGCCTCGTCGAGCTCGACCCGGCCGCACTCGCGAGCGCCGTGCTCGACGCCGCCGGCACCGCGCTCGAGCGTCACGGCGGCGTCGACGCGGTCGGGATCGCGAACCAGCGCTGCACCACGATCGTGTGGGACCGCGAGACGGGTGCGCCCGTCGGTCCGGGCCTGGGCTGGCAGGATCTTCGCACGGTCGGCCGGTGCCTCGAGCTCCAGGGCAAGGGGGTGCGGGTCGCGCCCAACGCGTCGGCGACCAAGCTCGAGTACCTGCTCGACCAGCACGATCCGGCCAGGGAGCGCGACCTGTGCTTCGGCACGGTCGACACGTGGGTCGCGTGGACGCTCTCCGACGGCGCGCTGCACGTGACCGACGCGACCAACGCGGGCGTGACGGGGCTGCGGAACGCCGACGGATCGGGATGGTCGACCGAGGTGCTCGAGACGCTGCGGATCCCGACGTCGTCGTTGCCGCGCGTCGTCGACTCGAGCGGCATCGTCGGTCCGGCCGGCGCGCTACCCGGCGCACCGCCGATCGCGGCGATGATCGGCGACCAGCAGGCATCGCTCGTCGGTCAGGGTTGTGTCCTCCCCGCGACGGCCAAGATCACCTTCGGAACCGGCGCGATGCTCGACGTATGTCTCGCCGAGCGGCCGCGCTTCTCGACGCGCGGTCGCGCGGGGACCTTCCCGATCATCGCGTGGCGCCGCGGCGGGCGCGACGTGTGGGGTCTCGAGGCGGTCATGCTCGCGGCGGGGAGCAACGTCGAGTGGTTGCGCGACGACCTCGGCCTCATCGGGTCGGCGGCGGAATCCGACGCGGTCGCGGCCGCGTGCGACGACACGGACGGCGTGTGGTTCGTCCCCGCGCTGCTCGGGCTCGGGACCCCGTTCTGGGACCACGGCGCCCGCGCCACGCTGCTCGGCGTCACGCGCGGCACCGGCCGTCCGCAGATCGTCCGTGCGGTGCTCGAAGGCGTCGCGCACCGCGGCGCGGACCTGCTCGAAGCGGCGGAAGCCGACGCAGGCGTGATCATCGACGCGTTGCGGGTAGACGGCGGGATGAGCGCGAACTCCACGTTCGTCCAGGCGCTGGCCGACGCGACGCAGCGACCGGTCGAGGTCTCTCCCGTCCTCGAGGCCACGACCGTGGGCGCCGCGTTCCTGGCCGGCCTCGCGATCGGGGTGTGGCGCGACGAGGACGAGATCGCCCGTTCGTGGACACCGAGGGCACGTGTGCAGCCGCGGCGGGTGCTCGATCGTGACCGCTGGCGCGAGGCGTGCACGCGTGCGGGCCACTGGATCCCGGAGCTGTCGTCGATCGATTTCTAGGCCCGATGCGCGTAGCATTTTGTGCATGCCGATCGCGACGCTGGTCGAAGAGGTCCTCGGTTCCGATCTGCCGATCGGGGTCGAGGCGTACGACGGAAGCCGGACGGGTCCACCCGACGCACCGGCGAAGCTCGTCGTGCGCTCACCGGACGCGGTGCGGCGCATCGTCACCGCCCCGGGCGAGCTCGGGTTCGGCCGCGCATACGTCGCCGGTGACATCGAGATCGAAGGCGACATCTTCGACGCGCTCGCGCTGCGCGAGCAGATCACTTCGCTGCGCATGGAGCCGCGCACGTGGCTGCACGCGTTGAAAGTGGTCGGTCTCGCAGGGCTGCGACCGATCCGTCCTCCCGCGGAGGAGGCGCGACTGCACGGCCGTCTGCACAGCAAGGAGCGCGACGCGGCCGCGATCGCGCACCACTACGACGTCTCGAACGACTTCTACCGGATCGTGCTCGGCCCGTCGATGACATACTCCTGCGCGGTGTGGGCTGATCCGGACGTCGGTTTGGAACGTGCGCAGGCCGCGAAGCACGAGCTCGTGTGCCGCAAGCTCGGGCTCGAACCGGGGATGCGCCTGCTCGACGTAGGATGCGGGTGGGGGTCGATGGTCATCCACGCCGCCCAGCACCACGGCGTTCACGCGGTCGGCGTCACGCTGTCGCGCCGCCAGGCCGAGCTCGCGTCGAAGCGCGTCGCCGAGTCCGGGCTGAGCGATCGGGTCGAGATCCGGGTCCAGGACTACCGCGACGTCGACGACGGCCCCTACGACGCGATCAGCTCGATCGGCATGTTCGAGCACGTCGGTCTGAAGATGCTGCGGGTCTACTTCGACCGGCTGCTCTCGTTGCTGCGCCCCGGCGGCCGTCTCCTCAACCACGCGATCAGCCGGCCCGACGGCCGGAAGCCTCGCGTGTCGCCGCGCGGGTTCATCGCCCGCTACGTGTTCCCGGACGGCGAGCTGCACGAGGTCGGTGCGGTCACGACCGCGCTCCAGCAGAGCGGATTCGAGGCCCGCCACATGGAGAGCCTCCGCGAGCACTACTCGCTGACGCTGCGCGCGTGGGTGCGGAACCTCGAGCGGGACTGGGCCGCGGCCGTCGCCGAGGTCGGCGCGCCGCGCGCGCGGGTGTGGCGGCTCTACATGGCTGCGTCGGCGGTCAACTTCGACGCGAACACGATCCAGGTGAACCAGGTCCTCGGCGTGAAGCCCGACGGCACCCGAAGCGGCATGCCGCTGCGGCCGCGATTCGAGGACGCGGTCTCGGTCTAGATCGGTGACATGTCGGGCGGTGCACCGCCGAGCCCGCCCTCGGCGGTGTCGAGCTCGTCGAGCTGGCGCGCCAGCTGCAGGTGCACCGCGGCGGAACCCGTCGCGAACAACGACAGCATGCGACCGCGCGTCGTCAGGCCGCGGGTGACGAGCGCAGCCAGCGCGTCGCCGGCGTCGGCCACGCCCGCGATCCCCACCCAGCCCTGTGGGTACCGGCCCTCGCGCACCGACATCTCCATGCCGAGACCGATCAGCGCGTCACGGATGCCGGCGGCACGGACGTAGAACCGCGCCGGGCCCGAGCGCGGCGTGACGCCGAGCAGCGACCCGCCGAGCCGGGGCAGGACCACGGCGGTGAGCCCCATGATGAGCCGGCCGCGTGCAAGGACGCGCGTCAGTTGCCGGGGGTCGCGCAGGTCGATCGTCATCTGCCCTCCATATCCGCGGGTCGTTGCTCCGTGGTCGCGGGCATCCATGCTGCCCATCCCGGGCCGTTCACCCGGGGACCCCGGACGTTGCAGAGCGCGCGCCACAGTTGCTTCGAGCTGCCGTCGCGACGGTCGACGGCGAGCGGCGCCCACGCGACGACGTCGACCTCGGTGTGCTCCTCACCCACGGTGACATGTGTGCCCGTGATCGGGCTGTCCTCGCCGAACGTCACGAGCGAGAACGCGCCGCCGTCGTCGGTCGCGGCGCCGACCCACCACCACGGCGGGTCCAACCAGCACGGCTCGCCCCACGTGTGCGCGCGCAGCCCGCGCGCGTCGATGTCGATGCGCCGGTCACCCACCAGCACATCGCCGTACACCCGGCCCGCCTGCACGTAGCCGTCGGTCGCGCGGCCCTCGACATCCGGAGCATGCGCCGGGACCGTGGCTTCCCACGACAGGTCGAGACCGATCGGGAGTCGCTCGCCGCGCTCACCCCGGAACGCGTCGAGCGGATCGTCGAGCCGCACGCCGAACGCTTCGAGGCCGAGGCTCCAGTGCTCGAACGCGGCCTCGAGGACGCATTCGGCCCACAACCCCTCGGCGCGGATCTCGAGTGACGGCGCGCGGGGCAATCCGACGTCCTGGTCGCGCACGAGCACGGGACCCTGACCGGGTTCGACGAAGCACGCCCAGTACCAGGCCCGCGCGTCGTGGGGCCACAGCGCGAGCTGCACCGCGCCGCCCGTCCCGCCCGCGGTCGCGAAGTCGAAGTACCACGATTCGCACCACCCGGGCGCGGCGCCGGCCGTGTGACGCGCGTCATCCGTGGGCAGCACGGCGAGATCGTAGCGGCGGGACCTGCGCTTTCGTCGTGGTGCTTTACCCGGCGGTGGATCGCGCCGAGACCACGGAGATGCGTCGCCTGCCGGTGCTCCTCGCGGTTCTCCTCGCGCTGGTGGCGCCGGCCTGCGTGGCCACCGTTCGACAGGGCACGTCGGCCGCGAGCGCGATGCCGTCGCTGCCGTCGACGCGGATGCCCTACTGGCGCGGGTGGGACATCGCACGCGCGGTCGCGTTGCTGCCGTCGGCGAAGGGCGGCTACGTGCTCGACGGGTTCGGCGGCGCGCACGGCTTCGGGCTGCACGGCAACGCGGCCGCGTCGGCGCTGCGCGGCGCGCCGTACTGGCGGGGCGAGGACCTGACCCGCGGCATGGCGGTGCTCCCCGACGGCAGCGGCGGCTACGTCCTCGACGCGTGGGGCGCATTGCACCCGTTCGCCATGCCCGGCCATACCGCGCCCGCGCGCCCGACGGGAGCGCCGTACTGGCGCGGGTGGTCGGTCGCGCGTGGTGTCGCGTTGCTGCCCAACGGCCACGGCGGGTACGTCGTCGACGCGTGGGGCGGGCTGCACCCGTTCGGGCTGCGCGGCCACGCGGCACCACCGAAGCCCGTCGGCGGACCGTACTGGCGGAACTGGGACATCGCGCGCGGTGTCGTGCTGCGCGGTGACGGCACCGGCGGCTATGTCCTCGACGGGTTCGGTGGCCTGCACCCGTTCGCGCTCCCCGGCCACGGGCGTCCCGCGCTTCCCACACACGTGCCGTACTGGCACGGGTGGGACATCGCGCGCTCGGCCGCGCTGTTCGCCGACGGGAGCGGCTACGTCCTCGACGGCTTCGGCGCGCTCCACCCGTTCGCCAAGCCCGGCGCGGTCACGTCGCCACCGCCGGCGACGAAGCCGCCCGCGTCCAGCCCGCCCACGACGCACCCGCCCGCGACGACACCACCGGTCGATCCGTCCGTGTGCGGCACGAACGCGGCACCCCCGGGCCGGTACGCGCACGTGATCTGGATCTGGATGGAGAACAAGAGCTACAGCCAGGTGATCGGCAACCCGTCGGCGCCGTACGAGACCGCGCTGGCCCGGGCCTGCGGCTCGGCGACGCACTGGGGTGACGCCGGCAGCCAGTTCCCGTCCGAGCCGAGCTACATCGGCGCGACATCGGGCCTCGCCGGCTCGGCGCTGAACCCGTTCGCGGGCGACGCCGCGCCGTCGGCGACCGTGAGCACGACCGCGGACAACCTGTTCCGGCAGGTGCGCGCGGCCGGTGGCACCGAGCGCTCGTACGCCGAGGGCATGAGCGGCAACTGCGCGAACACGGGCACGCGCTACGCGCCGAAGCACAACCCCGCGCTCTACTTCTGGGCCCCCGGCGATCGCACGGCGTGCGCGACCGACGACATCCCGATGGGCTCGGCCACCGCGGGTGCGTTCGTCGACGCGCTGAACACCGACACGCTGCCGACCTTCAGCTTCGTGACCCCGAACCTGTGCAACGACACCCACGACTGCGCGGTCGCGACGGGCGATGCGTTCCTCTCCCAACTCGTCCCCCGCATCGTCGCGAGCCCGTCGTACCGGCGCGGCGACACCGCGGTCTTCGTGGTGTGGGACGAGGACACGCCGATCCCGAACATGGTCGTCGCGCCGTCGGTGCCCGCCGGGACGGTCGTGACGACACCGGTGAGCCACTACTCGCTGCTGCGCGCGACCGAGGAGATGCTCGGGCTGCCGCTGCTCGGCGCCGCGACCGGCGCGCCGAGCCTGCGCCCGCTCTTCAACGTGTGACGTTCGGCGCCGCGTAGAGGCTGCCGAACCGCCGGCTCAGGACCATGCGGGCCGGGATCAGCAGGAGCCACATGCACTGCGCGACGACGACGCTCCACAGCGCGACCGGGATCGACAGCGCGAACACCGCCGTCGCGGCCAGGGCCCGGAGCTGCCCGTGGCGGACGTAGCGCGGCGGCGTGTCCGGCCTGAGCAGGCCCGGCGCGTGGCTCACGTACCACCAGAGCGTCGATGACGTCGCGCCGACCGCTGCGATCGCCGCCGCGTACGTCATCGTGCCGACGGGCGTGTCGCCGTACCGGCCCAGCAGGTCGGTCGGGAACGGCAGGATCGCGACGAACGAGAGCAGGACGAGGTTGATCGTGATCGCGGTACCGTCGATGCGCCGGATCCAGTGGAACATGCGGTGATGCACCAGCCAGTAGAGCGCGATCACCGCGAAGCTCAGG